>NZ_JAHUTS010000009.1:0-170968 GCF_019209835.1 Enterovibrio paralichthyis | reverse complement strand
CTGGGTACTGGGTACTGGGTACTGGGTACTGGGTACTGGGTACTGGGTACTGGGTACTGGGTACTGGGTACTGGGTACTGGGTACTGGGTACTGGGTACTGGGTACTGGGTACTGCAAGATTTTGGATGGTGCCACTATAGAGTCAAGCTCTTTGCTCTTCCAAGGTCCTAGGACCGCTTTTTAAATTCCCAGGACCGCTCTCCGCTCTTCGCTCTTCCCAGGACCTTCTTTCCCCAGAACCTAGGCCCCATCTTAAAAAAACAAAAACGCCACCCAGTTTCCCGGATGGCGTTTTTATCAATCAAAAGCGAGATGCTTTAAGGCTGGGCGATTAGTGAGAGCCGCAACCACCGCCACCACAACATACGTGGTCGTCGCCTTTGTCTTCGCCACCGCAGCAACCGCCTTCGTGGTCGTGGTCATGGTCGTGACCACCACAGCAGCCGCCCGCCTGGTGAATGTGACCGTGCGAGATCTCTTCTTCAGTCGCTTCACGCACTGCAACAACTTCCACGTTGAACGTCAGGGTCTGGCCAGCCAGCATGTGGTTACCATCAACAACCACTTCGTCGCCGTCTACTTCAGTGACTTCAACTGGGATTGGACCCATGTCGGTGTCCGCCAGGAAGCGCATGCCCACAACGATCTCATCAACGCCCTGGAATACTTCCGCAGGTACGCGCTGAACCATTGCGTCCAGGTACTCACCGTATGCCTCTTCCGGCGCTACAGTCACTTCAAACGCATCACCGACTTCGCGGCCTTCCAGTGCGTTTTCCAGACCCACGATCAGGTTGTCGTGACCCTGCAGGTATTGCAGTGGCATCTCTTTGGTTGATTCATCAACCACAATGCCGTCTTCATTTTTTACTTGGTAAGCAATGCTTACGACCACGTCTTTAGTGATTTTCATCTTAGCTCCGGAAGCGGTTATTTAAGTCTGGGTGTCGCTGAATGCAATCAGGCAAAGCGGCACCTGCTTATTTCGGCGCCGATAATACAGAAAACTCTGCCTAACGACTATTACTCTGGTTTAAATATCCCTATCACCTGTGCGTCACGCGCCGGTTCCACTGGCACGTCCGCTTCCGAAGTTGTCGGAGAACGGCGGTCTGTATGACCACATTTCACACATTCCACCACTTCCACGTGGTGTTCCTGCCACCAACGCAGTGTGTCTCCTTCTTTACAGGAGGGACACGTCGCACCGGCAATAAATCTTTTTTTGGCCATAACTTCCTTGCCTAACTGTCTCTGTTCCAACTCTGGTGGCGTTCTGAATCGCCTTTCATTTCCAGATCGAACAACTCTTCCAATTCCAGCCGCGCCTCCTTGGTACGGGTCACGGCAGTGACATCATCGGTATGCTGAGGTTGCAATTCATGCAGGCGCATTTCATCCAGCTTGCGGAAAAAAGCTTCTGCCCGCTTGGCTTTGTACGGGTGCATACCCAGGGCGATCAATGTTTGCCGCCCTAAATCCAGCGCACTTAAAAACGTCTCCCGGGCAAACCCATCCACATTGCGCCCCAGCAGCTGGTTCGCTTCTACCCGGCTTCGTGCGCGTGCCAGCACTTTCAGGTTCGGGAAATGGTGTTGGCAAAGCTCAACGATTTCCATGACCTCTTCCGGCGAGTCGGCACACACAATGATGGCCTCCGCGCTCGCCGCTCCCGCCGCACGCAACAAATCAAGCTGCGTGGCATCGCCGTAATACACCTTGTAGCCAAACTTGCGTAGAAAGGCGATTTGCGACGGATCCCGCTCTAAAATCGTCAGCTTGATTTTATTGGCAAACAGCAGCCTACCCACAACCTGACCGAAACGGCCAAAGCCGGTGATGATCACGCGGGCACTGTCTTCATCAAACTGTTCGTTTTCTGGTATGGCACTGTCCGCATTGATCGTGCGGGCAAACCACTTCGCCTGGGCTATCAACAGCAATGGCGTCGTCATCATCGACAAACTGACCACCACCAGCAAAAAAGCATTCAGTGAAGGTTCCAGCAACCCTTCCGTGCGCGCCGCTGTAAAAAGAACAAAGGCAAATTCGCCGCCCTGACTGAGCAGTAAAGCGACCTGACTCCGGGATTTCGCTGTTCCGCCAAACAGGCGAACCAAGCCATATATGATGGCGGCTTTCACCAAAATCAAGGCCAGTACCGCGCCGAGAATTTGCAGCGGATATTGCGCCAGCAGCCCCAAATCTACCGCCATACCGACCGCGATAAAGAAGAGCCCCAGTAGCAACCCTTTGAAGGGCTCGATAGCAATTTCAAGCTCGTGGCGGTATTCACTTTCTGCCAGTAACACCCCCGCAAGGAAAGTACCCAGCGCCATGGAAAGGCCAAGCGATTGCATGCCAAGGGCAATCCCCACCACCACCAGCAGCGCGGTCACTGTAAACATCTCCTTGACCCGGCTCATCACTACCCAGCGCAGTAACGGGCGCAGAAGGTAATGGCCACTGACCAAGAGCAGCGCAATGGCACCCAACATCATTGCCACATCCAGCCAACTGCCACTGGCACCGCCGGAAAGTGCTGGCAGCACTGCCAGCATGGGGATCACAGCAATATCTTGAAACAGCAGTACCGCAAAACCGGATTGTCCGGTCTCTGTGCGCATCAAACGCTGTTCTTCAATAATGCGCATCGCAATGGCCGTTGAAGAGAGAGCCAGCCCCATCCCAACCACCACAGCATCGGTATTGCTGACCCCAAATCCCAGTACGACGAGACCGATAACCACGGCGCTGATCAAGACCTGACTGCCACCCAGACCCAGAATAGGCTTTCGCATCTGCATTAGCTTTTTCGGATTAAGTTCAAGGCCAATCAGAAACAGCAGCAACACCACACCAAGCTCGGCAAAATGCAGGATGGCTTCTACGTCACTGATAAGACCGAGCCCCCAGGGGCCAATCGCGATACCGGCGATGAGATAACCGAGCACGGAACCGAATCCGAGACGCTGGGCAAAAGGAACCGCGACCACTGCCGCAGCCAGGAAAATGACCGCATCAAGGAGATAGTTATGACCTTCCATCACACCACCTCCGAAACAGGGTTACACAGCCAGTCCACATAAAGCTCAGCGTGGGCAGCGCGATCATCATCAGTGACCCTGCGCGCCCAGTGCAATACCATGGGTTCTACCCAGCGCATTTGGCACAGAAGCGCCGTCAGCTCAAAAGGCTGCAGCAACTCTTCCATGCTGTATTTGTTATAACCGGTTTTGCTGAAAGCTTCGGCCGCACCACCGGTGGTGATAACAAAACGGCAGGTTTTTCCCGCCAGCGCATTGCCGCCACCGTGGGCAAAGCCTTTACCCAGCACGACATCAATCCACTCTTTGAGCAGTGACGGGCAGGAATACATTTGAAGCGGGTGCTGGAAGACGATCACATCATGCTCCATCAACAACTGGCGTTCATGATGCACATCAATCATAAAGTCTGGGTAGGTGGCGTAAAGATCGTGGATCCTGACGTGTTCGAGCGGACGCACAGCATCAAGCATGCGTTTGTTTGCCACCGATTCCTGTGGATCGGGGTGGGCGAAGATAACCAATACCTTGGAGCGGAAAAGCGACGTTGTCGGGGTTCCCATCTGGCAGCAAAATCCTTTTGTACAATTTGGCGCGAATGATTGTGTCTATTCGCGATAAGTCCGTCTTTTTTATTGTCTTCTTAGCATGACACAAAACACCGGCTCTTGCGGTATCCGGTGTACACCTTCCACCATACGGTAAAAGCCGCAATTTTTCACCGTCTGACGGCGGCACATTTTTGCGCCTCTCTTAAGTAAATGGCTGTCGTGTGATATAACAGCGCCAGTTTTTCGACCTCCTATTTCTGCGGCCGGAGCCGCCTCGAGTCATGATCACGATTTCTGATATACAGCTTCTGCGCGGCGGTAAACCGCTGCTGAACCAGGCCTCTGCCACTATCCATCCCGGTGATAAAGTAGGTCTTGTAGGCAAAAACGGTTGCGGGAAATCCTCGCTGTTTGCCCTGCTTAAAGGCGAATTGACCCTGGATGCCGGCAGTTGCAACTTCCCGAGCGGCTGGCAGATGGCGTGGGTGGCACAGGAAACCCCGGCGCTGGAACGCCAGGCCATTGAATATGTGATTGACGGTGACCGCGAGTACCGCGCACTGGAGCAGGCACTGCGCGCCGCAGAAGAAGCCGATGATGGCAACAAGGTGGCGATGCTGCACGATAAGATCGATGCTGTCGGCGGTTACAGTATCCGCGCCCGCGCAGCAGAATTGCTGGACGGCCTGGGTTTTCGCCAGGAACAGATGAGCTGGAACCTGACCCAGTTCTCCGGTGGCTGGCGTATGCGCCTTAACCTGGCGCAGGCGTTGATCTGCCGCTCCGATCTGCTGCTGCTCGATGAACCAACCAACCACCTGGATTTGGATGCCGTGATGTGGCTGGAAAAATGGCTGCAGAATTACCGAGGAACCCTGGTCCTGATCTCCCATGACCGTGACTTCCTTGACCCGGTTGTTAACCGCATCATCCACATCGAAAACGAAACCCTGAACGAATACACCGGTAACTATTCGGCGTTCGAGGTGATGCGCGCAGAAAAGCTGACCCTGCAACAGGCTATGTTCCAGAAGCAGCAAAAGCAGATGGCACACATGCAGTCCTACATTGACCGCTTCCGCTACAAGGCGAGTAAAGCGCGTCAGGCGCAGAGCCGTATTAAGGCACTGGAACGCATGGAGAAAATGCTGCCGGCGCAGTTTGATAACCCGTTCAGCTTTGAGTTCCGCGAGCCGTCCGCCCTGCCTAACCCTATCCTGATGATGGAGGATGTTTGCGCAGGCTACGGCGACACACTGATCCTGGAGAAAATCTTCCTCAACCTGGTTCCCGGCAGCCGCATTGGTCTGCTTGGCCGCAACGGCGCGGGTAAATCTACCCTGATCAAACTCCTTTCCGGCACTGTGCCTGCGCAGGCGGGAGAACTGCGTTACTCTCAAGGCGTGAAGATCGGTTACTTTGCCCAGCACCAGCTGGAAACCCTGCGTGACGACGAAACCGCACTGCAACACCTGATGCGTCTGGCGCCAGAGGCAACCGAACAACAGCTCCGCGATTACCTTGGCAGCTTTGGCTTTCATGGCGACAAAGCGCTGGATGTGATTGCCCCGTTCTCCGGTGGCGAGAAAGCCCGTCTGGTACTGGCTCTGATCGTATGGCAAAAACCGAACCTGCTGCTGCTCGACGAACCGACCAACCACCTTGACCTCGACATGCGTGCGGCACTGACAATCGCTCTGCAATCGTTCGAAGGCGCGATGGTTATCGTCAGCCACGACCGTTACCTGCTGCGCGCCACCACGGATGACCTCTATCTGGTGCACGATCGCAAGGTCGAACAATTCAATGGCGACCTGAATGACTATCATCAGTGGTTGAACGAACTGCAACGCTCCGAGCGTCGTCAGGAGCAGGCAGAAACCGCCAAACCGGCAGGTGCCAACACCCAGGCTGCGCGCAAAGAGCAAAAGCGTCTGGAAGCGGAGTTCCGCCGCCAGACCGCACCGCTTCGTAAGAAAATTGACGCGCTGGACACACAGCTCGAAAATTTTTCTGCCACAATCGCCGACGTAGAGTCTCAACTGGCAGAGCCTTCTCTCTATGAAGCCGCCAATAAAGAAAAACTGACCGAGCTACTGCGCAGACAGGCAGACGCAAAATCATCGCTCGAAGAGGTCGAACTGGAATGGATGGATCTTCAGGAACAACTGGAGCAAATGGAAGCGGAGTTCCAAGCCCGCTGAAACAACATGCCACAGCCGACGGGCTGTGGCAGTTTTGCCTGCACCACTACGGTAACCAGGAGATCAAACACGCCTGCCTGAAGCTGCAGGATGCGTTTAAGGGCAATGTAAACCTTGCCCTATTATTGGTGTGGGTGGAAAGCGCCGGCTTTACCTTGTCGCCCTCCTCCTTGGCCACCCTGCGGCAGGCTCTGGCACCATCAGAAACCCTGCTCAGCCGGTATCGCCTGATGCGCCGCGAACTCAAACCCCAACTCTCCCGCGGGGCTTATCAGAAGATGCTCAATTACGAATTGACACTGGAGAAGTTCCAGCAACAGGCGCTCATCGCTTGCATCAACCATTTGCCTTGGGAAGAGCAAGCGCCGTCAGCACTGGAGCTTTATTGCACCCAGCTTGACCCTGCCGCCCGCTCCCTTTATCCCACACTGGTCAAAGGGCTGCGCTAAAACCAGATAAAGAACAGGCAGGAAGCCGTCAAGGTACCCATCACACGGTTAAACCGCACCCAACTTTTATCGCTCGACAGCACCCTGCCGACCCAAACACCAAACCCCGCCCAAAGGGACGTCAACGGAAAACCTACCGCCATAAAGGTCAGTACAATCACCAGGGCTGACCACCAGTAATCGCCCCCCGCCAGGGTAAAGGTACCCACAGCACTCACGGCCATCGCCCATGCCTTTGGGTTCACATATTGGAACAATGCTCCTTCCAACAGGGTCATCGGCCGTCTGTCCGGTGACGATTTTTCAGAAGGCGCACCGGCATTGGCAATACGCCACGCCAGATACAAAAGATAGCCACTGGCGACCATTTTCATGCCTTCCTGCACCCAGGGGTAGAGTTTGAATACCACGCCAAGCCCTGCCGCCACGACGGCAATCAATGACGCAACACCCAGAGTGATCCCTACCAGATGAGGTACCGTCCTTCGGTAACCGAAATTCGCACCGGATGCTGTCAGCATCATATTGTTAGGCCCCGGCGTGCCCGTCATGGTCGCGGCAAACACAGCCAGTGTTGCCAGAAATGAAAGCTCCATCATGAATTGTCTCCCTGCTCACATTGTATCGATACAATTCACATAAAAACGTTGAATTAATCGCCATTACTGCTCAAAATTCACGCTAACAGGGATCGAAAAATGGATCAAAAGGTTTATTGTCACCATGACAATTATGACGATGACACTGGATAAACAGGGCGCGCCGCTCTACCGCCAGATAGCAGATGCAATTGCGCAGAAAGTGCAGTTGCAGGAACTGATGCCTGGCACCAAGCTGCCCACTCACCGGGCCCTGGCCGATGCACTGTCGGTCACTGTGGGTACCGTTACCCGCGCCTATGCCGAAGCCGAGCGCCGCGGCATTGTGGAAGCCCGTGTTGGGGCTGGCACCTATATCACCCAAAGCGATAAACCACTCTGGACCTTTGCCGCCCCCGAGCGTCCGGGTGTGTTGAGCTTTGGCTACAACGTGCCCCCCGCCATCAACCGCGCCGATCTGTTTTCCGAAGCGCTGCAACAACTGGCGGCACACCCGAATGAGCTCAACAATCTCATGCTCTACCAGCCGCCCTCGGGGATTGTCAGGCACCGGGAAATCCTGGCGTCCTGGCTTGCCGGGCATCAGGTGATCGCTTCACCTGAGCGGTTACTGTTTTGCTCCGGGGCACAGAACGCCATGCAGCTTTGCCTACTCACTCTTTGCCGTGCTGGCGACACTATCCTAGCTGACAAACTCACCTACCCCGGCCTGATGAGTCTTGCCCGCCAACTGCAACTGACGGTCAAACCGGTGGAAATGGACGATGAAGGGATAACACCGGCGTCGTTGAAATCGGCCTGTCAGCAATACCAGCCGCGCTTGGTCTATCTCACCCCGACACTGCAAAACCCGACGACTGCCATCATGGGCACAGAGCGGCGAAAAGAGATCATTGCCCTTTGTCAGAAGGCACAGATCACCATTGTCGAAGATGACGTTAACGGACTTCTGCCCCGCAAGCGCCCGGAGCCTATGGTTAACCTTGCGCCGGACAGCGTTATCTACATAGGCGGGCTGGCAAAAACCCTGGCGCCTGGCCTGCGCCTTGGGTTCCTGCACCTGCCTGACCGCTTCTATCCTCATTTCGTCAATGCCCTGCAAAACTACAGCTGGATGATCAGCCCGCTGTTGACCGCCATGGCGTCCATCTTGCTGGAGAATGGCGCCGCCAATCAGGTACTGGAAACTATCCGCTGCGAAATGGAAGCGCGCTGGCAACTTGTCACTGAATTGTTGGGCACTGAAACACTTCGCTATCATCCTAATGGCTTTCATGGCTGGCTGACGCTGCCTGATGGCTGGGCACTCAGTGAATTCCTCGTTGCTGCCAAGGAACAAGGTCTGGAAGTGAAATCCTCGGAGCTCTTTATACCACCGGGGTACGCCGCGCCACCGGCGGTCAGGCTGGCAGTGAGTGCGCCCCCCACACGTGATACCCTGCAACAAGGTTGTCGCCAGTTGGCCGCATTGCTTGCCAACCCGCCATTAACGGAATTTTCCCTGTAAGAGAGAAACATGAGCCACGACTTCAAACCCATGGCATGGGGTAAGAACCCGCATCTGCAAACTCTGTTGCCACGTTTTTTACGCCGAAAAGCGGTCTTTGAGCCAGTATGGGAACGTATTGAAACGCCGGATGGGGATTTTCTGGATTTAAGCTGGACTGAGCCCCCTGCCAACGCTTCGGGTAAGCCAGTGGCGGTGCTGTTTCATGGTCTGGCAGGTTGCTTTTACAGTCCTTACGCCAATGGCCTGCTAAACGCATTTAAGCAGCAAGGCTGGCTGGGTGTGCTAATGCATTTCCGCGGTTGCAGCGGTTCGCTGAATAAACAACCACGCAGTTATCACTCCGGTGAAACCGGCGACGCACGCTTTTTCCTGGAACGTCTGCGCCAGCAATTTCCTGATACGCCGATCGCTGCAGCAGGTGTCTCCCTGGGCGGAAACATGCTGGTACGTTATCTGGCCGAGTTCAACCATGACCCCATCGTCAAAGCAGCGTGTGTGGTAAGCCCTCCGCTCAATCTTGCGGCCTGCTCCAGCCGTATCCAGCAAGGGTTTTCCAAGGTTTATCAGGCGTATCTGCTGCGCTCCATGAACCGCACACTCAGCAACAAACTGGCGCGCCATCCGCAGATCGGTCAGTGGAAAAGTGGTGAGAAAGTCGCTATCTCAACACTCTATCAGTTTGACCAAACCGTCACGGCCCCCCTGCACGGTTTTGAGGATGCTGAAGATTATTACCGACAATGCAGTGGGTTAGATGTGTTGCAGGAAATTGCGACACCACTCAAAGTGATCCATGCTAAAGATGATCCCTTTATGACGGAAGCGGTGATCCCCAAGACAGTGCTTCCTGACAATATTGAGTACCATCTGACGGAGTATGGCGGTCACGTCGGCTTTGTCACCGGAACACTTCACGCCCCTGAACTCTGGCTGGAACGTGAAGTACCGCGTTGGTTGGCCCCACACCTAAAAAAGGCATAACTGCCCGATAATCCAAAGCGTGGGGTGAGAGAGGTGGATAATGACCATATCACTCGGCGCTTTCCTGCTCCCGTTGGCCGCTGCAGCGGCTGTGGCACCTGACGAAAACCCGACCACAGATTTCGGGCCTCTGGTTATACAGTCCCAGGCCCCGCTGCAAACGACGGGGCTCACCCCCATGCTGCACGACCCTTTTTCTCTCCAGGAAGGCCAGACTGATCTGTTCGCCAGCGCGACGTTCGGCAGTGTCTGGGCCTCCACACCGGAGTACACCTTTGATTATTACCATAACCAGTTCTTGGCCGGGTTTATCCGCGCCCATTCTTCCACACAGCGTTATGGTGTCTGGCTACAATACCGCTACGCCGCCAACAACCGACTTGATGGCGTCACCAAGAAATTCCACAACATTTTCGGCATCGAGCAAAATGGCCGGACTGACGTTGAAGAAGACAGGTTCTATATCGATGCGCCACAACTTAACGGCAAGCCTGCGACGGATTTTGTCGGAGACGCGCTGCTCAGTGCCATCAACCTTTATGGCGAGCAGCAACTTTTCCAAAACGCCCACCATGCACTCAGCCTTGGCGTGACGCTTTTCTTCAATCGCGTCAACCATGGCGTGTTCACCCACACCTCTTTTGAACAGGCACTGCAGGCCAATTATGGTTATCAGCAAGAGAAACACCGGTTAACTGCCAGTGTCTCGCTTACCCACCGCCCCGATAAACCCCAGCATTTTGTCCAGGTCGAACCGTGGGGGATCAGTGCGGGTGTGAGCTACCGGTACCGGTTGTTTAAACATCATGAACTTGTCGGTGAATACCTGTTGTCACAGGGTAAGGCGAAAAATCCCCAGCTCAGCGACCTGACCAAGCCGGTACATGAGTTTGCCTATGGCTACCGCTACCTTTTTGGCAACAGTGCGCTAGAATTGGTCGCGCTCGAGAATATGTTCAATCACGATAACAGCACGGATATCGTGTTTAGCGCGACCTTCCGACACCGGTTTTTATAGTCAATTTAAGTAGTAGGGCTGGCTGATGATTATTCCCTGGCAGGAGATTCCTGAAGAAACACTGCGAAACCTCATCGAGCACTTTGTGCTGCGCGAGGGCACCGATTACGGTGAGCAGGAAGCGAGTTTTGAGGAAAAGGTAGAGCAGGTCTATACCCTGCTGAAAAACCGTGAGGCCGTCGTCGTCTACTCAGAACTGCACGAAACCGTGGATATCAAACCGACGCGATCACTCGGTTAATACCCCCTTCTTGACCAAGCCACCAAGACCCTGTTAACTGATTGCATCTTTCTAAATTGACAGGGTTTGTCATGTCTGCAAAGCACCCCATTATTGCAGTCACCGGTTCATCCGGCGCAGGAACGACCACCACCTCAGATGCCTTTCGCAAAATATTCAACATGATGGATATCAGCGCAGCCTGGGTGGAGGGTGACAGCTTTCACCGTTTTACCCGTCCAGAAATGGATGTGGAAATCCGCAAGGCGCGCGAACAAGGCCGCCACATCAGCTACTTCGGGCCACAGGCGAATGACTTTCCACGCCTGGAATCCTTTTTCAAAGAATATGGTCAGCAAGGCACGGGGAAATTCCGCCGCTATCTGCACACTTTTGATGAAGCTGTGCCTTACAACCAGATGCCCGGTACCTTTACTGCATGGCAGGATTTGCCGGACAGCACCGATCTGATGTTCTACGAAGGGCTGCACGGTGGCGTTGTTGACGGTGATATCAACGTCTCCCAGCATGTCGACCTGTTGATCGGCATGGTGCCCATCGTCAACCTGGAATGGATCCAGAAATTTGTCCGCGACACCCGCGACCGGGGCCACTCTCGTGAAGCAGTCATGGATTCCATTGTCCGCTCCATGGATGACTACCTCAATTACATCACGCCCCAGTTCAGCCGCTCCCATATCAACTTCCAGCGCGTACCGACGGTGGACACCTCCAATCCGCTCAATGCCAAGGGTATTCCAAGCCTCGATGAGAGCTTTGTGGTGATCCGTTTCCGTGGCATCAAGAAGGTCGATTTCCCGTATTTGCTGGCGATGATCCAAGGCTCATTTATGTCCCGCCATGACACCCTGGTGGTGCCCGGCGGCAAAATGAGTTTTGCCATGGAGCTGATTATCCGCCCGCTGATCCAGCAACTGATTGAAACAGGGAAGATCAGTTAAGCCACCGTCCACCCGCCCAAGCCTGTCATCGAAAAACACGATGACAGGTTACGTTTTTACTCATTAGCCCGATAACCGATCCTGTCCTTTACTTGATAAGGCGGCTGTTATTCCGTCGCCACACTTATTCAGAAAGCAATGTCACCAAAGAGGACAGAGCCATGTCACTGAAAGGATCTAAAACCGAGCAAAATCTGAAAGACGCCTTTTCCGGAGAAAGCCAGGCCAACCGCCGTTACCTCTACTTCGCATCAAAAGCTGACATCGAAGGCTACAACGATGTTGCCGCCGTCTTCCGCTCAACGGCCGAAGGGGAAACCGGTCACGCTCACGGGCACCTGGAATACCTGGAGGAAGTGGGCGATCCGGCAACCGGTCTACCCATGGGGAACACGGTAGAGAACCTGAAAGCCTCCATCGCCGGTGAAACCCACGAGTACACCGACATGTACCCGGGAATGGCTGCGACTGCCCGTGACGAAGGGTTTGACGAAATTGCCGACTGGTTCGAAACACTGGCAAAAGCGGAGCGAAGCCACGCCAACCGCTTCCAGAAAGCACTCGACAACCTCGACAGCTGAACCTGAACGGGCGGCACACTGCCGCCCTGCGTCCACCCCGACAACGTTTCACCCTCAACGCTGCGACGCCAAGGAGCTGTGATGAAAGAAAAACGTGAAGGCGGAATTGAAGCCCCCACTCGCCATGCCATTGATTGGCAATCCCCCGATTTTTACGATCGCGACAAGCTTAATGCCGAGCTTGAGCGGGTGTTCGATGTCTGTCACGGGTGCCGTCGCTGTGTCAGCCTGTGTGATTCGTTTCCGACCCTGTTTGACCTTATCGACGAGTCGGAAACCATGGAAGTCGACGGTGTCGACAAGAAGGATTACCAGAAAGTCGCCGACCAATGTTACCTGTGCGACATGTGCTACATGACCAAATGCCCGTATGTGCCGCCCCATGAGTGGGAGATAGACTTCCCCCACCTGATGCTGCGCGCCAAAGCCGTGAAGTTTCGTGAAAACGGCGCCTCTCCGCGCGACAAACTGCTGTCCAACACCGATTTGGTCGGTGGGCTGGCCACCATTCCGGTGGTGGATATCACTGTCAATGCCCTGAACCGCAACGCTACTGTCCGGGGAATAATGGAAAAAGCCGGTATCCATAAAGACGCCATTGTGCCCACCTACGACAGTAAAACCATGCGAAAGCGCGTTGCTCCGCTGGCGCGTAACCTTTCCCCGGAGCCAGCCAATGGCACCACAGGCAAGGTGGCACTTTTCACCACTTGCTACGGCAACTACAACAGCCCCGAGCTGGGCGAAGATTTCTTTCACGTGTTCCAGAAAAATGGCATTCATATCGAGGTGGTTGGCAAAGAGCGTTGCTGCGGCATGCCGAAAATGGAGCTGGGCGATCTCGACAGTGTCAGGCGCGCCAAAGAGGAAAATATTCCCCAGTTGCTGGCGATGGTGGAGCAAGGTTTTGACCTCATCGCTCCGGTACCTTCCTGTGTATTGATGTTCAAACAGGAGTTGCCTCTGCTGTTTCCCGACGATCCGGATGTCGCCAAAGTGCGGGACGCTTTCTATGACCCGTTCGAATACCTGATGTTGCGACACAAGGCAGGCAAACTGAACACCGATTTTACCCAGCCGCTTGGCGATATCAGTTATCACGTCGCCTGCCATTTGCGGGTGCAGAACATTGGCCTGAAAACTGCCGAGCTGTTAAGGCTGGTACCGGACACCAACGTCGCGCCGGAGCAGCGTTGCTCGGGTCATGACGGCACCTATGCGGTAAAAGTCGAAACCCATGACAAAGCGGTGAAAATAGGCCGTCCAGTCGCCAAAAAAGTGAAGCAAGCCAATGCCGATCACTTTGCCAGTGATTGCCCGATGGCGGCTTCACACATCGCCAAGCTGGCGGACGTCGATAAGCCCATTCATCCGATGACATTGCTGAGAAAGGCCTATGGCCTTTAACTGACAGGAGCCCGTTATGCAAAAACTGACCGTCAACGATCTGATGTCGCTGGAAGATTATGCCCGTGCCCGAGCCCAGTTTCGCCACACTGTGATGCAGCAAAAAAAGCACCGCTTTATCGCCCTCGGGGCTCATGCGCGCCTGTTGTTTGAAAACCGCCAGACCATCCAATACCAGATCCAGGAAATGCTGCGCATCGAACGCATTTTTGAACCTGAAGGCATCGAAGAAGAACTCAGTGCCTACAACCCGCTGATCCCTGATGGCAGCAATCTGAAAGCCACCCTGATGCTGGAATACGCGGATCCCGATGTGCGCAAAGTGGCGCTGGCAAAACTCATTGGCGTGGAAAACAAAGTGTGGCTTCAGGTGGGCGATGACGAAAAGGTTTATCCCATCTGTGATGAGGATCTGGAGCGTGACAACGAGGAAAAAACCTCCAGTGTGCACTTCCTGCGGTTTGAACTAACACCCCCTATGATAGCGGCGCTTAAAAAGGGCGAAGCCCTCTATGCAGGCGTCGATCATCCGGCGATGAATGTCAGCCAACCTGTCGACACGGCGGTGCAGCTGGCACTGTCTGAAGATCTTGACATGCCGCCGATGAACTAAAAATAGCGAGCAAAAGGAGGGACTTATCCCTCCTTCTCATTTATCCGGTGCTCGACCGGCGTTGTATCACTGTCAGGCCGCAATGATTTCGTAGGAATGTGTCATCTCAATGCCTGCGCCCAGCATCAGGCATACAGAACAGTATTTCTCCAGACTGTCTTTCACGGCTGATGCCACCAGCGCTTCGTCCAGTGCCGTTCCTTTCACCACAAAATGGATGTGGATGCGGGTAAACAGGCGCGGCGCCTTCTCGCGTCGCTCTGCAGAAAGCTGCGCTTCACAGCCGACAACCTGTTGCTTTCCTTCTTCGAGCGCAGCAACCACATCCACCGAGCTGCAACCGCCCGCTCCCATCAACACCATTTCCATTGGGCTTGGGGCGTGCGCACCGCCATTACCGTCCATTACAATGTTATGGCCCGAATTGGACAGACCTAAAAATGTCTTATCTCCGCACCACTTGACGCTTGCTTGCATCGCTTTCCTCCACTTACTTTCAGGGTCGTGATCTTGTCCACGTTTTTAGCCTTTAATAGGGCATTAAGTCCATATCAAAATCAAGAAATCGTGCTGGAAAAAGGATAAACTCAATGACTCAAACAGAGAGCTTGTAGCCTGACTGCCGACACTTTATGCTATCGAGTGGAAACTTGCCGCAGGACGGTGGGCTAAGGAAGACTCATCAGGCAACAACTGCAGAGGAAATGAGAAATTATGGTTCCAGGAAAACCTCAAACAGACCCAACACTAGAGTGGTTTCTTTCACACTGCCACATTCACAAATACCCATCAAAAAGTACGCTGATCCACGCTGGTGAGAAAGCAGAGACGTTGTACTACATCGTTAAGGGTTCTGTTGCAGTACTGATCAAGGACGAAGAAGGCAAAGAGATGATCCTCTCTTACCTGAATCAGGGCGATTTCATTGGCGAACTGGGTCTTTTCGAAGAAGACCAAGAGCGTACTGCCTGGGTTCGTGCAAAATCACCTTGTGAAGTTGCAGAGATCTCTTTCAAGAAATTCCGTCAGCTGATCCAGGTTAACCCTGACATCCTGATGCGTTTGTCTTCCCAAATGGCTCGTCGCCTTCAAGTGACCAGCCAAAAAGTGGGTGACCTGGCGTTCTTGGACGTAACCGGTCGCATCGCACAAACGCTGTTGAACCTGGCGAAACAACCAGATGCAATGACTCACCCAGACGGTATGCAAATTAAGATCACCCGTCAGGAAATCGGTCAAATCGTGGGTTGTTCCCGTGAAACCGTAGGCCGCATTCTGAAGATGCTGGAAGAGCAGAACCTGATTTCTGCACACGGCAAAACTATCGTGGTATACGGCACTCGCTAACGCGAATCTGTCCCAAATAAAAAGCCATCGCATTTGCGATGGCTTTTCTATTTATAGCGTGATCGTGATCGCGCGGATTTTCCTTTCCATTTCATATTTCGGTGCTAATTTTCATTTCAGGAATGTATACCTTTGCATGCAATTGCGCGCAGGATCACCGACATGGATATGGAACACCACATCGTCACCAGCAACGCCAGACAAACACCGAAAATGGCCCCTTGGGGTCAGGTCAGTACTGAAATCACCGGCTTTTCAGACCCCTCCCATTACCAAATGCAGCGTTTGCTGGGAGAGGAAGCCCGCCGTTTGGATATCGCCACCGCCGGGGATGAATGGCCCTTCTCACTGCCTTCGTAAGAGAGCCACTTTCAAAGCCTACTGGTCGGTACTTTCGAAAATCTTGTCTGCTGACGCTTCGACAAAGCCCTGGTACAGCGTACCGTCGGACAATTCATAGCGCTTGGCAAACTCGTAGAAACCACCGGGTACCGTTTGTTGTCCGTCACTGAACGCAACCGGCACCTTATCTGCCATGGTTGACGACTGCTCCAGGTATACCTCCGGGCTGCCTTTTACTTCCCCACCAGATTCATTGATAGCGAAACCGGCCTGACGCAATACATCATTCACCGCTTTCACCGATTCCAGCGAACTGAGCTGATTGACGCTTACCGTGAAATGGTTCGCGCCAAAGCCATGTGCCGCCAACCAGCCGGCGTACTCACTTTCCGCTGACAACATCTGGTAGGTGGCAAAATCCACCTCCCACAAACGCCCGCCACTGAGAAAAGCCGGATTGTTCAGCGCACTGTCCTCGACCTGATCGACCAGACCGCGCACAGTCTGCTGCAGTGGCGTTGAACACTGCCCCACCAGCAACTCACTGATGAACACCTTCGGAGCCTCGGGATTCGGGTGCTCAAAATGGCGCGCAAACAGCTTTTTGGCTTTAAACAGGTACTCACCCTTGGGCTCATAACCAAGAGCAATAAAAGGCGCGGCGAGACGATCCAGGCCGACTTTCGGCAGGGCAAAGGTTCGCAGCGCAATATGGTCGTTTAAAAGCGGCGCGCCTTCTTCAAGCAGCGCGTGAACTTTTGCCGCCGAAGGGCAAAGCCGCGCAGTATAGTCTTTCCATAACTCATCAAATAAAGCCTGAACGCGTTCCATCACATCCTCCTGAACGGTGTGAGCGGTTAACTTATAGCGAGAGCCCTGGGCTCAGTTGTGCGGGCAACGACACGTCTTCCCCTTCCATGGAGGCCATGGGGTATGCGCAGTAATCGGCCGCATAGTAAGCACTCGGACGCAGATTCCCGGATGCACCGGGACCACCGAATGGCGCATCACCACTGGCACCGGTAAGTTGGCGGTTGCGGTTTACAATCCCGGCACGGATATGGTCGAGGAAGTATTCCCACTCAGCATCATCCTTTGTCACCAGCCCGGCGGAAAGCCCGTACCGGGTGTCGTTGGCAAGCGCAACGGCTTGCTCCAGCGTGTCGTAACGGACAACCTGCAGCAATGGGCCGAAGTATTCTTCATCCGGCAACTCGGCAATCTTGCTGACTTCAATGATCCCCGGCGTCACGACCGCATCGTGCAACAGCTCCGCCTTCAGCAAAGGCTCTCCGCCGAGGGACTCAAGGTTTGCCTGTGCCGCGAGAATGCCTTCTGCCGCACGTACAGACACCTGTGCACCCATAAACGGAGCAGGCTCGTCAAACTGGCCACCGACACGGATATTTCGGGTCATGTCCACCAAACGGGTCAGCAGTGCATCGCCTTTCCCGCCTTTAGGCAGGTAGAGGCGACGGGCGCAGGTGCAGCGCTGTCCAGCGCTGATAAACGCAGACTGGATAATGGTGTAAGCCGTCGCATCCACCTCGCCGAAGTGTTCAGAAATCACCATAGGGTTATTGCCGCCCATTTCCAGCGCCAGCATCTTACCCGGCTGACCGGCAAATTGACGGTGCAGGATATGACCGGTGTTGGCACTGCCGGTAAACAGCAGACCATCAATGCCTTTGGACTGAGCCAGCGCTTCACCGGTTTCACGTCCGCCCTGAACCAGGTTGATCACCCCTTGAGGTAAACCGGCTTCAATCCAGAGCTTTAAGGTTTCTTCGGCCGTTTTCGGCGTCATGTCTGACGGCTTGAACACCACGGTGTTGCCTGCGAGCAAGGCTGGAACAATATGTCCGTTGGGCAGATGCCCGGGGAAGTTATAAGGGCCAAACACCGCCATGACACCCAAAGGACGGTGACGCAGCACCGCCTGTGTGCCTGCAACATCTTTGCTGCGCTCGCCGGTGCGCTCCGCATAGGCGCGCAGGGAAATGCCGATTTTGCCGACCATCGCGGCAGCTTCGGTACGGGTCTCCCACAACGGCTTACCGGTCTCTTCGGCAATCACGGTCGCGATGTGCTCACTGTTCTCTTTTACTTTTTCGGCGAAACGTTCCACCAGCGCCTGACGCTCAGCGAAAGGGGTGTTTTTCCAACTGATGAAAGCAGTGCGGGCAGAAGTCACCGCCGCCTCAACCTGCTCCGGTGTGGCTGCCTTGCCAGACCAGACGGTTTCGCTGTTAAAGGGGTTGAGCGATTCAAATTCCTCGCCCAGCCCTTCAATGGCTTTGTTATCAATCCATTGTGTCATTCTCTATTCTCCTACACCGACACCAGTCGCACAGTATCACCGTCATTTACCATCAGGGCTTCAGCCACCTCTTTACTCATCAGGGCTTCGTTGCGCTCTTCATCCACACCAATCTTGGCGGCCGTCGCTCGGAAATTCTGGAAGTCGCTGTTGCAGATCAGGTAATCCTGGGCGCTGCTATGGGTGGTGATACGCGCCCTCGCGGTGAAAGAGCGGCGGATAGAATCAATATTCTGACGCAGACACTCAACCGTTGGGCCGGCATCAAAAATGTCGACATAGCCACGACAGGTGAACCCCTCTTTCTGCAGCAAGTTAAGTGCGGGACGGGTTTTTTCGTGTACCTGCCCTATCACGGCGCGCGCTTCGTCACTGAGCAGACTGACGTAAATCGGCAGTTTGGGCATCAGATCGGCAATAAAGCCTTTTTGTCCGGTACCGGTCAGGTAATCGGCCAGTGTGAAATCAATCGAGAAAAAGTGCTCTTTGAGCCATGCCCAGAAGGGAGAATTACCTGCTTCATCGGACACGCCACGCATCTCGGCAAAAATCACGTCGGAAAATTTTTCCGGAAACTGCGCCAGCATCAAAAAGCGGCATTTCGAAAGCAGCTTCCCATTCAGGCCACCACGGAACTCCGGGCGCAAAAACAGGGTGCAGATTTCTGTCGCCCCAGTGTAATTGTTGCCAAAGGTCAGCACTTCCACCACGTTGTGCACATTGAGGCGGCGGGAGTGGTGGACGATTTTACTGATGTGGTAACTGTAAAACGGCGTGTCAGTCCCAATGGCCGCTTCGATACCTGTGGTACCGGCAACTTCCCCGGTTTCGGTGTCTTCTGCCACCATCAGATACCCTTCCGGCCCCGGCCAGACCGCATCATGGGCAAAGCTTTCCAGTGAATGATCAATTCTGCCGCGGATGAGGGTTTCATCCACCGGCAGTGAAGTAAAACCGTGGCCAGACTCTTCGGCACACAGCATCAAGGCATCATAATCCGTGTCCCTGATTGGGCGAACTACCAGCATCCTACATCCTCCTGATGCGTTATCCGGCCTGAGGGGCGGCGATTACGCCGCCGCCAGTTTGGCCAGTGCGCGATCCAGTCGCGCCATTCCTTCTTCAACTTCTTCTTTGGTGATGACCAGTGATGGGGTCATACGCACCACATTGGTACCCGCGACCAGCACCAGCAGGCCTTCTTCCCCGGCAGCCACCAGCACATCACGGGCACGACCCTGCCATTTCTCGTTCAGCGCAGCACCGATCAACAAGCCTTTGCCGCGCACTTCACTGAACATATCGTATTTGGCATTCAGCGCTTCCAGCCCTTCACGGAACCAGCCCTCACGCTCTTTGACACCGGCCAGCACTTCAGGCTTGCTGATTTCGTTGACCACCGCTTCTGCAACAGCACAAGCCAGCGGGTTACCGCCGTAAGTTGAACCGTGAACGCCCACTTTCATGTGCGCCGCCAGTTTTTCCGTCGTCAGCATGGCGCCGATAGGAAAGCCGCCGCCCAGGGATTTTGCCGTGCTCAGGATATCCGGCGTGACGCCAGTTTGCTGGTAGGCATAGAAAGTGCCGGTACGGCCATTGCCGGTCTGGACTTCATCGAAGATCAGCAGCGCATTGTGCTTGTCACACAGTTCACGGACACCCTGCAGGAATGCAGCATCCGGAGACACAATACCGCCCTCACCTTGCAGAGGTTCCATCATGATGGCGCAGGTTTTATCTGACATGGCAGCTGCCAGAGCGTCCAAATCATTGTATGGCAGGTGGGTGACGTTGCCCGGTTTAGGCCCGAAGCCGTCAGAGTATGCCGCCTGCCCACCCACAGTGACGGTGAAAAAGGTGCGGCCATGGAAACCCTGGGTAAAAGCGATGATTTCGCTTTTCTCCGGGCCAAATTCATCTACAGCCCAGCGACGTGCCAGTTTCAGTGCCGCTTCGTTGGCTTCCGCGCCCGAGTTGGCAAAAAAGACGCGCTCGGCAAAGCTCACTTCCGTCAGTTTCTTCGCCAGACGCAGTGCCGGAGCATTGGTCATTACGTTGCTCAGGTGCCACAGTTTGTCTGCCTGCGCTTTCAGCGCATCTACCATCACCGGATGGCAGTGACCGAGACAGCTCACCGCAATCCCGCCGGCAAAGTCGATATATTCGCGATCATCCTGATCCCAGATCCGGGAGCCCTGTCCCCTGTCAGGGATCATCGCCATCGGTGCGTAACACGGCACCATGACTTCATCGAAGAGTTTACGTTCCACTTTATTTCCAGCCGTCATCGCTCATATCCTTCTGTCGATCCTGCTATAAGCATAGTATTTACATTTCATTAACCACATCAATAGCAGAAAATTTTAAATCCCAATCTGTTTGCATCAGGGAAATTCACCCGCATGCCATAGTTATGCGCAATTACGCCCAACTTATTAATACTACAAGCGGTAAGAGTGTCTTTCCTGGAGGGAAATAAAACTTTGGCGGGCTGATTCGAGTGAATAAGCTTTCACTGTGGGATGAGGGTTTGAGAGATGTTGAAAATGTAAAAAGAGTGATACAGATCGGCTTTCACCGCTGGGAAATACGGTGAGAGCCGGAATGACAAAGCGGGGATTCAGGCGGTCAGAAAGTTATTCAGCAGTGCATGACCCTGCTCGGTAAGGATACTTTCCGGATGGAACTGCACCCCTTCAAGTGCCAGCGTTTTATGGCGGATACCCATGATTTCGTCAAACTGTCCGTCACGCTCTGTCCAGGCTGTGACTTCAAAACAATCAGGTAATGAGGCGGCTTCTACCACCAGCGAATGATAACGGGTCACCGTCAGTGGATTGTTGAGCCCACGAAATACACCCGTGTCTTTGTGTATCACCGGACTGGTTTTGCCGTGCATCACTTGCCTCGCACGAACCACATTCGCACCGAACACCTGTGCCATCGCCTGATGGCCGAGACAAACACCGAGGATAGGCAGTTTTCCCGCGAAATGTTCGATAACCTCAAGGGAGATCCCCGCATCATCCGGGGTACAGGGCCCCGGCGAAATCACCAGGTGGCTGGGGGCCATCGCTTCAATGTCGGCGATGGTAATGGCATCGTTGCGATGCACTTCAACCTCTGCGCCCAACTGACAAAAATACTGGTACAGGTTGTACGTGAACGAGTCGTAGTTATCGATAATTAGCAGCACTGTCGGTCCCATAGCGTCCTTCCCGCACAGCAACAGCGGGACTGGGCGCAAATGCTACCACAGGGTGACTATGGCTGCATCAGTAGTCACTGGTAGGCAGGATAGGCGTAGGCCAGGGGGAGCCCAGCCACTCAAAGTAACGCTGGCAAAGCTCTTCACTGTTTTCGTCGATGATGTGTATTAGGCGTGGGTCGGCCAATGTACCTGCCGTCAGGGTCAAGGCTTCTATCGCAGCCAGCACGCGCTCTTCGATACTGCCTGTGCGCTGCTCTATTTCACTGTCCAGCGCCTCCGCCAAGGTCACCACCCGGCACTCTTCAGGAATTTTATCCCCCTGGATTTCGGGAAAACCAGAACCGTCCCAACGGGTGTTTTTGTAGGTCAGCAAGGTCACAGCGACACTGGCAAACCCTTTGGTGGCCTCAGAAAGCAGCAAAAGGCTGCGGCTTTCTGCACTGGTCTTGTCCTCTTCATCTTCCCAGAGTTGCCCAATACTGCAGAGCGGATAGGCCAGACAAATGTCCTCTGATTTACTTCTGGTCAGGCCGTATTTCAACGACAGCCACTCGCAAAGCTCTGCTATGCGCGGCGTCGCGACCTCTACGTCATTGTTCTTCAACGCCGCGACCGCCGAAATCTGGTTCATCACCATCTGGTAGTTTTCACGCATGATGTTGGCACGGGCTTCGCCCAGCAGGTTAGCGACCCGGCTTTTCACCAGCTCAGGTGAAACGGGTTTGATGAGAAAATCTGCCGCCCCGCTTTTCAGCCCTTCCACTTCACTCTGGTATTCATCAAGTGCCGAGACAATGATCACCGGGATGTGGGACAGCCCTTTTTCATTTTTCAGTGCGCGACACACTTCATAGCCGTTCATGCCCGGCATCATAATATCCAGCAAGATAAGATCAGGACGTTGCTGCGAAGCCAGCTCAATAGCACGTTCGCCATTTTTGGCAAAGATCAGGGTGTACTGGTCCTGCAAAATCGTCCGCATGACATGCAGGTTGCTCGGTTCATCATCCACCACCAACACTTTATACGCCATAGCCTTGCACTCCCGTATTCTGTGATGTGGGCATCTGCTCCATCACAGTAAGAATCAGTCGATATGCTTCATCGAGATCAAAGTTTTCCACCGCTTCCACAAACTCACCCAACAGAGGTGGCGCGACAAAACGCGCCATCATCGGTACCAGTTCGCGGTAGAGTTTATCGTCGTACTGTCCGTCAGATAGCTTGCTGACAAACAACTCGGTTTTACGTTCAAACACGTCAGGCGGAAGCTGGATAGCCTGTGCTTCCTCTTCCAGCTCATGCTCCCTGACCCCAAGGTAAGCCAGCGCACAATCGAATGTCGCCTGCAGGCATTTTTCCAGCTCAGACAAACGCGACTCCGCCTTGACAACGTCACCGGCTTCGACATACCCCAGAATTTTCAGCAGCTCCAGCTCGATGCATTGGAAGCCGATGCTGTGCGCCGCATCTGCTGCCGATTTAAGTTCATAGCCAAGCGCTTCTGGCTGCTCCAGCAGCATGCGGCCTACCGCTTGGGGTAAGTCGAGATAGTTCACCCTGAACTCCCGGATCACGCTGAGCAGGATTTCCGTCGTCGGCCAGTGCTGGAATGCCCAGGCATCATCGAAATATTCTTTCTCATTACTCGGTGTTGGCATGACAGTGACCCGCGGATTTTCTTCACCACAACAGGATCGTGCCAGCATGCTGAACACATCGTCACGTACAAAGGGCTTGTCGATAACCTGGTTGAATCCCTGTCTGAGCCAATCATCTTCAGGTTTGGGATCCGCAGTGAGCTTCATGGCAACGACGGTCAACGGATCGTCGCGGCATTGAGCTGCCCAGTTACGCAATGTGTCGGGTGACGGATACAGCTTCTCATCCAGGTAAGCATCCAGGAATACCACATCCACCGGCTGGGTTTTCAGTACATCCTCCGCCGATTCGATGTTGGTAAAGGTGAGCACTTTAACGCCCTGACGCAGCAGCATATCCCTCAGCTCCTGCTGGTTGCGCTGCACATCATCGATCACCAGCACTTCAAGGGGGGGCAAGGCATAATGAACCACCCTGTCTTCACGGATTTTATTGGTACTTTGGGCTGGGATCAGGGGAAGGTCGGCGTAGACCACCGAATTGTTGACCGTTTCACCGTCAAACCACAGGTGACCGCTCATCAGTTCGATAAGCTGGGTGATAAGCGTCGCTGACAATGTCTGCCCGGTTTTTGCGCCCGCTTCATCGTCCTCATCGCGCGCGACCGTGGAAAAACTCGCCACCGCAAACCGCACCATGTCATTCATCGGCAGCACATGAAGTGCAACATAGCCGCTTTCAGTTTTGGTCAACGCACTGCGCATCATGTTCTGCAAAAGCTGCTTTATGCGCCGGGAATCCCCGACATATTGTTCCCAAAGGGTGTCGTCATAGTTGAGGCTGACGTGCAAATCCCGCGTCTGGACGGTTTCACGGGATACAAACTCAATCTGGCGACAAAGCTGTACCAATGAAAATTCAGACACATCCAGCGGCAGTGACTGGCTTTCCAGTTTGGAAGTGTCGAGGATATCGTTGATAAGCTTGAGCAGGCTGTTACCTGATTCACGGATCACTTCCAGATGATGGCGGCGTGATGCGTCCACTTCATCGCTGATCAGCACTTCCGTCAGGCCAAGAATCGAGTTCATGGGCGAGCGGAATTCGTAACTCATGTTGGCAAGGAAAGAGGCTTTTGACTGGGAGGCCTTTTCTGCCAGGCGTATTTTCTCCTCCAGATCCTCTTCAGCTTCACGTTTTTCGGTGATATCCAGAATGATGCCGTCTATCCAAGTACTACCATCCTCCGCCCGGTAGGTATGGCCGATTTCCCAAAACCACTTCTGCTCATCATCCCGGGTCATAAAACGGTACTCACAGTCGTAACGCCCGTTTCGCCGGGATGCCACTTCACGCACCTGTCGGTATTGAGAAGTATCAGCCTTGTGGATGCGGTCTGTGAAGTGGGAGACGCCATTTTCACCGGTCAGCACCGAGGCGCTGTATCCGGTCATAAATTTTGCCGCATCACTGATATAGACAATATGCCGGGTCGCACCGGTCATCTCACGAAATGCCATACACGGCAGGTTTGCTACCAGAGAACGGTATTGTTTGGCATTTTCACGCAGTGCCCAGGCCATATTCCGCTGCTCTGAAATGTCAGAGATGATGCCGACAAACTCGTGCTCGCCCGAATTATCATGGTGACCAATCGAGAGCCGGACGGGAAGATAGGTGCCATCTTTCCGCTTCCCCGTTACTTCCCGCACAGTGTCCACCACAGATGTCGCACGGCGTTCAATGTAGTTGTGGATGTACATGTCGTGGCGGTGCTGGTGCTCGTCTGTCACAAGGATGCGGACATTTTTTCCCATCGCCTCTGAAGCGTCCCATCCAAACATCTCTTCGGCTGCCCGGTTGAAGAAAGTGATGGTGCCTTTGGAATCAATGGCGACAATGGCTTCTGTTGAGGTGTGCAGGATCAGGCTCAGCTTTCTCTCCCCCTCCAACAGCTCCTGGTTTCTGACCCGCATCCGCAGCAGGCCATTCGCCAGTTGGCTGAAAGCGACGGTAAAAACGAACGCATAGATTAGCGTCAGGAGAACATCATGGGCGGCAAAAAAGAAATCACTTTCGCGGGCAGGTTGCAGCGTCAGCATCAGCGAATTTCTTGCCATCAGCGCACTGAGCAACAGTGCCAGGGCAATGCTTAACCCGCTGATCAAGGCGCCGGAAACGTTACGCTCCCAGCTGGCCCGCTTCTTATCGGAAAAGCGGGTCCACACGGCCAACGTCACCAGCAAAGCAATTCCGCCGACGGTGAGAGAGAACAATGCGGCATCAAACTCAACAATCGCGACTTTGTTGATGCTGGCAAAGGCAAACAGGGTCTGCAGCAGCAAGGCAACCGACACCAAAGTGCTTGTGATAAAAATTTTAACTGGTGGATTGACTTCAAAAGCCACCATGCGCAGGGCAAAGAAATTAAGGGCGAAGGTAATCAACAAAGAAATAGCAATGAACCCGGGATGGAAACCCAGTGCCTGATACGACGTTGAAGAGACAACATTGGCCATAGCCATGATGGCCATGCCAATGGAAAGCGTGAACGCATTAACCGGCGTCGGTGACGCTTCAAGCACCCCGATTTTCTGCTGTTGCAAAGGCCGGTTCAAAAAGGCCAGCGTGGTGACGATAAACGTTGCCAAACCCGCCAACAACAGCAGCCAGGGATCGGTATATCCGTCCAGCAAAGGCTGGGTAGTGACCGGAGGCAGAATAAACAGCGAGAGTGACTCGATTATCGACATGCACCTTTCCGAAACTTTATCAGGCGACGAGAAACCGCCGCACATTCGCAAAATCAACACTTTGATTCAGTGTTGAGATATTCATAAAGCTTAGTCGAGAATTTGCAGGCAACCCATTAAACGGGCACAAAAAAACAGGCTTCCTGGGAAGCCTGTCCGGGGTGAATAAGAAGATAAAGTGTGGGCGCTTACAGCATTATTTCAACTTGCATTGCCAGCCACGCAGCACCGCCCGGGTATTGGTATCCAGGGTTGTGGTGCCACAAGGGATCTCAAACAGCCCCCAAATCCGGTACCCGACTTCCACGGAATCTCCGTACTGGACGCCAAGTCGTGAGAAGAAGCCACTGTCCTGATCGTATTTACGGTTGCCAAAGCCTCTCAGCCAAGGGCGGAATTTATCCGCATAGCCGTTCACCGTCGGCTGCACCCAGAAGAAGGTTTTGTTTTTAAAGCGCAGTTTGAATTTCTGCGGTTTGTCCGGATAGTTGAGGCTGATGACCACAGGATCGTGATCCGACGATGAATACGGGTTGGTGGATTTCACCAGATCGCCAGTAAAGCGGCTGGAATATTCAAACAAAGTGCTTTCCACCGCATTGATATGCCAATCTTCCACGCCCGTGACTTTCTCCAGCACACTGGTATTACCGACTGCATGGTCGAGACTGCCAAGCTCACCGTCGAAGGAGTATGAGAAGGCATCGTCACCCAGCGCGAAACCCGCAAGGTTAATGTAGCCAAAGCCATTGCCAACCTCCCGAGCGGTATCATCCAAGGTCACGCCCGCAATTGAGGTGCCCGCCGCAGTCACAATCTTGCGCTCAGCACTCGCTGCGTCGTAATCGGTTAATACACGCATTGGGTCTTCCTGTGCGTAGGCATTGAAATCCCCCAGTGCAATCACATCGCCTTTTACGTCAGCCAGGGCATTGCCGAGGGTTTCAGCGGCGGAGACACGGAATTCATTGCAGCGTCCCTGCAAGTCTGCCGGATCATCATCAAACTCACCGGCAACCCAGTCTTCATAGCAACCTGAGCCTTTGGATTTGAAGTGGCTGACGGCCACTGTCAGCGCTTCTCCGCGAGCCAGACTAAAGGTCTGCATCAGGCTGTCCCGCTGGTATTTGTCCAACTGTCGGGTCTCACCACCAGGGCTGTCACCACTGATGTGCTGCTCAGGCATGCGGACAACGACCGCCTCCCCTTTCAGCCCAACCCGTGCAGGACGGTAGATCAATGCCACTTGTATCGCGTCAGTGCCAAGGAATGCGCCTTCTGCCAAATCTGCCACTGCTGGGGTGATATAGGTGTAGTGATCCGCTTCATCCGCAAACTGGGCGTTCAATTCTGTCACCAGATTGGCCAACGCGCCGTTTTCACCAAAGCCGTTGTTTTCGATTTCCATCAGGCCCACGATGTCGGCATCGATGGCCGTCAGTGCATTGACGATTTTCGCCTGCTGCAATGCAAACTCCGCAGCATCTTTGGTACCACGGTTACAACCGCGGGAGGCATCTGCATCCGCCTGATCCTGACACGTAATATTGAGATCACCGCCAATCGCGCTGGCGCTGGTGAAGTAATTGAGCACATTGAAGCTGGCGACTTTAAGGTTGGTGCCCGCAAAATCCTGTGGCGCTGCGGTGCGATCTTCTTCGCGGACAAAGTCGCTCGCCACCAGCTCGTTGGTCACCACCAGACGGTAATCACTGAAGCTGTAACCTATCACGCCTTCCATATTGGTAACGGTATCGCCGATGCGGATGTAACCCTGATCGGCATCCAGCCCAGGGAAGTATGGCACCACGCCATCCGGCGCTTTTTGGTCTGTTTCGATAAAGAGCTGATTGGCATCATTTGCGGAGGCCAACGCGGCCGCTTCATCAGAACCTGCGATATACAGCTGGGTAGGTTTGACGTTTGGCGCCTGGTGCGACAACACCATGTTGTTGCGGAAGGCATCGTAGTCAAAGCCGAAGTTGCGGGTCACTACCAGCGCACTGTCCTGGGTCAGGCGCACTTTCATGCCCTCATAACGCTCAAGGGCATCATCCAGGGTTTCGCCCTCTTCAACCTCTAGCTCCGTCGCGGCAAGCTCACCGACGGTATCAATGACTTCCCACTGTTTGGCGGAAGCATCAAGTTCAGTCAGGTTGAAATACTCTTTCACTGTCCCGGCGACACAAACCTGCATGCCGGGCTCAATGCCATCCGGCGCACTGCCGGTGTAAACAAACAGGCCGTCAGAGGTTGATGTATCGCCATCACCGGTTGCGTCTTGCAGCCAGAAGCCTTTGTAGAGACTGGTGGTAACGGCGGTAACTACGCCCTCTGTGTAGTAGGTGCCATCAGCTTCAAAGCTGCCTTCCGGTACCAGTGGACTGCGCTCACCACTGCCCTGAATCGCGTAGGTAGGCGTGAGTGTTTCACCCTCACAGCTGAAGGTGTTACCCCCACCGCCATTGCCGTCACAGGCTTCTACGCCACTGCAGCCGAGGCCATCAAAGGTATCTGTCGCAAAAGATTGCCACTCGGCAGACGCATCAAAGTCAGTGGTTGGGTCGGTGCGGCCTGTGCTGCCGTCGATTCGGCGCAAAGTAACGTTCTGCGCAAAATTGCTGTTGTTGCCCAATTGCCCCAAGCTGTCGAGCACATTGTCACTGCTATCGACCAAGGCAACCGCATCATTGCCGTTGAAGGTCAGCGAACTTGATGTCTGCTGGGCAATGGCCGAGAGCTGCGGGGAATTGCTGTTGGCGAGGACATAACTTTCACCGGCAGCCAGTGAGCCAGACAGTGGAATCGTCGCGCCGTAGGTTGTGTTGGAATTAAAAGAGATCTTGAGCGAGAGGTCATCCAGCGATACTGATGAGGTGCCAGTGTTAGTCAGTTCTATGGCTTTGTTGTTAGACGAGCCTTCAACATATTCGGTGATCAAAATATCTGCGCTTGCAGGCAGTGCCATGGCAAGTGCAAGAGCCACCGGGCTCCATGTTAGGGTCTTCATGTGCTGTCCTTGTTTACTGGTGCGGAATAGAAAATTTGCAAGTGAAGACTTAAACCTTACAAACCCTCCAGAAACAGGGATGTCAATTCCGTGATAATTCAGTGAATTCGCCATTTCTGGACAGCCGGTGTAAAGCAAAAACCAGCGCCAGATCAGCTCTTCAACACATTCAGGAATCGTCTATTGACCCAATAGACAGACGAAAAAAAAGCAGCGACACATCGCTGCTTTTTGGGGAAATTCAGAGAGGACTTATGGACGCGCCACAAAACCCACGGCTTCGTACACTTTCTTCAGTGTCACAGCCGCACGTGCAGAGGCTTTTTCCGCACCGGCTTTCATTACCTGATCCAAGTACGCACGGTCAGCGCGGAATTCCTGGTAACGGGTCTGAACCGGCTCCAGCATCGCAACCACGGCATCTGCGGTATCCACTTTCAGGTGGCCGTACATTTTGCCTTCATATTCCGCTTCGATTTCCGCGAAAGACTTGCCGGTTGCAACAGACATCAGACCCATCAGGTTCGCAACGCCCGGTTTGGTTTCGATATCAAAGATCACACGTGGCGGCTCTTCGGAGTCGGTCACTGCACGTTTGATTTTCTTGGCGATGGATTTCGGGTCTTCCAGCAGGCCAATTACGTTGTTGCGGTTGTCATCCGACTTCGACATCTTCTTGGTCGGATCCTGCAGGCTCATCACACGCGCACCCACTTGTGGGATGTAAGGCTCTGGCACAGTGAACACATCACCGTAGATGTTGTTGAAACGGGTCGCGATATCACGCGCCAGCTCAAGGTGTTGCTTCTGGTCGTTGCCCACTGGTACCTGGTTTGCCTGATACAGCAGGATGTCCGCCGCCATCAGTACCGGATAGCCAAACAGGCCAGCGTTGATATTTTCTGCGTGGCGCTGGGATTTATCCTTGAACTGGGTCATGCGGTTCAGCTCGCCCATTTGCGCGTAGCAGTTCAGTACCCAACCCAGTTGTGCATGTTCTGGCACGTGAGACTGGATGAACAGGTTACTTTTCTCAGGGGTTACACCCACGGCCAGACACAGTGCCAGTGAGTCCAGAGTCGCTTCACGCAGTTTTTCTGCTTGCTGACGGACGGTGATCGCATGCAGGTCTACGATGCAGTACTGGCAATCGTAATCGTCCTGCATCTGTTCCCACTGACGCAAAGCTCCAATGTAGTTGCCGATACTGAGTTCGCCTGATGGCTGAACACCGCTGAGTACAATGGGTTTGGTCGAAGGATTACTCATGTTCTTTCCGTTCCTGTCAGTTAAGTCAGCCAGCGGGATACGCTGGCTGTAATATCGAGAAAAATCGAAGCTTTAATTTACGCTGTTTTTTCGGTGCTGAGAACCGTTAATAGCTGGTTGAAGTGGTCAGCCACAAACTCCGGTGCGCTGTCGCTGATTGGCTCACCATAGTTATATCCGTATGTCAGGCCTACTGAAGCAAAACCTGCATTTTTCGCGGCAAGGATATCGTTTTTCGAATCCCCCACCATCAGCATGTTTTCGTTGCTCAGGCCGTGCTTGTCACGCAGGCTGAACAGACCTTCCGGATGTGGCTTGTTGGTTGGCAGCGAATCGCCGCCAATCACGTCAGTGAAGTACTGTGCCAGATTGAGATCCGCCAGGATTTCCGGGACAAACTGATACGGCTTGTTGGTCACGATACCCAGGGTGTAACCCGCTGCTTTCAGCGTTGCCAGGGTTTCTTTTACGCCAGGGTAAACGATGGTCTTGCCATGGCCGTTGTTGGCATAGTGGAAATCAAAACGCTCGCGCACGTTTTCGTACAGCGCTTGGTCGATATCCGCCTTGATGGTGACACTCTGGCTCAGGGCGCGTTTCAGCATGATTTCTGCGCCGTTACCAATCCAGTGACGCACTTCGTCGTCAGTCACTGTGTGCAGGTTATTGTCGGCCAGCGCCATGCGAATGCCTTCTGCTAGATCCGGTACGCTGTCTACCAGGGTACCGTCCAAATCAAACGCGATGTATTTGATCGCTTCAAAGTTTACCGTCACGGCTTATTTACCTACTTTGCTCAGTTCCGCACGCATTTCGTCGATCACTGCTTTGTAGTCAGGCTGACCGAAGATAGCCGAGCCTGCCACAAACATGTCAGCGCCCGCTTCTGCGATTTCACGGATGTTATCAACTTTTACGCCGCCATCGATTTCAAGGCGGATATTGCGGCCGCTCTCGTCAATACGACGACGCACTTCACGCAGTTTATTCAGGGTTTCAGGAATGAACGATTGACCACCAAAGCCCGGGTTAACGGACATCAAAAGGATCATGTCCAGCTTGTCCATCACATGATCTAAGTAGTGCAGCGGGGTCGCTGGGTTAAAGACCAAACCCGCCTGACAGCCATGCTCTTTGATCAGTTGCAAGCTGCGGTCGATGTGCTCACTGGCTTCCGCGTGGAAGGTGATCATGGTTGCACCGGCTTTGGCAAAATCCGGAATGGTACGGTCAACCGGCTTCACCATCAGGTGGACATCGATCGGCGCAGTAATGCCGTAATCACGCAGCGCTTTACAGATAGGCGCACCGAACGTGAGGTTAGGTACATAGTGGTTGTCCATGACATCGAAGTGCACCACATCAGCGCCTGCTGCCAGTACTTTTTCTACGTCTTCACCTAAACGTGCGAAATCCGCCGAGAGGATCGACGGTGCAATGAGAAAATCCTTCATCCTATAGCCTCACTGTAGATATGCCCAAACGACCGGCCGGTGATTGGGGTATCGTCATTACCCGAAAATTCGGCGCAATTCTACCCGATTGGCTCGCCCCTGTCTTATCAGATCCTTTGATTCAAACCATAACCGGAGAAAATTGACGCCCCTGTAGGCTGATGCCACTGGGCTGGACTAAGCTTCGGAGAGAACAAACAAAACGGGATACGGGATGCAGGATAAGGAGCAACAGGAAGAAAAAGTCGGCTTGCTCGGCGTAGTGAAAAGTGTGGTGGCAGCCATGTTCGGCGTGCAGTCAGACAAAAACCGCCAGCGGGATTTCAGGCAAACCAGTATGGTGCCCTATCTGCTGGTCGGTTTTGTATTTGTGGTGTTGTTCGTGGTGGCACTTATCGGTCTGGTGTCACTGGTTGCGCCCAGTTAAGGCAACTCAACCAGTTCCGGGGCGAACAGTGCCAACAGTTCGTCGACTTTATTGCGCCCACCGCCATTGCGGCTGATAGTGCGCTTCACTTTCACCATGTTGAAATGCGACCCGTGATAAAGGCTTCGGGTCAGCGCAGTGTCATGGTTTGAAATTAACACCGGGATGTTTTTCTCAATACTCACCTTACGTGCCCATTCGCCAAGCAAAGCCTGGTCATCGAGGCTGAAACCACCACTGGCATAAGTGGTGAAATTCGCCGTGGTCGACAGCGGCGCGTACGGAGGATCGCAGTAAATCACACTGCCGCGACGGGCATTTTTGAAACTCTGCTGATAGCCTTCACACACAAAGGTGGCTTTCTTGGCTTTTTCAGCAAAGAACTCCAGCTCTGCCTGCGGGAAGTAAGGCTTCTTGTACGAACCAAACGGGACGTTGAACCCCCCCTTTTTGTTGTAACGGCAAAGGCCGTTAAAACCATGACGGTTCATGTACAGGAAATACAACGAGCGCAGATAAGGGTCTTTGCTTTGGTTGAATTCTTCGCGCACTGACAGGTACGCCGGTTTCTGGTTATATTCCGGCGTGAACAGTTTTCTGGCGTCTTCGATGTAACGCTCAGGTTCCTGCTTTAGCAGATTGTAGAGGTTAATCAGATCCGGGTTGATATCCGCAAGGCGGTACTGTTCGAAGTCGGTATTGAGAAATACCGACCCAGCGCCAACGAAAGGTTCAATCAGCTTTTTGCCTTCCGGCAGGTGTTTGCGGATATCATCAACCAGGGAATATTTTCCCCCGGCCCACTTAAGAAAGGCACGATGCTTTTTCATGAATGTGTATCCACCACCACAGCTGTTCGAAAGGTGGCGGATTGTATCTTATTTTTAACCATCAATCAGCGTAATTTCGTGCCTGGCGCGTGCGCAAGCGGGTTAGTTAACCAATGCTATCTCTTTGTGGATCTGGACGAATGACTTCGCCCACGGTCCCAACGCCTGAATGTTTGCCGGCAGCTGCAATTCTGCGCGGCGCGCTTCGGCAACAGAAGGATAGTCCCCCAGCAACACCATAAACCATGGCTCACCGTTCCGTCGGGTTTCATACACCAAAGCGCTGTCTTCAATGCCGTACTGCTGCAGGAATTCGACGGCCGCGGGCTTAGATTGTAGCGCGGCCAGTTGCAACGCGTAGCGGGATGTTGGCACAGTCAAAAGCATCTGGTTTGCCATTGGCACTTCTGTTGCGGCCGCCGCTGGTGCAGCAGGTGCAGAAACAGGTTCAGGCCCAATGTTGACGGTTTCTTGCACCAGAGGCTCAGGGTTAACCTGAACCAGCTCCGGAATGAGCGGCTCTTCAACGGCACCGGTACCATCACCACCCACTTCCTGTTCATCAATAATGGCATCGACAACTTTATCCGGCACGACGATGCGGCGGTTTTCATCGCGACGGCCGACGGTCAAGCCCTCTACAGCCGGTGTCAGCGGCAACTGGATGGTATCCTCTGCCACTTCTAGCGTGGATGGGTTATCGCCATTTTCTTCACCCGTACCGCCATCACTTGCTGTCGCTGACGGCTTTTCGTGTTCTTCCAAAATAGCGGCCAGTTCTTTGACACCATCCGGCATAGTCTCAGCGATATTCTCACTGTTACCGGTCAGGTTGGGTGACATTGACCACCAGACCAGTCCGCCACCAACCAGCAATAACAACAGAACCAGCAAAATCAGCGGTAAGGGGGAGCGGCGTTTCTTTTCTTCCATGGAAGCGGTCTCCTGCTGTTCCAGCCCTTTAAGGGCTCCGGGTAAGGAAGGTAGCGATGCGGCTTTTTCTTTGAGGGCGCGTCGCTGGGCGGCATCCAACTGTCGGCTCACCATCATGACTTCAATGAACATCTCGCGTTCACTGTCAGACAGCGGGCTTATCTCAAGCTCCAGCGGTTTGACGCCCTGACCGTAAGAGACTTTGTGCAGCCACTTATTCAGTTTGCCCCGCAGGCTGAACAGCAATATGTTGATTTGCCAATTATCACGGCGTTGAGCTTCAGTCACCAAAGCCCATAGTTCGGCAATGAGATTGGCGCTTAGGCGCTGTGCATCATCAATCACAATCAGGGCGTGGACACTGCGGCCTTCGAGCATATAGTCAAGGCTTTGCAGCATAGGATCTTGTTCGTTGAAGACGCCATCGCGCACGATCTGACGCAGAATGATCGCACGGTGCTGTGCGTCTTGCTGACTGGGATTACATAAGAGGAGTGACTGAACCGGTTCATTGGCCCAGTTTTCAAGGTAACGCTCGCTCAGCCAGGTCTTGCCCGCACCGGGCTCGCCGGTAACTTGAACAAGATTCGAGCTGAATCGGGTAAGAAACTGAATTCTCGACAAGAGTTGGATCTGACTATCCAGATCCAAAGCGATCATTTCATGAGAGCCTGTCATATACAAACCCGCTTAGTGTGTCTTGATGACCTCAGCAAGCGTTTCGGGTGTCACATTCGCAACTACTTCCGCCGTACCAATCGACGTTGGCAGCACAAAGCGTAGTTGCCCGGAAAGCACTTTTTTGTCACGTTTCATGTGCTTAATAAAGGCATCATAGCCCATGCTTGTTGGAGCTTTCACGGGAAGATTGGCTTTTTCGAGCAAGGAAGTGATGCGGCTAACATCTTCTTTCACCAACAGTTGTTGGTGCATCGCTGTCACTGCCGCCATGACAGTACCGGCTGACACTGCCTCACCGTGTAACCAGACGCCATACCCCATTTCCGCTTCAATCGCGTGACCAAAAGTATGACCAAGGTTGAGCAGGGCACGTACGCCGGACTCTTTTTCATCTTCGGCGACAACGTCCGCCTTAATTTGACAGCAACGTTTTATGGCTGTCACAAGTGCTTCCGGCTCCAACGCATTGAGCGCCTGATAGTTGTCTTCCAGCCAAATGAAAAAGTCGCGATCTGCAATAATGCCGTACTTAATCACTTCCGCCATACCGGCCGCGAATTCACGGGCAGGAAGCGTCTGCATGACATCAATATCAATCACTACCGCTTTTGGCTGATAGAATGCCCCTATCATATTTTTGCCAAGCGGATGATTGACTGCCGTTTTACCGCCAACCGATGAGTCTACCTGAGACAGCAAGGTGGTAGGTACCTGGATAAAATCAACACCCCGCTGGTAGCAAGCGGCCGCAAACCCGACAACATCCCCAATCACCCCACCACCGAGTGCCACAATAAGCACATCCCGGCCATAATTGCCTTCCAGCAAAAAGGTATTGATGATGTTGAATGTTTCCAGCGTTTTGTATTGCTCGCCATCCGGCAGAGTTAACAAAGCTGGCATGCCGCCAGCTTTGTTCAGGGTATCCATTAAACGATCAGCATAAAGAGGCGCCACAACATCATTGGTCACCACCACCACACGACGCCCGTTGGCATCAGAGAAATAGGCAGGGTCGGAAAGCAACCCTGCGCCAATTGAGATGGGGTAACTTCTGTCGCCCAGACTTACATTGATCCGTTCCATGGATTCCCTTCAGTAATTAGTGATTTTCCAGCAATTCAATGATCTGGTTTGCCACAACTTTGGCACTTTGATCATCAGTACGCACAACGTAGTCCGCAATCTCTTCGTACAGTGGATTGCGCTCTTCTGCCAGCGCTTCCAGCACTTCACGAGGTTGTTCGGTTTGCAGCAGAGGACGTTTTTTGTCGCGCTGGGTACGCGCCAGTTGTTTCTCAATGGTGGTTTCAAGGTAAACCACGATACCGCGTGCAGACAGACGGTTACGGCTCTCACGGCTCTTAATGGAACCACCACCGGTTGCCAGAACGATACCTTGTTTTTCAGTCAGGTCGTTGATGACGTTCTCTTCGCGAACGCGGAACCCCTCTTCACCTTCAACATCGAAAACCCATGCAATGTCTGCACCTGTGCGCTCTTCGATCACAGTGTCAGAGTCGAAAAATTCCATGTGTAGTTGCTGTGCCAGGTGTCGACCAATTGTGCTTTTGCCAGCCCCCATTGGACCTACAAGAAAGATATTTCGTTTTTCAGCCATTTTTAGCAGTTTACGCGCGGTTAAATGAAAACAACACCGCCCGCAGGCTCGTAATTCGAAAGCCCGAGGCGCCAATTTCCTCACAGATATTTCGTGATCAGACCAAAAATTATCTCAGGTCAACTGGTCTTTTGGCAACTCTAAATGCGCCAGAAGGCAGGTTTAAATTCGAGTTTGCTGGGAAAGAACAAACAAAAGGGGCAGAAACTCACCTTTAGTGTGACTTCCTGCCCCTGCAGAAACAATCTAACTGTTGAACGATAACACCATGAAAGGCAAACGATTACTGCGTAATGATTCGCGGTGTCACGAAGATAAGCAGTTCCCTTTTACCCATAGTTTCGTAGTTCCGGCGGAACAACTGACCCAGACCGGGAATATCACCAAGCAATGGGATTTTATCCACGCCTTCCATCATCTCATGCTGGAATATGCCACCCAGAACGACAGTTTCGCCATCATTCACAAGAACCTGAGTTCCAATACGCTGGGTGTTAATCGCCATCGCTTCGCCAGTGCCCGCTTTAACAGTCCCCGCTGGTTTGTCCTGGGTTACCTGCAAGTCCAGCACCAGTTTACTGTCCGGGGTAATTTGTGGCGTTACTGACAGGCTCAGTACCGCTTTTTTGAACGACACCGCTGCCGCACCACTGGAAGATGCCTCAAGATAAGGCAGCTCCGTACCTTGCTCAATATAGGCTGCACGCTTGTTGGTGGTCAGCAGGCGTGGGCTGGAGATAATTTCCGCTCGGGATTCGGCCTGAAGCGCGGAGAGTTCAAGATCCAGCAGTAAATCCTTGCCAAGGTTGGCGACCTGGAACGCAATACTGGCGGCATTTGGGCTGGTCGCAGCCAGGTTCACGTTGAGGAAGTCGTCAACAGAGATACCATCAGACTCTCCGTCTGCATTGAAGTCCAGGCTGTCATCCCAACCCATATTGCCTTCAATCGAACCACCGACAGTGAAGTCACCGTTGGTGTTTGCAATCCCCCAGCGTACACCGATTTCATCCAGTGTACCCTCATCGACCGTCACGATACGCGCTTCGATTTCAACCTGATCAACCGGCACATCAAGCGCCTGAATCATCGATTTAATCACTTCAATATTGTCGGCCAGATCTTTAATCACCAGCGAGTTGGTGCGTGGATCCACCGCGATACTGCCACGTTCTGACAACAGGGAAATCCCTTCATCGTCGTCATCGCTGTTGCTGCCGCCGCCCAGCATCTCTTCGAGAACCTCAGCGTTGGCATATTTGATTTGGATTACTTCCGAGCGCAGGGACGCCAGTTCGCGCTCCTGGCGGCGTTTCTCCAGTACCAGTCGCTCCTGCTCATCCAGTTCTGCTTTGGGTGCCACCAGCAAAATATTGCCCGTCTGGCGCTTATCCAGCCCTTTTACCTTAAGGATGGTATCCAGTGCTTTTTGCCAGTGCACATCGTCCAGTCGCAACGTCAGGCTGCCCTGCACCGTGTCGGAGACGACCAGGTTAAAGCCATTGTGCTCAGCCACCATCTGCAGCACAGAGCGAACCGGGATATCCTGGAAGTTGATGGAAATATTCTTACCCTGACGACTTTGCTTAATCGAAGCACTTTCCCCAGACGGTAATGAGGTAAAAGGAAACACCTCGACGGTCAGGACATTATTGTTCTGGTAGTAGTCATAGCCAAAGGGGTCTTTGGTGACTAGTTTCAGAAGAACATCGTCGTCTCGGGAAGATACATCCAGTCTCTGCACCGCCTTTTTCAGCTCCAGCAGACTGCGGGAGCCAATCAGGTTGTCTTCAACCTCAGTGCCTTTCAGTACAATTTCAAGTACACCGTCTTTTTTGTTGAAGTTGGTGACAACAGATTTGTCTTCCAACGTCAGAGACAACAAGGCTTTGCCGTTCTCTCCGGCCGTTACCTCTACATGGTGCAACTGGTTGGCTGCCATCGCCAAGGGTGACAGCATCAACGCTGCAAAAACCCACGGCATAAACCGACGGGATACTCCTCGGCTTCCTTTCCTCCGGCTGATCATGATGTTTCCTTTTTAGTTGTTATTCAGAGCCAATCTGACGTTTCGCACCTGCCAGCAACCCAAACCGTCCGGCAAATGTTCAGTGATAGAGAGTGTGTGTTGACTGATGCTGTCTACCCGTCCTCGGTTGTTACCCAGAACGCGTCCAACGCCCACACGGTGAATAGAAGTGTCCGGCGCTTCAACCAGTGCCCAATAGCTGCCTGGCAGACCGATAACACCCTTGAAAGCCAAAGAGGAGAGCTCATAGCTTTCCAACAGATCTTTACCCGGCAAGTTTTCCGGCTGCCAACAATCCCCTTGCGCAAGTTGTTCCGTTTCGGTCGCCACCGGCAACACAAAAGGATCGGTGTCAAGGCTCGGTGAAAATGCCATCGGGAAATACGTCGGTTCAGGAGGCAATGGTGTCGCCGTCACTTTTGCCGCAGCATAGGTCTGGACAATAAAACGCTCCAAATCCTGCTGTTGGCCGTGCTGCCAACACCCACTCAACAGCAGGGTGAAAGGCAAAATCCGCCACAGGTTCATTGCGTCACCTCCTGCGGTTTTTCATAGCGGTAAGTGTGCGCTTCAACGGCCAGGCGCAAGGTATCGCTGTCATCGGTTTTGCGCTGTAAGGTGAAATCCTGCAGGGTCACGATACGGGGCATTCTCGCCAAAGCCGCTGAAAACTGCCCCATGTCTCCATATGCTCCAGTCAGTTCAATATCCAGCGGAACCTGATGCAACCAGCCAATATTCTGGCCTTTCTTCCAGTTCAATTTTTCAAAGTTCAGATTGTATTGAAGGCCCGTATCGTTAATGCCAGCCAGAAGCAACGCCAGTTCATCCTCCGCAGGGAGTTGCTGGGTCAGGTGAGCATAGAAACGTTTCAGCTCCTCGACCTGTTCATCGACATCGGGCAGCGCGGCAACCTGCTCCGCCTTGATCCGGAACTGGGTGCGAAGCAGACTTTCTTCCTGTTTGGCCAAATCCACATCCTGTTTCAACGGTAATATCAGCAGAAACAACATCCCCACTAACACCAGCGAGCCAATAACAAACAGCAGCACGTTTTGTGCAGCAGCCTGCCATTCAGGTATTTCATCAATCTCCCAGTCACGCCAATCAGCGGCCATTTTCTTGCTCCTTCGGCAATTCGGGAACGATATAACCGTTTAAGTCGAACGTAGCCCGGAAACTCTTGGCGACCATCGCAGGGCTGCCTGCATCATTGATAATGGAATGGATTTGCACATTCGAGGCTCCGTTGTCGCCTTCCAGCAAGGCCAGTAGGCTGGCCAGCTTGGCATTGTCACGACTGCGCCCTTCGATAGCGACCTTGCCTTTGGTCAATGTCACTCTGTCCAACACCACACCGTCCGGTGTCACTTGAGGCAACAGGTTGAACAACAACGTGGAGTTATTGCGTTGTTTCTGCAGTGAGTTCACCAGCATGAGACGGCGATGAAGCTCGTCCCGCTCGACTTCGCGGCGGGCAAAATCTTTCAAGGTGACGTTTAACGCATCTATTTCCTGTTGAATCCGGGCATTCCGTGCTTCTTGCTTGCTCAGTTGCCAATCAACAAACGAATAGGCACCGCCAGTCGCCAGCATCACCAGAACCAGAGCAAAACCGGCTTTGTTAAAAAACCGCTGACGCGTCGCCTGGCGTGACATTTCGCGCCAGGGAAGCAAGTTGATATTAGTGATCACTTTCTACTCCCCTCAATGCGAGGCCAATGGACGTGGACCAAGCCGCTGTAGACTCAGAAAGCTTATCTATCAGTTTGGGGGAGTAACTCAGTCCTTGAAGCGGATTCAGCGCCCTGACACGCCAGTTCAGCAGCTTTTCAAGCTGGAAAATATCAATTTTTCCTGCGCTGTCTCCCGACAGCCAGACAGAGGAGACCGGCGCACCTTGAACCTGGGTGGCAGCTAACTGATATTGACGCTGCACCGTATCGGCCAGGGTTTCCGTATACCTCTCCCTTGCTTCATCGGTGACCAGTCCCATGCCATCAAAAGGTGCAGCCAGCTCCCGGTAGAACTGTCCACCTTCACCATTTCCAAGGCAGATCTGCAGGCGCTCTGCGCCAATATCGATCATCATGGAAACTTCACCGCTATGCCGCGATGCTGAATGCTGGCTGTAGAGGCGCATCAATGCATGTGTCTGCAGCTCAATCACCGAAAGCTTATAACCGTTTTCTGACAACCCTTTGAGGGTGTCGGCGATAAGCGGCTTACGGCAGGCATACACCTCCACGCCTTCGGTTTCGGGTAACGCCCGGTAGTCATACAGCAGCTCATCCATTGAGATGCCAAGACTTTCAGAGAGTTGAAGCCCAACCTGCACATACTGCTCGTGCTCCGGGATATCCAAAGACGCCGGAAAACGTTTCACAGCGACGTTGCTTTGCGGCACGCCCATAATTTGATGCTTGGGCCACTGCCAGGGTGCCTTGCAGGCTTTTCGCAGCTGTTTTTTTACCGACTTGAGCGCATCATCAAGCGAGCCGTTGCCGCGGGGAGCAGCAACCAACGCCTGGAGTTTTAAAGCTTTACCACGCCTTTGGATCATTGCCGCTCGCACCGTTTTCGTGCCCACGTCGATCCCCATGGCCGTTGTTCCACCGAACATCAAAAATGCCACCATCTAAAAAGTCAGCATCAAGTAACTTTTTTGAAAGTTCTCTCCGCAGATTCGTTATTTTTTGTTCAGTTCTCTTTATACTACGGACACTAAAGGTTGAAACGACGCGATATAAAAATTACGGGAAACATCAAGTGAAGTTCATTAAGCGACTGCTTATTCTTGCATTAATTTGCATATTACTTGGAGTGGGTACAATTTTTGGTTTCTACATGTATGTGAAACCAGAATTGCCGGATGTAGCCACACTGAAAGACGTGAAACTGCAGACCCCCATGCAGGTGTATAGCGCCGATGGCAAACTGATTTCCCAGTTCGGTGAAAAGCGCCGTATTCCGGTGACTTATGAAGAGATCCCGCAGGATTTGATCGACGCGCTGATCGCAACAGAAGACAGCCGTTTTTACGACCACCCGGGTATTGACCCAATCGGTATCACCCGTGCAGCGGTCGTTGTTGCCCTGTCGGGCAGTGCCAAGCAGGGTGCAAGCACCATCACCCAGCAGTTGGCGCGTAACTTCTTCCTCTCCAACGAGAAGAAGATCATGCGAAAAATCAAAGAGATTTTCATCGCTATCCACATTGAGCAACTGCTGTCAAAACAGGAAATCATGACGCTTTACGTCAATAAGATTTTCCTGGGTTACCGCTCCTATGGTTTCGGCGCTGCCGCGCAGGTGTATTTTGGTAAGAACTTGCAGGATCTGACCTTAAGCGAAATCGCCACCCTGGCCGGTATGCCAAAAGCACCCTCGACCATGAACCCTATCTATTCGCTAGAACGCGCCACTAACCGCCGTAACGTGGTGCTGAAGCGTATGTTGGATGAGGGATACATCACCCGCTCTGAATACGAGCAAGCCAAAGCTGAGCCCATCGTTGCCCGCTACCACGGCGCGGAAATTGAGCTCAACGCCCCTTACATCGCCGAAATGGCGCGCGCATGGGCTGTGGAGCATTACGGCGAAGATGTCTACGAGTCAGGCATTAAGGTATACACCACTGTTGATTCACAGCTGCAGGTGGCCGCGGAAAAAGCCGCGATCAACAACCTGCTGGGTTACGACGAGCGACACGGTTACCGTGGCGCAGTGGCGACCCTATGGAAGGATGGCGCTGCACCATGGGACGCTGAGAAAATTCAAAAGCATCTGGACAACCAACCGACCTATGGTGAACTGAAACCAGCGGTAGTCATCAAAGTGGACGCCAAAACGGCAGAGGTTGAGCTTCAGGACGGACAGATTGCTACCCTACCGTGGGATGGCATGAAATGGGCACGTCGTTATAAAACCGATACCCGCCAGGGGCCTGCACCTAAACAGGCGGCAGATATTCTGGCTGCAGGCGAGCAAATTTGGGTACGCCAGGTTAATGAAGCATGGCACCTGAGCCAGGTACCGGATGCCAACACTGCCATGGTGGCAATGTCGCCGGAAAACGGAGCGATTAAAGCGCTGGTAGGTGGGTTTAACTTCATTCACAGCAAATTCAACCGTGCAACCCAGTCTGTGCGTCAGGTCGGCTCCAGCATCAAGCCATTTATCTACTCGGCAGCGCTGGATCAGGGCATGACATTGGCAACTCTGGTTAACGATGCCCCGATCAACAAGTGGGATTCCAGCCAAGGCACCGCGTGGCGTCCGAAGAACTCACCACCGACATACAGTGGTCCAACCCGCGCCCGTATCGGTCTGGCGCAGTCCAAAAACGTGATGGCGGTGCGCGTGTTGCGCCGTGTTGGTCTGGATGAAACCATCGACTTCCTGACCCGTTTCGGATTTAAAAATGACGAGCTTCCGCGCTCTGAAACCCTTGCACTGGGTGCGGGTAGCCTGACCCCGATGGAAATGGCGCAGGGCTTCAGCGTGTTTGCTAACGGCGGGTACTACCTCAAGCCTTATTACATAGGCAAGGTTGAAAACCCATTCGGTGAGGCGCTTTACACCGCGCATCCGCAGACTATCTGTCGCAGCGACTGCGACAACAGCTCCAAGCTGCATTCAGACAACCTGAAGGAAGAAGAAAACCTGCTGGATCAAACGGCCGACATGGAAAACGAACCCGAGTTTGCCCCACAGGTGATCAGTGCACAAAATGCGTTTCTGGTGCGCGAGATGATGGAAGCGAATATCTGGGGTGGTGGCGACTGGCGTCAGGGTACAGGCTGGAACGGTACAGGCTGGCGTGCACAGAAACCATTGAACCGTCGTGACATTGGCGGCAAAACCGGTACAACCAATGACTCCAAGGACACCTGGTACAGTGGTTTTGCGCCGGGTCTGGTTGCCACGGTGTGGGTCGGTTTTGACGACCACTCACGCGAGCTTGGCAGAACCTCCTACAACGCCAACCTGGATAAAGAACAGGTATCCGGCGCGGAAGCGGGCGCGAAAACCGCGCAACCAGCCTGGATAGACTTTATGGTCGACGCCTTGGTGGATGTACCAGAGCAACGTAAAGACGTCCCGGCTGATATCGTGAAGGTACGTATCGACAGAGCGACAGGCCTGCTGACCCGTAAAGACGATGCCAGCTCGATGTTTGAGTATTTCGTGAAAGGCACGGAGCCGACAGAATACGTTTCATCCGCTGCCACCAGCGGGAATATCTATGAATCAGAAGGCGAAGAGCTGTTCTGATTGTCCTGAAATGAACAAAGGCGCCGGATGGCGCCTTTCTTTTACCTTTAAGCCGCGGCGGGGTTGCAGGTGCCCTGCATTGCTTCGGCGATTACGCCAGCCAGTTTTTCGTAGCGAGCACGCAGCGGTGAACCGGGGCGGTAATCAAGTGTCACCAGACGTTGCGGCTCAGGATCGACGGCTTTCACATACACCACGCCATCACGGTGCATGCTTTTGGGAACGGAAAGTTTCGGCAGCAAGGTGATCCCGGTTTGAGCAGCCACCATGTTACGCAGGGTTTCCAGGCTGGTCGCCCGGAACCGGGTATCCTCGTTGGCCCCGGCAGCAAAACAAAAGCCCATGGCCTGGTCACGGAGGCAATGGCCATCCGCCAGCATCAACAGGGTCTCGCCGTGGAGATCTTCCATCGGCACCGACTCGGCTTTCGCCCATTTGTGCCCTTCCGGCAACGCCAGCAGCATAGGCTCAAGGTAAAGCGGGATCTCTTTAAAGTGTTCGGTTTCTTTCACCGAGGCCAACACAATGCAATCCAGCTTCCCTTCTTCCAATTGCTGAACCAACTGGTGGGTTTGCGCCTCGTGCAGGAAGAGTTCCAAATCAGGAAACGCCTTTTTAATTGCAGGCACAATGTGAGGCAGGAGATAAGGGCCCACTGTCGGGATAAACCCGATATGCAGCGGTCCAGACATATCCTCACCCTGCTGGCTTGCCATCTCTTCCAGCACTTTCACTTCCATCAGGATCTTTTGCGCCTGATGCACCAGTTGCATCCCGGCATCGGTAAAGAGTACCTTGCGGCTGGTGCGCTCCAAAAGCACCACGCCCAGTTCATCTTCCAGTTTCCGGATTTGCCCACTGAGTGTCGGCTGACTGACAAAGCACGCCTCAGCCGCCTTGCGAAAATGCTGATGCTCAGACAAAGCCACCAGGTATTCGAGATCGCGAATATTCACACCGCCCCCTTTGATAGGAATTACTTATCAAAATGATAAACCCAATCAATTAGATCTATCCACCCCAATCCCTCTAATATACACACATCGACCGGGAACACCGGGTTAAAAAATTAATAAATCAATCAATCTTAAGGGGTATTACCATGGAATTTATCAACAAAGAAGGTCAGAAAGTACCAAACGTTACCTTCCCAACCCGTCAGGGCGATGCGTGGGTTAACGTGACTACCGACGAACTGTTTGCAGGCAAAACGGTGGTTGTTTTCAGTCTGCCAGGTGCTTTCACCCCAACTTGTTCTTCAACCCACCTGCCTCGCTACAACGAGCTGTATTCAGTGTTCAAAGAGCACGGTGTTGATGACATCCTTTGTGTATCAGTCAACGACACCTTCGTGATGAACGCCTGGAAAGCCGATCAGGAAGCAGAAAACATCACTTTCATTCCAGATGGTAACGCAGAGTTTACCCGCGGCATGGGGATGGCGGTTGCGAAAGATGATTTGGGCTTTGGTGAGCGTTCATGGCGCTACAGCATGCTGGTGAAAGACGGCGTAGTGCAGAAGATGTTTATCGAACCAAACGAGCCAGGCGACCCGTTCAAAGTGTCGGATGCAGATACCATGCTGGCTTATGTAGCACCACAGCACAAACTGCAAGAATCAATTACGGTATTCACCAAACCAGGTTGTCCATACTGTTCAAAAGCAAAACAGCTGCTGATCGACAACAAGCTACAGTTTGAAGAAATTGTACTGGGTCAGGATGCAACCACGGTGAGCCTGCGTGCAGTCAGCGGTCGCGACACCGTTCCTCAGGTATTCATTGGCGGTAAGCACATCGGTGGCAGCGACGACTTGGAAGCATACTTCGCATAACACCGAACAGGGCAGCGTTGGCTGCCCTTACTTTTCCTGAGGTTGTGGGTAACTGGATTGAATTGGAGAACAACAATGAAAACCTTGAATGTCGACGTAGCAGTGATTGGTGGTGGTACCGCAGGTCTGGGCGCATACCGCGCTGCGAAAGCGCACACTGACAGTGTCGTGATTATCGAAGGCGGTCCTTATGGCACCACCTGTGCCCGGGTTGGCTGCATGCCGTCAAAACTGCTCATCGCTGCTGCGGAGGCCGTTCACCACATTGAAAAAGCACCGGGCTTCGGTGTCTACCCTCAGGGTGAGATCAAAATCAACGGCCGTGAAGTGATGGATCGCGTTAAGCGAGAGCGTGATCGCTTTGTCGGATTTGTCCTCGAAGGCGTGGATGAAATCCCGGCGCAAGACAAAGTCGCAGGCTATGCCAAGTTCATCGACAACAACACCCTGGTGGTAGATGGCCACATCCGCGTTGAAGCCAAGCGCATTGTGATTGCCACTGGCTCGCGCCCAACCTGGCCAGCACCCTGGAATGATTTGGGTGATCGCCTGATTGTGAACGACGACGTCTTTGAGTGGAATGACTTACCAGGATCTGTCGCTGTGTTTGGCCCAGGTGTTATAGGTCTGGAGCTGGGTCAGTCTCTGCACCGCCTTGGTGTCGATGTGAAAGTGTTCGGTGTCGGTGGTCAGGTAGGCCCATTGACTGACCCGACAGTCATGGCATACGCCGACAAAGCATTCAGCGAAGAATTTTATCTTGATGCGGATGCCAAGGTAGAGGAAATGGTACGCGAAGGTGACAAGGTCCATATCCGCTACCTCGACAAACAAGGTCAACCTCAGCGAATGGAAGTGGACTATGTACTCGCTGCAACCGGCCGCCGTCCAAACGTGGATAAGCTGGATATTGAAAATACCAATATCGAACTTGATGCGCGTGGCGTACCAACCGCAGACCCGTACACCATGCAGACCAGTGTGCCTTCGATTTTCATCTCGGGTGATGCAAGCAACCAAGTCCCTCTGCTGCACGAAGCGGCAGATCAGGGACGCATTGCCGGTGACAACGCAGGCCGCTTCCCGGATATCCGGGCCGGACTTCGCCGCAGCAAAATAGCTGCCGTGTTTTCTGATCCACAAATCGCCATGGTGGGTGAAAGCTACAAAGAAATCACTGAACGTCTGGGTAAATGCGGATGTTTTGAAACCGGTGTGGTGTCGTTTGAAAACCAGGGACGCTCACGTGTCATGCTGCGCAACAAAGGCATCCTGCATGTCTATGGCGAGCAAGGCACCGGCCGCTTCCTCGGCGCGGAAATGATGGGGCCAAATGCTGAGCACCTTGCCCACCTGCTGGCATGGGCACACCAGAATCAGATGACGATTTCGCAGATGCTGGACATGCCGTTCTATCATCCGGTGATTGAAGAAGGCGTCCGCACTGCACTGCGTGACCTGAACGCCAAGCTGCACCTTGGCCCTGAAATGATTAAGCACTGCCTGGATTGCGGTCCGGGCTGCTAATTAAAAAAACGCCTTTTCATCCCCTTACGTTGCACGCACTGCAACTTTGACACCGCACTCTCCCCAAGAGTCGGTAGATATCCCAACATCCCTGAGTGGGATTGGGTATCTCATTCGCCCGCCTTTACGGCGGGTCTTTTTGTTTGTAGTCTGCTGGCAGTCCTGACTAATTGCCTGATCCATCATGAGTTGTCGCTTTTGCAAAGACGCATCCCACTCCATCCGCGCCAAACTCGGGCGCTGTAAGCGCTGCATGATCCAGCTCGCCATCATGAACCTGATCCTCTGGCCATGTTGGTTTTTCGGATTCAGTGACACGCCAACGTCGGTAGAATCGATTTCCCTACTGTTTGCCGCAGGTGCCAGCGCCATACTGCTGGCAGCACACCTGATTCTGATGCCTTTTCGCAAAGCGCCAGACCCCAAGCCATAAGCCACACACGGCAACCCAGACAACAGCCTCCTAGCCGGACGACAGAATAAAAAAACCGGCCACTGGGGCCGGTGAAAGGATGCAACCAGGATCAAGCTACATTGGCTTTAGCAATCAGCCTGTCCTGATCAAAGGTAAACTCAAGCGCCACTTCATCACACGCGTGCAGGCGTGGACAACGTTCGCAATCTTTCATGACTTTTTCCGGCAGCAGAGATTTTGATGTTGGAATAAAGCCCTGACGCATAAAGAACTCGGGAACACGGGTCAAAACAAACACTTTTTTGATCGCCATGTTCTTGGCTTTTTTCAGCAGGTTCTGGACGATGGCACTGCCCTGCCCCTGATGCTGCCAGCCGGCTTCCACGCCAAGAGAGCGCACTTCAGCCAGTCCGGAGTCATAAACATACAATGAGGCACAACCGGTCACTTCGCCCTGATGTTCTGCCACAGCAAAAGAGCCAATATCACGCACCAGTTCATTGCGCTCACGCGGCAGGTTTTCACCCAGCCCCGCCCAGTAGGCCACCATACCTTCAATGGCATCGAGATCGGTGAGACGGGCACCGCGCACTTTTACCTGCGGTGAGTAACGTTTTTCCAGACGTTTTTCTGCCTGGCTGATAGCGTATTCCACCTGATTCGGTGCCACACCACCCAGGGCGCAGCGTTTCTCCAGACAGGAATCAATAGTCAGGATGGGGTAAACATCTTCATCAATCACCGGTGAGAACTGCTTCATCTCTTCCAGCGAAAGCTCTTCCAATGCACAGCCTTTTTCAATCGCGGCAACAACGGCTACCCCAACGATATGGTGCGCTTCACGGAACGGAATACCCTTGGCAACCAAATAGTCCGCCAGCTCGGTGGCATTGGAATACCCCTGCATCGCCGCTTCCAGCGTACGGGCTTTGTTGATTTTGATGCCGTCAAAGCAAAGCGCTGCCATTTCAATACAATCAAACCAGGTGTCGAGCGCGTCAAACAGCCCTTCCTTGTCTTCTTGCATATCTTTGTTGTAGGCCAGTGGCAGGGCTTTCACCGTCATCATCATGGCTGACATGGCGCCATAGACGCGGCCGGTCTTACCACGGATAAGCTCCAGTGCGTCCGGGTTTTTCTTCTGTGGCATCAGTGATGAACCGGAAGTGACCGCATCAGCCAGCTCCACAAAACCGGACTCGCCGGAGTTGTAGAAAATCAGGTCTTCGGCCATGCGCGACAGGTGCAACATGGAAATAGACGCCACTGACATCAGCTCCATCACGTGGTCGCGGTCAGAAACCGAATCCAGACTGTTACGGGTGGCGCGACGAAAACCCAGGCTGTGCGCCAGGGATTCACGGTCAATCGGGTAAGCCGTGCCCGCCAATGCACCTGAGCCCAATGGGCAGGTGTCGAGGCGGCTCATGGCATCGCTCAGGCGCGAGTAATCACGCTCAAACATTTCCACGTAGGCAAGACACCAGTGAGCAAATGTCACTGGCTGGGCACGTTGCAGGTGGGTATAGCCCGGCAGAACCGTAGTCTGGTTTTCTGCCGCGACTTTCACCATCTGGTTTTGCAGCTTGTCGAGAGCGAGAAGCAGTTGCTGTCCCTGCTGGCGACACCACAGCTTGAGGTCAGTGGCGACCTGGTCGTTACGGGAACGGCCGGTGTGCAGCTTTTTCCCCAAATCGCCCACTTTGGCGATCAGTTGCTGCTCCACCCAGCTGTGGATGTCTTCGGCGTCAGATTGCAGGATTTGCTCGGGATCTTCCATCACCGCCAGCTTGATCTCGTTGAGCGCAAGCTCAAGGCGCTGTTGCTCAATCTCTGACAGCACGCCTACCGAGCGCAGTGCCTTCGACCAGGCAATCGACCCAACGATATCCTGCTCTGCGAGGCGATAGTCAAAACGCAACGAATCGTTGAACTGCTTAAACCGTGTGTCGGCCGCCTGACTAAACCTTCCGCCCCATAACGCCATACTTACTTCTCCTTAAACTCGATTGCTTCCAGCTGCTATTTTTTCTTTTGTTCGTTCAGCGCACGGATACGGCTCGACAGCGAGTAGAGACGGATAAAGCCGCCAGCATGGCTGTGATCGTAAACGTCATCCTCACCAAAGGTGGCAAATTCTTCCGAATACAGGCTGTTGAGCGAGCGCTTCTGCACTACTGTAGCCTGTCCTTTGTAGAGTTTCACTACCACTTCACCGGTCACAGCTTCCGCCAGGGAATCTGCTGCCGACAGAATCGATTTACACAGCGGGGTGAACCAACGGCCATCGTAAATCAGGTGGGATGCTTTCAAGCCCAGCTCTTCACGGAATTCAAAGCAGTCTTTGTCCAGTACCAGTTGTTCAACGCCACGCAGCGCTTCCATCATGATGGTGCCTCCCGGGGTTTCGTAGCAGCCACGGGACTTCATGCCAACCAGACGGTTCTCGACGATATCAATACGGCCGACACCGTGACGCGAACCTTTCTCGTTCAGGGTCGTCAGCACCTGATAAGGGCTCAGGCGTTCACCATCAACCGCAACCACTTCACCTTTTTCTACCAGCAGTGAAACCGTTTCGGCCTGATCTGGAGCCTGCTCTGGATCGACCGTCCACACCCAGCAGTGCTCGTTAGGTGCGTTCCAGGTATCTTCCAGTACGCCACCTTCGGTGGAGATGTGCCAGGCATTGGCGTCACGGCTGTAGATTTTTTCCAGTGATGCAGTACACGGAATATTGCGCTCCGCCAGGTAGTCCAGCAGTGCTTCACGTGAGCGCAGGTTCCACTCACGCCAAGGGGCAATCACTTTCAGGTGCGGCGCCAGTGCTGCAAAGGCACTTTCAAAACGCACCTGGTCATTACCCTTGCCGGTACAGCCGTGACACAAGGCATCTGCACCCACTTCCAGAGCACATTCAACCTGCGCTTTGGCGATGATTGGGCGCGCCATGGAGGTACCCAGCAGGTATTTGCCTTCGTACATAGCACCGGTTTTCAGGCTTGGGTAAATGTAGTCCGCCACCATCTCTTCTTTCAGGTCAGCGATGTAACACGCTGATGCGCCAGATGCGATGGCTTTCTCTTCAATGCCCACCAGCTCTTCTTCGCCCTGACCCACATCCGCAACGAATGCCACCACTTCACAGTCATAGTTTTCTTTCAGCCATGGAATGATTGCCGACGTATCCAGACCGCCAGAATATGCAAGTACTACCTTTTTGATATCGCTCATTTCAACTTCTCCTTGTTCACCGCTCTGACGGTCAGTACAGGCGGTAACGACTAATAAATATTGTGTAGTTAAACTGTGAAACGGGTGCCGATGTTGCTGCCGCCGAACAATTCGGCCAGCTTGTCGGGATAGCGCCAGCTGGCGACCTGAATAGGACGTCCCAGCGCTTTTGCCGCTTCGAAAGCCGCTTTCACTTTGACAATCATGCCGTCAGTGATAACGCCGCTTTCTATTAATTCATTGGCAGATTTCTCATCCAGGCTTGGCATCAGCTTGCCTTTACCATTCAGTACCCCACTGACATCAGACAGCAGAACCAACTCGGCATCCAGTGCCGCTGCTACCGCTACCGCTGCCTGATCGGCATTGACGTTCATCAACTCGCCTTCAGCATCGATTCCGATAGAGCTGATGATAGGCACTGCGCCAGTCGACAATACCGCTTGCAGCACAGCAGAGTCACCCGGCGCTGCATTACCCACATTGCCAAGCTCAGGGTCAAGCTGAGTCACCTTACAAAGGCCACCATCGGCAAGACTCAATCCAACCGCATTGATGCCACATTTAATCGCTTCTGCTTGCAGCAGTTTATTTGATGTACCCGCTAGCGCACCCGCGACCACATTGATCTGATCTTTTGGCGTGACTCGCAAACCCTGCTTTTTTTCCACCTTCAGGTTCAGTGCTTTCATCAAGTCATCCACCAGATAACCGCCACCGTGAACAATCACCAGATCGCGTGCGGCAGATTGCTGATACTGGCTAATGGCAGCAAACAGCTTATCCAAGGTTTCTGTGCAAGACAGTGCCGCACCACCCAGCTTTACTACTAACGGACGTAAACTCATTGCAACTCTCCTACACAATCGCCGTGAGTGGCGAGAATCCAAAGCGAATGTTTATGCACTGCATTGCCTGACTTGCAGCACCTTTGAGCAAGTTATCGATAGCAGATGTCAGAATCACGTGCTGGCCTTTCACCGACCAGCCAATATCACAAAATCCGGTATTTTGAACAGATTGCAGCTTCGCGCTTTCACCGGCGCCCAATGGACGAACCAGCGGTGTATTTTGATATGCATTTTCAATCGCTTTGGAAACATCAGCCTCACTGACTCCGTCTGCGAGTTTGGCGGTGATAGTCGCCAGAATGCCACGCTTAAAATTGCCAAGGTGCGGGGTGAAAATGACATCGCATCCCAGGTGGGCAGCAATTTCAGGTTGATGGCGGTGAGTAAACACCCCATACGCATGCAGGCTCACTTCACAAAAACTGTTAGTCATGGACGCTTTGCGGCCTGCACCGGAAACACCACTGACCGCATTGATCACAGGCCACTGCGCCAAATCCAGCAACCCAGCCTCTACCAAAGGTTTCAGCGCCAGCTGGGATGCCGTTGGATAACAACCCGGAACAGCAACCAAATCGGCATTGGCAATTGCCGCTTCATTCCACTCAGCAAGACCATAAACCGCTTTGTCCAGCCAATCATTGAACTGATGGGTAAAACCATAGAAATCGGTATAGAAGCTGTCTGATTGCACGCGAAAAGCCCCTGATAAGTCAAAGACTTTGCAGCCTTTTGCGAGGAACAGCGGCGCAATATCGTGACTCACCTCATGGGCTGTCGCCAACAGGACGACATCAGCCTCTTCGGCTACGGCATCCACATCAACCAACGGCAAAAGCGGCAGGTCAACCAGGCCTTTCAAGTTACCGTGCAAAGCACTGATAGGTTTGTTGGCATCCGAACTGTTTTCAGAGACATACAGGCCGGTCAAGGCCAGCGACGGATGCAGGTGTACCATTTTGGTCAGCTCAGCACCGGTATATCCACTGGCGCCGACAATCACTGTCTTTAGCATGAAAGTTCCATTTTTATAAACGATTGAATGATGACACATTCAGCTTGTTCAGCTGCAAGGGGGCAGGCACGCCCAACGGTTTAACGTCGGCGTCGTCGCTGGAGAAGGGGTGTGAAAAGTTTTTCCATCTTAGTATCGTACCTTTTTGTTGCATCCATGCGCTTTCACAAGCTTTTTATAATTTTTTATTCATTTATAATGAATTTATATGTGATTTTTAACGTGAACGAAGCGCCATGTCAACACCTTGGACAAAATAAACCCAACGGGAACAAAACAGCCACATTCACCCCGGTTCGCTGTATGTCATGTGTAATTTTTTTACATCTCCCAAAGCCCCTGTATTTACGGGCTTTGCGGTAAAAATGAACATAATTAATATGACTATGATTGACCTTGGGTAGGCTGATTGGCTAGATTGAGCCATTACGATTGCAATTTGGATGTAACAAAGTTACGAAACGGATGCCTTATGAATGACAAGTACGACGCTCTAAAAAGCAATGTCAGCATGCTGGGTCACCTGCTGGGCAACACCATTAAAGGTGCTCACGGTGAAGAATTGCTGGCCAAGGTAGAAGAGATACGACAACTCTCTAAGTCTGCCTCATCAGGAAACAGTGACGATCACGCCAAACTGATCGATGTCCTGCAAAACCTGCCCAATGACCAATTGCTGCCCGTAGCGCGCGCATTCAGCCAGTTCCTCAATCTCACCAACATCGCCGAACAATATCACTCTGTCTCCCGTCACTGCGAAGAAGCGGTCTGTAATCCAGATAGCCTGGACGACCTATTCATGCGTCTGCAAAACGCTGATGTGACCGACAGTGACAAGCAAAAAGCGGTTGATGACCTGAAAATTGAGCTGGTCCTGACTGCCCACCCGACCGAGATTGCGCGTCGTACCACCATTCATAAACTGGTGCAGATCAACAAGTGCCTGTCCAAGCTGGAACTTGGCGATCTTTCTTCCAGCGAGCGCGACAAAGCTGAACTGCGTCTGGAACAACTTATCGCTCAGGCCTGGCATTCGGATGTTATCCGCAAGCAGCGCCCGACCCCGTTGGATGAAGCCAAATGGGGTTATGCCGTCATCGAAAACAGCCTTTGGCAGGCCGTGCCGGAATTCTTACGTCAATTTGACCAAAAGATGAAGCGCCACCTTGGCCGCAGCCTGGCCGTAGAGTCCTCCCCTATCCAGATCTCAAGCTGGATGGGCGGCGACCGGGACGGTAACCCGTTTGTCACCGCTGAAGTCACCCGTGAAGTGCTGTTGCTGTCACGCTGGAAAGCCGCAGACCTGTATCTGGGCGATATTCAGGAACTCATCAGCGAGCTTTCAATGACCCGCTGCAATGACGTGGTCCGTGCCATGGCCGGTGACGAGCATGAACCGTACCGCGCTATCCTGAAATCGCTGCGCACAACACTGAACAACACCTTGGAATATCTGGATGCACAAATCCATGGTCGCCGTAACGACGAGAAGGATATTCTTACCAACGTCGACCAGCTGTGGACACCACTGCATGCCTGCTACCAGTCTCTGCATGAGTGTGGCATGGGCATTATTGCCGATGGCTTATTGCTCGATACCCTGCGCCGTATCCGCACCTTCGGTGTGAATCTCATCAAGCTGGATATTCGCCAGGAGAGCACCCGCCACGCAGACGCTATTTCTGAAGTGACCCGTTGTCTCGGCATGGGCGATTACAGTCAGTGGAGCGAGCAGGACAAGCAAGCATTCCTTATCCGCGAACTGAGTTCAAAACGTCCATTGCTGCCACGTGACTGGGAGCCGTCTGACAACGTACAGGAAGTGCTTGATACCTGCCGTATCGTGGCGCAACAGCCACGCGAAGCCCTAGGCGCCTATGTGATATCGATGGCGCGCACCGCCTCTGACGTGCTGGCTGTGCATCTGCTGCTCAAAGAAGCTGGCTGCCCATTCCGTATGGACGTTTGCCCGCTGTTCGAAACCCTGGATGACCTCAACAACGCCAAATCCGTCATCAGCCAGTTGCTGAGCATCGACTGGTACCGCGGCTTTATCCAGAACTTCCAGATGGTCATGATCGGCTACTCCGATTCGGCCAAAGATGCCGGTGTGATGGCCGCAGGCTGGGCCCAGTACAAAGCGATGGAACAACTGGTCGCGCTGTGTGAAGACGCCGGTGTCGATCTGGTGCTGTTCCACGGCCGTGGCGGTTCCATCGGTCGTGGCGGTGCGCCTGCTCATGCAGCACTGCTTTCACAGCCACCTCGCAGCCTGAAAGGCGGCCTGCGCGTGACTGAGCAGGGCGAGATGATTCGTTTTAAACTTGGCCTGCCAGATGTCGCTATCCAGAGCCTCAACCTCTACGCCAGCGCGATTTTGGAAGCCAACCTGCTGCCTCCACCAGAGCCGAAGCAAGAGTGGCGTGACCTGATGGAAACCCTGAGTGAGGTTTCCTGCGAAGCCTACCGTGATGTCGTGCGCGGCCACAAAGACTTTGTGCCGTACTTCCGCGCCGCCACCCCTGAAATGGAATTGGGCAAACTGCCGTTGGGTTCTCGCCCATCGAAACGTAACCCGAACGGGGGCGTAGAAAGCCTGCGTGCTATTCCATGGATTTTCGCCTGGAGCCAGAACCGTCTTCTGCTGCCGGCATGGCTGGGTGCCGGTCAGGCGATCCAGTTTTCCGTTGACCATGGCCACCTCAACCAGCTGGAAGAAATGTGCCGCGAATGGCCATTCTTCTCAACCCGTCTGGGTATGCTGGAAATGGTGTTCACCAAAACGGATCCGTCGATTTCCAAATACTACGACGAGAAGCTGGTTGACCCATCCCTGTGGTCTTTGGGCGAGCAATTGCGCGACCGCCTGGCACAGGACATCAAAGCCGTGCTGATGGTAGAAAACAGTGACCACCTGATGGAACAAAACCCATGGGGCGCCGAGTCCATCCGCTTGCGAAGCATCTATGTTGAGCCACTTAACATGCTGCAGGCTGAGCTTCTATGCCGTACCCGCGCGGCAGAAGGCGAGCACAGCGATCTGGACGAAGCATTGATGGTGACCATTGCCGGTATCGCTGCGGGCATGCGCAACACCGGATAAATGAGAAATCGATTCAAAATTAAGAAAGGCTGCCAAGTTGCAGCCTTTTTTATTTTTGGTAAGCCTTTTTCGTTTGTTGTTGCATTGATAATGTTATTAGTATGTTGAGTAGCCAGTGTGCAAAGTCGCCTCGACCAAGTACTTACTGGTAATACCGACAATTAAATTGCCGTTTTGGTGTTTGATAGAGCGCATTTTTCACCCTTCTTTTTGGGTGACCTGTTGGCAACATACGCCCTCTACAGACATAGAAAAACGCGACGATCCACCCAGTGTTGGGAAGATAAACACATCGCCAAAGAGCGACATCCCAGGGCGAGGATCGCCTTTTTTGATATTTTGGATAGAAGAGATGTCACTACCGCATGTAATTCTAACGGTGCTCAGCCACCGTGACGCAACAGGTTATGATATAACCAAAGAGTTTTCTAACGCTATCGGCCACTTCTGGAAAGCCAGCCACCAACAGGTCTACCGTGAACTCAACAAGCTCGCCGATATGGGCGCGGTAAGTTGTCGTCTCGAACCTCAGGATGGCAAACCGGATCGCAAGGTCTATTCCATTACAGATATCGGCAAACAAAGCCTGTATGAATGGTTTCTGATCCCGGCCAAGCACCCGACTGACCGCGACGAGGTGTCCGCCAAATTGCTGACCTGCAGCATCTTTGACCCGGCTCCTATGATCGAGCACATCAATGCCCTGATGGAGGAGGCACGCTTAAAACTCAGCCAGTATCGCGATATGGAACGCCACCACTATGCCGATCTTTCCCTGCTTTCCCGTGAAGGCCGGTTAGAAAGACTGACACTGCGCAGGAATATACTGCGTCAGGAAGCGTGGCTGACCTGGGCTGAAGAAGTACTGATCGAGCTCAGCGCCATGGAAACCATGGTGGCAAACCACAAGATTGCCGCCCACAACTGATCCCAGATGTTTACTGGGGTTAACCGAAAAAAACCGTCGCTGAAACGACGGTTTTTTTATGTCTGCAGAGCCACGTTATTTCAGTTAACCCTGAGGTCTGACACCCAGAGTGTGGCAAAGCGCATACGTCAGCTCTGCGCGGTTCAAGGTGTAGAAGTGGAAATCTTTCACGCCTTCACGGCTCAGCACGCGCACCATATCAATGGCGTTGCTGACACCCACCATCTGACGGGTAACCGGGTCATCATCTAACCCTTCAAACTGCTTGTGCATCCAGGCAGGAATACGCACGTTGGTCATCGTGGCAAATCGTGACGCCTGCTTGAAGTTGGATACCGGCAAAATGCCTGGAATGATTTCGACATCAATCCCTGCTGCTGCGCAGCGGTCACGAAAACGCAGGTAGCTTTCCACGTCAAAAAAGAACTGGGTGATGGCGCGGTTGGCACCGGCATCCACCTTGCGTTTCAGGTTGATAAGATCAGCCTGTGCACTTTTGGCTTCTGGGTGCACTTCCGGATACGCCGCCACAGAAATATCAAAGTCAGCTTCACCTTTGAGCAATTCAACCAAATCCGCGGCATACATATCCGGCTTCTGACTTTTCTCAGGCAAATCACCACGCAACGCCACGATATGGCGGATACCGCTGTTCCAGTAATCGCGGGCGATTTCACGCAGCTCATCACGGCTTGCATCGATACAGGTCAGGTGCGGTGCCGCTTCGATGCCCGTTTCCTGTTTGATACTTTTGACGATGCCATGGGTACGGTCACGCTCACCGGAGTTGGCGCCATATGTCACGGACACAAACTTTGGCTTGAGGTTTTTCAGGCGTTGTACTGATGCCCAGAGCGTCTGCTCCATCGCTTCAGAGCTTGGGGGGAAAAATTCGAAGGAGACATTGATGTCGCCGTTCAAGTCGGACAAATTCTGATTCAGCGCATCCAGGTGGCTGGCGTGTGAGTAACCCATAACGTCTCCCTACTTCGGCATTCCGCGCCGAGAAATCCTTTTCAATGTCGACATCCATTTGGACGTCTATATGTCTAGATATTGTCTTGCGGTCAATTTAAAGTCAACTGACTTAAATTGAAATTTATTCATGATGATCATGCATCGTCTTCAGCATATAAAAAAAGCGGAGGTTTCCCTCCGCTTTTTTTCACATTCCTATTTAAGGAGTGCCGCTATGCGATTGAGATCGGACAGCAGTGCCCCGGCGGTTACATCCCGCCCGGCTCCGGGCCCGCGGATCACCAGCGGATTCTCACGATACCACTGGCTTTCAATCGCAAAGATATTGTCGCAAGGCAGGAGATTGGCCAGCGGATGCTCTTCAGGCAACACTTCGATTCCCACGCGTGCTTTGCCTTTGCGTGACAGCCGTGCCACGTAGCGCAGCACCCCGTGCTCTTTACGTGCTTTGTTCCACCACTCCTCCAGCACATCGTCGAGTTCGCTGCTGTGATCCAAAAAGGCATCGAGTGACAGTTGGCTGAGGGATTCCGGCACCAGGGATTGCACCTGTACCTGCTCTGGCTCTAAATCCAGACCTGATTCACGTGCCAGGATAACCAATTTTCGCATGACATCCGCGCCGCTTAAATCTTCACGCGGATCCGGCTCTGTCAGCCCCTGTTGCCAGGCCTGCTCCAACAGCTCACTGAATGGGATTTCACTGTTGTACTGCTGGAACAGCCAAGACAGGGTGCCGGAGAAAATGCCGGAGATTGCCGTTATCTGATCGCCACTTTCACGAAGATCACGCACCGCGTGGTTAACCGGCAGACCAGCTCCGACGGTTGCATTGTAGAGCCAGAAACGTCCGGTTTTCGCAAATGCATCCTGCACTTGGTGGTACAAATCGCCATGCGCAGAGCCAGCAAACTTATTGGCAGAAATCAGGTGATAGCCGTGTTCTGCCAAATCCGGATATTGCAGTGACAGCGATGCACTCGCCGTCACATCCAACACCACAATTTCATCGTAAGGATGGTTGAGCAGGTGTGTCAGCCACTCGCCACCTTGGTATGGGGTAGCCATTTCATCAAAGCGTGTCATCACGCTTTCTGCATCTATGCCGTTAAAGTCCACCCACAGGCTGTCGCTGTCGAGGACAGATATCAGCTCAAAACTCATGCCATGTCGCTTTTCCAACGCCGCTTTTTGCTCGGCAAACAGCGACAACCAGCGGCTGCCGATATTACCTTTGCCAAGCAGTACCAGACCAATGCTCCGCTGCGCTTGAAACAGGGCGCGGTGAATGTCCGACACCAGCGCTGCGGTATTGGTTTTGCGCAGGATTGCCGCAATGCTCAGGCCACTGGCAGATTCAGAAATAAACTCAATGGGCTGACTGCGAAGCTGCTGGTAGAAACCGTGGCAATGCACCGGGTTAGCCGTCACCCCTGCTCCCACGGCGGCAACCATGCTGTAGCCTTCGCGCAGACGGATATCTGCGGGCACACCGGCATCCTGCAACTGTTCGAGCACACTGTTGACCACCTCAGCCGTATAGGCCAGTTGGATACGGTGCTGATCGGCGCTGTAAGAAGAAGCCAAAGGCAGAATTTGGTTGCGTACCAGCAAACGTTCGATGTCCTGACGGGCTACACCGAAGTCATGGGATTTCGGTACATCCAGCTGCAACAGGCAAACCTCACCCAGTGAGGTGATAATTTTTGCGCCGCGACCAGATGCCAGTACCCGCTCAATACGGGTAGAACCGGATTCCGGGTCGTAACTGCAGCGCAGGTTCAAATCGATACAGCTTTGTGCCACCGGCTGGAGTGTGCGGGTATGCAGCACAGGCGCTGCCAGACGGGCAAGCTCTGCCGCTTCATCAAGACGCAGCAAAGGCAACAGGCAGGCATCACCCACTGTGCGCGGATCCGCGCTGTAGACACCGGCAACGTCACTCCAGATAGTCACACGGCTGACATCAGCCAAGGCACCGATAATGGTGGCGGAGTAATCCGAACCGTTACGGCCAAGCAGGACGGTTTCACCGGCGCTGTTTTGCGCCATAAATCCGGTGATCACGATGCGGCGTTTGGTGTGCTGAACCAGTTGTTCTTTCAGAAGAGGCCAGGAGCTTGCGCGGTCTACTTCCGGCTGTGCGCCACGTTCAGCGCGCAGGAAGCGGCGTGAATCGAGCTGTACTGCCGGTAACTCGCTTTGGCTGAGCAACGCAGACAACAGGCGCGCAGACCAGACTTCACCAAAACCCTGGCTCCACGCACGCTGCGCTTCCGTCAGCGGGTTTTCGCCCGCTTGAGCCAAAGCGCTGAAATCTTTATAAAGCGCATCCACCAGCACCTGCTTTTGCTCGCCTTCAATCAGGTTTTCAATCAAGTCCTGCTGGTATTTACGCAAGCTTTGCAGGCTTTCATGTGCCAGGCGGCCATCTTTGCCCAACAGGCCAATCCACTCAATCAGGTGGTTGGTGGTTTTTCCGGCCGCAGACACCACTATGATGTCTGTGTCGCCACTGTATTGACCCAGGATACGGGCAACACGGCGAAAACAGTCAGGATCGGCAAGGCTGCTGCCACCGAACTTATGTAACTGACGGGATGGCGACTGCTGAGGGGATACTACTTCAACCGCACTCATTGCTGGCTCTCTCTTACTATATCGAATGCTTGTTTCAGGTCGGCGATCAAATCGGCCTTGTCTTCCAGACCGATGGACAGGCGCAGCAAGGTCGCTGCAATGCCCGCTTCTGCTTGCGCTTCGTCCGACATGGCTCGGTGGGTCATTGAGCCTGGGTGCGTGACTAAGCTTTCCACGCCGCCCAATGATTCGGCCAAAGTGAACAGCTTAAGTGAGGCGAGGAAAAGTTTCAGCTCACTTTCGTCACCTTTGAGTTCAAAGCTCAACATTCCGCCAAAACCTGCTTGTTGTTTCTTCGCAATCTCATGACCCGGGTGGGCTGGCAGCGACGGATGATAGATAACACTGACCAAAGGCTCCTGTTTCAGGAACTCAAGGATTGCGCCACTGTTCTCTTCATGCATGCGCATTCTGGCTCCCAGGGTACGCAGTCCACGCAGTGTCATATAGCTGTCAAAGGCATTGCCGGTTGCCCCGATACAATTCCCCCACCACTTCAATTCTTCATACAGCTCCACTTCTTTGGCAACGACAACGCCGCCGACGGTGTCGGAATGACCGTTGATAAATTTGGTGGTCGAGTGCACGACAAAATCCGCACCAAGATTCAGGGGTTGCTGCAGCACCGGTGACAGGAAAGTATTGTCCACGCCTACCCAAGCATCGGCAGCATGGGCCTGTTTGCAAATTGCCGCCACATCAACCACACGCAGCAGCGGGTTGGAAGGCGTTTCCACCCACACCAGTTTGGGCTTTTGCAGTAAGGCTGCTTCAAGCGCCTGGGCATCATTCTGGTCAACAAACAACACCTTGAATGCCCCTTTTTTGGCGCGTGAATCAAACAGTCGGTAGGTACCACCGTAGCAATCGTGCGGCGCCACGATCAGGTCGTCAGGAGACAATAGCGCGAGTAAAAGGTTGATAGCAGACATGCCACAGTTGGTAACGACAGCGCCTGCGCCGTTTTCCAGATCCGCCAGTGCGCTTTCAAGCAACGCCCTGGTTGGGTTGCCGCCGCGGGCATAATCGTATTTCGGCACCGCCCCAAATTCTGGGAACTCGTAGTTGGTGGAAAGGTAAAGTGGAGGCACAACGGCGTGATGCTGTGAATCAGTGGTGATGCCGGTACGGACGGCGATGGTCGCGGACTTCTTGTCGCTCATGGTGTGCTTCCCTGTCTGAATTTGATCGTATGGCGCGGCGTTTTATTGAGCGCGCTCTGATGACAATTTGTTCAACCTTAACCACTCAAGACCAAGACGTCAATCCCTCTAGACGTCTATATGTCTTTACATATAGCGGTTAACATCGCTAGAATTTGGTTTTCATCCAACCTGGGCGCGTTGTCTCCGGCGTTGGCAGCGATTTAGACCCTATACTGCTAAGAAGGTGAACAATGGCAGACTGGAATGGCGAATATATTAACCCTTACGCCGAGCACGGTAAAAAGAAAGAGCAGGTCAAGAAGATCACCGTTTCTATCCCGCTGAAAGTGCTGAAAATCCTGACTGATGAGCGTACCCGCCGTCAGGTGAACAATCTGCGCCATGCCACCAACAGTGAACTGCTGTGCGAAGCTTTTTTACACGCTTACACCGGTCAGCCCCTGCCAACGGATGATGATATCCGTAAAGACAAAGCCGACAGTGTCCCTGCTGAAGTGAAGCGGATTATGAAAGAACTCGGCATTGAGTTTAACGAAGAAGAGTATTGATTTCGTTAGCGCCGAGACAGAATACCAACAAAAAACCAGCCAATTGGCTGGTTTTTTTGTGCTTGAAGAAACGCGGCGAATTACGCTTCGTTGTCAGCCATATAATTTTCTGGCATCTCGATGCGCGCAACGCCCGACTCCACCGCAGCGACCGCAACCGCTTTAGCTACACGTGGCAGCAGGCGTGGGTCCATCGGTTTTGGAATGATGTATTCTCGACCGAATTCCAGCTTGTCAACGCGCGCCGCCGCCAGTACTGATGCAGGCACAGGCTCTTTCGCCAGCGCACGGATAGCTTCTACCGCTGCCAGTTTCATTTCATCGTTGATGCGGCTTGCACGTACGTCCAGTGCACCACGGAAAATGAATGGGAAACACAGCACGTTGTTCACCTGGTTCGGGTAATCCGAACGGCCGGTACCCATGATCAGATCATCGCGCACCGCGTGAGCCAGTTCCGGTTTGATTTCCGGATCCGGGTTTGAACACGCAAACACGATAGGCTTGTCAGCCATCAGCTTCAGCGCGTCAGGCGGCAGCAGATCCGGGCCAGACACACCCAGGAAAATATCCGCACCTTCAATCACATCTTCCAGCGTACGCTTATCGGTGTTGTTGGCGAACAGTTGCTTGTATTCGTTAATGTCGTCACGACGGGTGTGGATAACACCTTTACGGTCCAGCATGTAGATCTTCTCACGCTGTGCACCACACTTGATCAGCAGCTCCATACACGCCACAGCCGCAGCGCCTGCACCCAGACATACGATCACGGCTTCGTTGATATCTTTGCCCTGAAGCTCCAGTGCGTTCAGCATACCTGCCGCCGTAACGATCGCCGTGCCGTGCTGATCATCGTGGAAAACAGGTACATGACAGCGCTCAATCAGCTGTTTTTCAATTTCAAAACAGTCAGGCGCTTTGATGTCTTCAAGGTTGATACCACCAAAGGTGTCAGAAATGTTGGCAACCGTATCAACAAACTCTTCGATGGTGCGGTGTTTCACTTCGATGTCGATAGAATCGAGACCTGCGAAGCGTTTGAACAGCAGCGCCTTACCTTCCATTACCGGCTTGGACGCCAGCGGGCCAAGGTTACCCAGACCCAGGATTGCGGTACCGTTCGAGATCACTGCAACCATGTTGCCTTTTGCAGTGTATTTATAAACATTGTCAGCGTCCTGCGCGATCTCACGCACCGGCTCAGCCACGCCCGGGCTGTAAGCCAATGCCAAATCTTCAACGGTGTCTGCCGGTTTGGTAAGTTCTACAGAGATTTTGCCCGGTACTGGATACGCATGATAGTCCAGCGCCTGTTGGCGTTTGTCTTCAGACATGAATATGTTCCTGACTGTAATTGTTATTGGCTGAATACCCTTGTGTTTGATTGCCCCGCAAGCAGAGGTAAAAACAATCAACAAGGTACGGCATTGCGCATTCCCACGTGGATGCTCAAACGGCATCTTCATGCAGATAGTCTTTGCTCAGGGCATAGCCTGCATTGCTTCCCTATTTGGCTTTCCACCCTGTCTTAACGAGTGTAGCAATTCAGTATGACGCAATGGAGTCAACACTGGCGAAACAAAGACTACAAAATGGTAACGCAGCGTGAATAGCAGAACCAGCTATTCACTTGGATAAACTGTAATAGTCTACCTATACTGAGGTTGTAAAAGGTCTTACAAGCTGTATCAGGCAACAAAAAAAGGGTGCTTTCGCACCCTTTTTTCATAAAACCGCAATTACTTGCTGCTAAGAACGCCGAAACGTTTAGTGAAGCGATCAACACGGCCGCCAGTGTCAACTACACGCTGAGTACCGGTGTAGAATGGGTGGCATTTGTCACATACGTCCAGGTTGATGTCGCGACCCAGAGTAGTGTTGAATTCAAAAGTGTTGCCGCAAGAGCACTTAGCAGTTACTGCTTTGTATTCTGGATGGATACCAGCTTTCATAGGGATAACCTCAATTTAAAGGCCGTGTCGCTCTCCCGAGGCTATCGGGCACCACACGTGGTTAACAAACATTTGTAAGGCGCGAAATTCTAATCAAGGAGACCTGTGATCGCAACTTTTTTGTTCAATTCTTTTTCGCCGTTATCTAACCGTCTGCCTGCAAAGAAAATTCAACCTCGCCTTTCCGCTTTGCCCTGCCCTAGGTACACTGTGGCCAGCCAAACTACTCAACGGTTACCCTGAAAATACCCATGACGCCAACCATTGCCCACGTCGCGCTGCCCGTGCCGCTGCACAAAACCTTCGACTACCTTGTTGCCCATGACATGCCGGTGGTAGGCGGGCGGGTGCGTGTGCCTTTTGGTAAGCAATATAAAGTGGGCATTGTCTCAGGTCTGGGTAACACCTCAGAGTTTCCCCTAGAGCAACTCAAGCCTATCAATGCTGTGTTGGACACAGCTCCCCTTTGGACGCCTCCTTTATATAAGGTGCTCAACTGGGCCAGCCGCTACTATCAGTATCCACTCGGTGATGCACTGGCCACTGTGATGCCGGGAGCCCTTCGCAAAGGCAAGCCTGCACACCGTGAACGGGAAAAATGCTGGCAACTAACCGAGTCCGGCAAAACGCAACCGCTCGCCGCCCTTACCCGCGCGCCCAAGCAGGCACGGGTACTCTCTTTATTACGCCACGGCGCAATGAGCCACAGTGCCCTGCTGGAAGAAGAGCTTAACAGCACCGTATTAAAAACCGTGGAAGAAAAGGGCTGGATTGAAGCGGTTGAAGAGAAAGCGGCGAAGCCCTGGCAGCAGGGCTATGCGGTGGTCGAGGAAAAACCGAAGCTTAACCACGAACAGGCTATGTCGGTAGCCACCATCAACGCCAACCCGGAATTTGCCTGCTACCTGATTGAAGGGGTGACGGGCTCAGGGAAAACGGAAGTGTACCTGAACCTGTTGGAACCGGTATTAAAGCGGGGTCAGCAGGCGCTTATCCTGGTACCGGAAATCGGCCTGACGCCACAGACCATCAACCGCTTCAAGCGCCGTTTTAATGTGCCTGTCGTGGTACTGCATTCCGCATTGAATGAGACCGAGCGTCTAAATGCCTGGCTGGCTGCGCGCGACAACGAAGCGGCAATCATTATCGGTACCCGCTCGGCATTGTTCTCGCCCTGCAAGTCCCTTGGCATCATCATCGTCGATGAAGAGCACGACGCCTCCTATAAACAGCAGGACAGCTTCCGTTATCACGCCCGCGATCTGGCAGTGATGCGCGGGCACGAAGAAAATATCCCCGTAGTGCTGGGCTCAGCGACACCCTGCCTTGAAAGCCTGCACAACGCCAAAACCGGGAAGTACCACCACCTGACGCTCTCGGTCCGTGCCGGCAACGCAGTGAAAACCCAAAATGGCGTATTGGATATCCGCGGGCTGTATCTGGAGGCTGGGCTTTCAGCGCCGCTGATCGCTGAGATGCGCAAACACCTGTCGCAGGGCAATCAGGTGATGCTGTTTCTGAATCGCCGTGGTTATTCACCGGCGCTGATGTGTCATGAATGTGGCTGGCTGGCCGAATGCAAACGCTGCGATGCTTACTATACCCTGCACCAGAGCAGCAACGAATTGCGTTGCCACCACTGCGGTTCGCAACGCCCTATTCCGCACCAATGCGAAAGCTGTGGCTCGACCCAGCTCATCAGCGTAGGCGTCGGAACCGAGCAACTGGAAGCGCAGCTCTCCACCCTGTTTCCGGAATACAAGACTATCCGTATCGACCGTGACAACACGCGGCGTAAAGGGTCGCTTGAGGCTTACCTCAATGCCATCCACAACAAGGAATACCAGATACTGATTGGCACCCAGATGCTGGCCAAAGGCCACCATTTCCCGGATGTCACCCTGGTGGCCTTGGTGGATGTCGACAGCGCGCTGTTCAGTAATGACTTCCGCGCCCCGGAGCGCCTGGCGCAGCTCTTTATCCAAGTCGCCGGACGTGCAGGACGCGCCAGCAAACCCGGGTACGTATTGCTGCAAACCCATCATCCGGAGCATGCCCTGCTGCAGTCACTGATCCGAAAAGGCTATGACACCTTTGCCGCCGATGCACTGAAAGAGCGCCAGCAGGCTCACCTGCCGCCTTACAGCTACTTTGCCCTGCTACGGGCTGAAGCGCACCAGAGCCACGAAGTAGAACAGTTCCTCCATCAGGCGCGAACGGCACTGGAGGCATTCCCCATCCATGATGAAGATTGCGCAGTGATGGGACCGGCACCGGCACCGCTGCACCGTCGTGCCGGGCGGTATCGCTGGCAGTTGATCTTCCAGGCACCTAACCGACGGATTTTGCAACAGAGATTGTCAGTTGCTTTGCCCTCCATCCGCCAGCTTCCACTGGCAAAAAAAGTGCGCTGGTCCGTCGATATCGAACCCCAGGACATGAGCTGAGCAAATTTCATTCAGTTAAGCCGACTGAGATCACAGTATTCTTGCAATTACTGTTAACATGACCATGTTTAATACATCGTCATCAGATTAAGATATGGCAACTGGACAAGAAATGTCTCACTGCTGTAGGTCCCGTCTGGGAAGCATTGCCATTAAATAACGAGCAAGAGGATTAACACTATGGCGACAATGAAGGATGTTGCCCATCTCGCCGGCGTCTCCACGGCGACGGTATCCCGTGCGCTGATGAACCCGGAAAAAGTCTCAGCGTCGACCCGCAAGAAAGTAGAACAGGCCGTAATGGAAGCAGGCTATAGCCCTAACTCCCTGGCCCGTAACCTGCGCCGTAACGAATCAAAGACCATCGTGGCAATCGTCCCGGACATCTGCGATCCCTACTTTACCGAAATCATCCGCGGCATCGAAGAAGCGGCGATGGAAAATGGCTATCTGGTGCTGCTGGGCGACAGCGGACAACAGGAAAGCCGCGAAAGTTCTTTCGTGAATTTGGTGTTTACCAAACAAGCTGACGGCATGCTTCTTTTAGGTACCGATCTTCCATTCGACGTCAGCAAACCGGAACAAAAGAACCTGCCACCGCTGGTGATGGCGTGCGAATATGCGCCGGAACTCGAACTGCCAACCGTGCATATCGACAACCTAACCGCAGCATTTGAAGCCGTGAACTACCTGACCCAGGTCGGTCACAAGCAGATTGCGCAGATCACCGGTGAGCCGGATGCGGCGCTGACCCAGTTCCGTACACAGGGATACCAGCAGGCGCTTCGCCGTGGGGGTGTCACCATCAACCCCGCGTATACCGTCACTGCAGACTTCACCTTCGCCGGTGGTGCCCGCGCCATGACCAGCTTGTTGTCGCTACCAACCCCGCCAACCGCGGTGTTCTGTCACTCTGATGTGATGGCGATTGGTGCGATGCAACAGGCAAAACGCCTGGGCTTCCGAGTACCGCATGACATTTCAATCGTCGGTTTTGATGACATTCAGTTCGCTGAATACTGCGATCCGGCGCTGACGACGGTGTCGCAGCCACGCTATGACATCGGGCGTCAGGCAATGCAAATGTTGTTGAAGATCCTGAAAGGCAATGATGTGCAAGCAGGTTCACGCCTGTTGGATGCCCAACTGGTCATCCGCGAAAGTGTGGCACCACCGTCACGCTAATCGGCACTGAGAGGTACTGGCATGCGCAAGCGCAAGCCAGTACCATATACGCTTTATTGAGCAGAAAAAGACATTCAATTCAGTGGCAACCCGAGATTACGTCAAACGCGGCAAAGCACCACGTAAACCCGCCCGCAATACCAAAAAGCAGCCTCCAAAATCGGCCTTTCCCCTCAAATGGACGCTGATCGCCCTCGCTTTGGTCGCAGGCTTTGGTTATGGCCTCTATTATCTGGCGACCAGTGAACCCCCTGCGGAAGAAAAAGTGGTCGCGCCAGCGAAACCTGTTTCCAAGCCGGTGAAAAAAGCCGAGAAAGACATTCCGCCGAAACCGGAAGAGAAGTGGACCTACATTGAAGAGCTGGAAAACAAGGAAGTGGTGGTGGAAGCCAACGCACCGGAAGTCTCCAGCCGCCCTTACCTGATGCAATGCGGCGCTTACCGCAGCGCAAGCCAGGCTGATGAACGCAAGGCCATGATTGCATTCCAGGGACTGGAAAGTCATATCAAAACCAGCCAGGGTGAAAAAGGGATTTGGTACCGTGTCGTGCTTGGTCCTTACACCATGAAGCGCGAAGCAGAGCGTGACCGTAACCTGTTGCAACGCTCTGGCATCGAGCCATGCGCCATTTGGTACTGGAACTGATAACAAACCAACCACTTGAAGGGTGATCTCGCTTTTCTGCCGCGGATTGCCCTTGATTTTCCTTTTCCCTACCCCCACCTTTGTGAGTAACAGCCCAACTCTGGCAAAACGCCAGATCGCAAAGAAAGAGGTTCTTCCGTGACAACTATCGTTTCTGTTCGCCGCAACGGCAAAGTAGTGATCGCCGGTGATGGCCAGGTGTCACTGGGTAATACCGTCATGAAAGGCAATGCCCGCAAAGTCCGCCGCCTATACAACAACAAGGTACTGGCAGGTTTTGCCGGTGGTACCGCTGACGCCTTCACCCTGTTTGAACGCTTTGAGCGCAAGCTGGAAATGCACCAGGGTCACCTGACCAAAGCGGCAGTAGAGCTGGCGAAAGACTGGCGTACAGACCGCGCGTTGCGCCGACTGGAAGCCCTGCTGGCAGTCGCGGATGAAACGGCATCTCTTATCATCACGGGTAACGGTGATGTGGTTCAGCCTGAGCATGACCTGATTGCCATTGGCTCAGGCGGTAACTTTGCCCAGGCAGCGGCAACCGCACTGCTGGAAAACACCGAACTGGATGCACGCGAGATTGCGGAAAAATCGCTGACTATCGCTGGCAACATTTGTGTGTTCACCAACCAGTTCCACACCATCGAAGAATTAGATTACTAAGCAGGATTCACAGTATGTCTGAAATGACCCCACGCGAAATTGTCTCTGAGCTGGACAAACACATTATCGGCCAACACAAAGCCAAGCGCGCGGTGGCGATTGCCCTGCGTAACCGCTGGCGCCGCATGCAGCTAAATGAAGATCTGCGCGCGGAAGTAACCCCGAAAAACATCCTGATGATCGGCCCTACCGGTGTGGGTAAAACCGAAATCGCCCGCCGTCTGGCAAAACTGGCGAACGCACCTTTCATCAAGGTAGAAGCGACCAAATTCACAGAAGTGGGCTATGTCGGTAAAGAAGTGGAAAGCATCATCCGCGACCTGACCGACGTGGCGATCAAAATGACCCACCAGCAGGCGATGGAAAAAGTGAAATTCCGCGCAGAAGAGCTGGCGGAAGAGCGCATCCTGGATGTGCTGCTGCCACCACCGCGTGATGCCTGGGGCCAGAACGAAGAGCCAAAAGCAGACTCAGCGACCCGCCAGAGCTTCCGTAAGAAAATCCGTGAAGGTCAGCTGGACGACAAAGAAATCGAAATCGATGTAGCTGCACCCCAGATGAGCATGGAAATCATGGCGCCTCCTGGCATGGAAGAGATGACCAGCCAGCTGCAAAGCATGTTCCAGAACCTGGGTGGTGGTAACACCTCGAAAAAACGCAAGATGAAGCTGAAAGAAGCCCTGAAAGCAGCCACCGAAGAAGAAGCGGCTAAGCTGGTGAATCAGGAAGAGCTGAAAGAACAAGCCATCTTCGCGGTAGAAAACAACGGTATCGTGTTTATCGATGAGATCGACAAGATCTGTAAGCGCGGCGAAAGTTCAGGCCCAGACGTTTCCCGTGAAGGCGTTCAGCGCGACCTGCTGCCACTGATTGAAGGCAGCACAGTGTCAACCAAACACGGTATGGTGAAAACTGACCACATCCTGTTTATTGCTTCCGGTGCGTTCCAGGTGGCAGCACCATCTGATCTGATCCCTGAGCTTCAGGGCCGTCTGCCAATCCGCGTTGAGCTGGAAGCACTGTCGTCTTCAGACTTCAAACGCATCCTGACCGAGCCAAATGCATCGCTGACCGAGCAGTACATGGCACTGATGGGCACAGAGCAGGTGAACCTCAGCTTTACCGAAGACGGTATCGAAGAGATTGCAAGCGCTGCGTGGCGTGTGAACGAGAAGACAGAGAACATCGGTGCCCGCCGTCTGCACACTGTGATGGAACGTCTGATGGATGAAATTTCCTTCGACGCCAGCGAGCGTAACGGCGATGCGTTTGAGATTAACGCCGCCTACGTGCGTGGTCACCTTGAAGAGCTGGTTGACGACGAAGATCTGAGCCGCTTTATTCTGTAACGGTTCAGGTTATTGAAATCAAAAGGGCAGCATATCGCTGCCCTTTCTCGTTTCTGGATGCTCCCTATACAGGTTTGGCATTGCCCCGCATCGCAAAAACACCAATAATGTCGCCTGCTTCCAACTTTAAGTGCCAAGGCTATGTCTGCTTCCACGTTTAAAACCTGGCTTGACGCTGCGCGTCCAAAAACCCTGCCGTTGGCTGTGGCCTGCATTCTTTCCGGCAGCGCAGTAGCGGCCAAGTCTGCCCATTTCTCTTTTGCCCTGACAGCGCTGGCGTTGATCACTGCCCTGCTGTTGCAGGTGCTTTCAAACCTTGCCAACGATTATGGCGATGCCGTAAAAGGCACGGACAACGACAACCGTCTCGGCCCAAAGCGCGCTATCCAGCAAGGCCTGGTCACGCCCGATACCATGAAAAAAGCCATGATTTTCAATGTGGCACTGACTGTCGTCGTCGGTGCGGCACTGGTTTTGACTGCTTTTGACAAAGCCGCCGATATCCTGAGCTTTATTGGCCTCGGCGCCCTCGCCATCATTGCCGCTATTTGCTACACCGTCGGCAACAAACCCTATGGCTACAAAGGGCTCGGTGACCTTTCAGTATTGATCTTTTTTGGCTGGCTGGGTGTGGCAGGAACTTACTACCTGCAAACCGGCATGATAAGCCCTGACATCTGGTTGCCAGCGACGGCCTGTGGCCTGTTGGCCGTTGGCGTGCTCAACATCAACAACCTTCGTGATATCGACAACGACCGCGCCTGTGGCAAACACACCCTGGTGGTGCGCATGGGCCCGCGCTGGGGACGCTTTTATCATCTGGTATTGCTTGGCAGTGCCTACCTTTGCCTGACACTCTTTACTCTGACCAACCCGGGCGGCGTATATGGCTGGCTATTTATGCTATCTCTGCCGCTGGCCATCAAGCATGGCATCGCGGTTTTCACCTCGGCGGATGGCGAAACCCTGCGTCCGATGATGGGAGACATGGTCAAAGTGGCGCTGCTGACCAACGCCCTGTTTGCGGCTGGCATCTTAATAAACTAATACAGTAAACCCGGCGCCCGGGGGATTTGTGTGGTCAGTCATTGCAAAGCCCCGGCTTGTCGTATACTTTTTTGCAATAGGCAGCGTCTCGCAACTGCAGATCCTGCCAACTTTCGGCCCCTTACTGCCAAAAAGAGAAGTCTGACTATGGAATACAATACCTCTGAACTGTGTGACATGTACCTGGATCAGGTTGATGTTCTCGAGCCAATGATGAGCTCATATGGCGGTCGTAGTTCGTTTGGCGGCCAAATCACTACCATCAAGTGTTTTGAAGACAACGGCCTTATCCGTCAGATGGCGGAGCAGGACGGCGAAGGTCGCGTGATGCTGATTGACGGCGGCGGTTCACTGCGCCGTGCTCTGGTGGACGCAGAAATCGCGTCACTGGCGGCTGAGAATAATTGGGAAGGTCTGGTTGTGTACGGTTGTGTGCGTGACGTGGATGCCATTGATGAGCTGGATATCGGTATCCAGGCGCTAGCGTCTATTCCGGTTGGCGCAGATGGCCACGGCATCGGAGAGAGTGATGTACCGGTGAATTTCGGTGGCGTCACCTTTATTCCAGAAGATCATCTCTACGCCGACACCACAGGCGTCATCCTGTCGCAAGAACCTATCGATATCGAGTGACAGTAAAACGCTGATAGAAAAACAGAGCCTGAAGGCTCTGTTTTTTGTTATTCAACTTCTTCAATCTTGCCAAGCAGACTGCGGATGCGTTGTTGCCACGCTTCCTGATCCGCTTTAAGACGCGCATTTTCCTGCTCCAGCGCATCACGGCTTTCACGAACGGTGTCCGACTCACGGCCCAGCGTTTCGTTTTTCTCTTTAAGTTCTTCGATTTCCATCTGCAGCAGAGAAATGGTATCTACTGCCATCTGAACTTTGGCTTCAAGCTGCTCTAAAATTTCCAATGACATCAAGGCCACCTATGTTTTCCAACATCCAAGCGCTACGCGCAATATTCGCCAAGGCTTACCCGGTAAGGCTGGGCCTGCTGTAGCAGGCTCTGGCACCCTGTGCGTCCCAGAAGGCTATTCTAACTGCGCAGGACGCCGGTCGCACCTTTGGAATCAATATTTCTCACACAAACGAGCAAAAAATCAGCATTTATTCGCATCAATAACCCTTTGTTTTGACGGGGCTTGACACCTGACGCCAAATAAATGACTAAAAATGCGATATCACTCAATTTCTATTCACTCATGTCATGATAGGGTTATCAGGATCGTATCTCTCTTGGTTGACACCAAGACTTGCCGGAATCGGCCGGGCTGACCGCCATCGCGTGTCAGCCTTTTTCTTTTCTGCCTTCCCGTATGCAACTGACTTTGTCCATGTAAGTGCCTTAGCGCACCCTGCTGCATATCACTTTGAACCTTAAACGCTCATCAAACGCTCAATTAATGAGCGAACGCACATTTTATGCTTTCGCGTCTTCACGAAACAGGTTTCCCCTTTAAAGTAAGATCCAACATCCGGTGCTACCGGCACCACCAACCAACGCTATGCTAAGAAGAAAACTGCAAGGAGACGCCATGAGCACCGAGCCAAAATATATTGTCGCACTCGATCAGGGCACCACCAGCTCCCGCGCCGTAGTCCTTGACCATGACGCCAATATTGTCACGGTTGCCCAACGGGAATTTGCGCAGATATACCCACACACAGGCTGGGTAGAACACGATCCGCTGGAAATTTACGCCACCCAGATGGCGACACTGGTGGAGGCGCTGGGGAAAGTCGGTATCCGTTCGGACGAAGTAGCCGCTATCGGTATAACCAACCAACGCGAAACCACAGTGGTCTGGAACCGCCACACCGGCAAACCGATTTACAACGCCATTGTCTGGCAATGCCGCCGTACTGCCGCCATCTGCGAGCAGCTTAAAGACGATGGCTACGAAGACTATATCCGCGACACTACAGGCTTGGTGGTCGACCCCTATTTTTCCGGCACCAAAATCAAATGGATACTCGACCATGTCGAGGGAGCGCATGAACTGGCAGAAAAAGGCGACCTGCTGTTTGGCACCATTGATACCTGGCTTATCTGGAAAATGACCCAGGGACGCGTCCATGTCACTGACTACACCAACGCCAGCCGTACCATGCTGTTCAACATCAACACCTTGGAATGGGATGAAACCTTGCTCAAGGCGCTTAACATTCCGGCGTCCATGATGCCCGAAGTGAAAGCCTCGTCTGAAGTCTACGGTAAGGCCAACCTTGGGGGTAAAGGCGGAACCCGGGTGCCGATCGCAGGGATCGCAGGGGATCAACAGGCGGCCCTGTTCGGCCAGATGTGTGTGGAAGCAGGCCAGGCCAAAAACACCTACGGCACCGGCTGCTTCCTGCTGATGAACACTGGCAAGGAAAAGGTCGCGTCGCGCAATGGCCTTCTGACTACCCTCGCCTGCGGCCCCAAAGGCGACGTTGCCTATGCACTGGAAGGCGCAGTATTTATGGGCGGCGCCTCTATCCAGTGGCTGCGTGATGAAATGAAACTGCTGACCGATGCGAAGGACTCCGAATACTTCGCCACCAAGGTCGACAGCAGCAACGGCGTGTATGTGGTACCGGCTTTCACCGGCCTCGGCGCACCACACTGGGACCCTTACGCCCGCGGTACCATCGTAGGTATTACCCGTGGCGTGAACGCCAACCACATCATCCGCGCCACGCTGGAAAGCATTGCCTACCAGTCCCTTGATGTGCTGACCGCCATGGAAGCAGATTCCGGCATCACGCTGGACTTTCTCAAAGTTGACGGCGGCGCTGTGGCCAACAACTTCCTGATGCAGTTCCAGTCTGACGTACTCAACACCGAAGTGCAGCGTCCACAGGTTACCGAAGTCACCGCCCTTGGCGCCGCCTACCTCGCCGGTCTGGCTGTCGGTTACTGGTCATCGATTGATGAACTGAAAGACAAAGCGCAGATAGACCGCGTCTTCACCCCGTGTGATGACGACGGCAAACGCGAACGCCGTCACCGTGGCTGGCAGCGCGCGATTGAGTGTGCCAAAGGCTGGGTACAGCACTGATAAACCAGCGGGTATCTGACCGACGTCAGCTACCCGCCCAAAAACGCAAACGTTTCCTTTTTGCTTGTGTTAGAATCCGCGCCGAGTTTTCAGTTACCCGCCGTGGTGGCGTGTAACACCCCATTTTCACTAAAAAAATTCTCTGGAGATCGGATGAAACGCGATTTGGCGATGGCTTTTTCACGCGTCACGGAAGGCGCTGCACTGGCGGGTTACAAGTGGCTGGGCCGCGGTGACAAAAATGCAGCAGACGGTGCCGCCGTTGAAGTAATGCGTATTCTGCTGAACAAGACCGACATTGAAGGTGAAATTGTTATCGGCGAAGGCGAAATCGATGAAGCCCCTATGCTCTACATCGGTGAGAAAGTGGGTCTGGGTGGTGATGCCGTAGATATCGCGGTTGATCCAATCGAAGGCACCCGCATGACCGCAATGGGCCAGTCAAATGCTCTGGCTGTGCTGGCTGCAGGTGAAAAAGGCACTTTCCTGAAAGCACCGGACATGTACATGGAAAAACTGGTTGTCGGTCCGGAAGCCAAAGGCGTTATCAACATCGAACTGCCACTGCGTGACAACCTGATCAACATTGCCAAAGCACTGGGTAAATCGCTGGATGAACTGGTCGTCACCACGCTGGCAAAGCCACGCCACGATGACACTATCCGTGAAATGCAGGAAATGGGCGTAAAAGTTTTCGCGATTCCTGACGGCGACGTAGCTGCCTCTATCCTGACCTGTATGCCAGACAGCGAAGTGGACGTGATGGTCGGTATCGGCGGCGCACCGGAAGGTGTGGTGTCTGCGGCCGTGATCCGCGCGCTGGGTGGTGACATGAATGGCCGCCTAATCCCGCGTCACGAAGTGAAAGAAGACAGCGAAGAAAACCGCCGTCTGGGTGAAATCGAAATCGAGCGCTGCAAAGAGATGGGCATTGAAACCAATGTCCGCCTGACCATGGAAGACATGGCGAGCAGCGACAACGTGATTTTCTCTGCCACCGGTATTACCAAAGGTGATCTGCTGGAAGGCATCACCCGCAAGGGCAACATCGCCACCACAGAAACCCTGTTGATCCGTGGTAAATGCCGCACCATCCGCCGTATCAAATCGACCCACTACCTGGATCGTAAAGATGACGCGGTAAAGGCTATCATCCTGTAATTTTGCCGGATGAACGAATAAAGAAAGCACGCCCAATGGCGTGCTTTTTTGTGCCCAGCCAACAGTGTCAGGCTTTGTCTGCCGCCGGAGGCTCACCTTTTTTCACCCGCTTGAACAGTGCCAGTAACGGAATGAGCACGAAATAGGACACCATAATAAAACCAAAGGTGTAGACGAAGGCCAGCAGGGTTGATTGCTGCTGAAGCATGGATGTCAGGTTGGCGATAAAGTCCGGATTGGTCACGCTGGTGCCCTGTGTGGCGGCGTACTGCTGAACCAATGGGTTATCCGGTGTCAGTCCACCGCCCAGTGCATTCCACTCTTTTTGCTGGATTTGGCTGAAATAGGTGTTCACGATGGAAATCCCGAACGAACCACCCAGTGTACGGCACAGGTTGAAAATCACTGCCCCGCCCACCGCCTGGTTCGGTGCCAGTGTGGCGTAAGCCAGCTGGCTCAAGGGTGCAAACACCAGCCCCATACCAGCGCCCTGCACGATACTCGGCATCAGCACCCAGAACATGTCGATATCCAGCGAATAGCGCATCATCAGGAAGCTACCGATGCCGTTAAGGATCAGCCCCGCCACAATCAACATGCGCGGGTCGAGCCGGTCAATAATCCGCGACAGCGATAGCAGCACGATGGCCGACGTCAGCCCGCGCGGCGCCATCATAAAGCCCGTGATTTCCACCGGATAATTCAGCAACTGCTCCAGCATCATCGGCTGCAGCTGGACAATACCGAACATGCCCATAGAAAAGCCGGTCATCACAATGCACGACAGCGCGAGGTTTCGGTCTTTCAGCAGCCACATCGGCGCAATATCGCCTTTGGTACGGAACGACCGTGTGAGGAAAAAGACCCAGGCGATGGCGGAAATCACCGTCGCAAACAAAATGGTATTGGAAGCAAACCAGTCGTCCTGGTTCCCGCGCTCCAGCACCATCTGTAACAGGCCAATCCCGATTGCCATGCCAAATACCAGCGGCCAATCGACGGTCGCCTTGCCTTTACCATCGAGGTGGACAAAAAAGTACAGCAGGGCCAGACACAAAAATCCCACTGGGACGTTCACATAGAATATCCAGCGCCAGTCCATGTTCTCGGTAATAAGGCCACCCACGGTCGGGCCAAGAATGGGGCCAAGCAGCACCCCGACAGAGAAGAGCGCCATGGCTTTACCGCGCTCTTCCTTCGGGTATATCTGTACCATGATCGACTGGGAAAGCGGGATCACCGAAGCACCGAACGCCCCCTGCATGATGCGGAAGGTCACCATTTCGGTCAGCGTATCGGCCTGACCACACAGTGCAGAAGTGGTAATAAAGCCCGCGACTGACACCAGCAGCAAGCGTCGCACACCGAATTTCAGGCTGAGATAACTCGCCAGCGGAATACAAATCGCTTCGGCCATGGAATACGAGGTCAGCACCCAGGTCACTTGCTCGGAGGTGACGCCCAGTGCCCCCATCATGTGCGGCAAAGAGACATTGGCGATGGTCATATCCAGCAGCACCATGATGGCGGAGAGCATCACCGCCAGCGTGACCATCAGGCGCGCAGAGCCGGGCTCCATCGCCAGTGGTGCATCGGCGGCCTTACTGGCTGTCATCGGCTTTAACCTTGCTCAGGGTATCGATAGTCACTGTCGCACTAGCACCCACACGCAAAGGGTGGGCAGCGTCCGCTGGATTGATTTTCAGTCTGACCGGGAAGCGCTGCGGCACTTTCACCCAGTTACCGGTGGCATTTTCCGGCGGCAGCAGGGAAAACGACGAACCACTGGCCGGGGAGATCGCCTGCACCACGCCGGAGTAGGTCGTGTCCGGATACATATCCAGAACAATGTTGGCCGTCATTTCGGGCGTGATATAGCCAAGCGCATCTTCCTTGTAATTCGCCTCAACCCAGAAAGAGTTGTCCTCAATCAGCGGCATCATGGAAAGGCCGGGAGAAACCACACTGCCGGGGCGCACATTCACATCCCCGAGGGTGCCAGACGTCGGTGCCACAATGTTGGTATAAGAAAGGTTAATAGCGGCTTCAGACAACGCAGCGGCAGCCTGTTTCACGGCCGGTGCCTGGCTGCCGATGGCGCCTTGCTGGCTGATCAATTGCGCCATGCGCGCCCGCGCGGCATTCACATTGTTCTGTGCCGAAGCGAGCTCGGCTTTTAAATCCGTACCGGTTTGTGCCGGCAATAGACCTTTCGCCACCAGCGCCATGTTACGGGTGTATTTTTCCTGCGTATCCAGAAGCTGTGCCGAGGCAGACTGGATTTGCGCGCTGGCTTCAACAATCGCATCGCCCGTGGCTTTGTTTTCCGCCAAAGCGTTTTCATAGGCTGCTTTTGCCTGCTGCATTCTCGCCTCATACGGCGCCGCATTAATCCGGGCAATCACAGTGCCCTTATCCACGTGCTGGAAATCCACCACGTTGACTTCTGTCAGTTGGCCGCTGATCTGTGGCGCGACATAAAGAATATTGCCGTGAACATAAGCGTCATCGGTACTTGGGTATTGATCCTGGTGACGGACGTAGAAGAAAGCCGCAATCACCAACACCGCCAATACGGCAGCAAAAATGGCAACATTGCGAAAAGGGAATGGTTTTTTATTCGACATGCATCCTCCCGGCGGGTGCGGCGATTTTCCTTATGACAGACCCGTTGTCTGTGTGATCTGAAAAGAGTCTAGTCAGGGAATATTTATCAGGGGGAACGCATTATGCGATCTGATTGCATTTATCACCCAGTTTTAAAGTTGCAACATTACTTCTCACTTTAATGACAGCAACATGCAGCGTGACGCATGGAATCCGGCGTAATTTTCACCGCATGAGCGGAATATTTACACCGAAATAAATAAGTAAAGACATTGCTTTATTTACCACCCCGCCCTCATAATGAAGTGAAAACACGCCGGTTTTAATCAATTACGGCGGGTAGCCAAAGAGAGGGAGTGACAACAGCGCGATGAAAACCGTCGATAAAATCCTGCAAAGAATTAAGCGAGAAGGTGCGGTATCCGCTCGCCAGTTGGCTGATGAAATGGGCATGACGACCATGGGGATCCGCCAACACTTGCAGGCCATGGAAGATGATGGACTGGTGGACTTCAGTGATATTCGCGTCAAAGTCGGCCGTCCGACCCGTCACTGGTCACTGACTGCCGAAGGACACCGCCGTTTTGCCGACAGCCATGGCGATTTGGCCGTGTCAGTGATTGATTCAGTGCAAACCCTGTTTGGCGACGAAGGGCTGGAAAAAGTCATCCAGCAACGCCAGGAAAAAACCTTGCAGCATTACCGCGACATGCTCAAAGATTGCCATAATTTAAAGGCCAAACTTGAAACCTTGGCGTATCTTAGAGAGAAAGAAGGCTACATGGCGGAGTTGCAGGAAACCGATGATGGCTTCCTGCTGATTGAAAACCACTGTCCGATTTGTCAGGCCGCCAAGCGCTGTCCATCACTGTGCAATTCTGAAAAGCAGATATTCACCACGGTACTGGGTAATGAATATTCGGTCACACGTGAAGAACACATTATTCAAGGGCAGCGCCGCTGTACCTACAAAGTACGTGCGAGAGAGTAGCAGGTAATTCACCACTGTTCTGAGGAGGACATATGGCCAACTGGATCAAAGCGGAAGTCATTGAAAATCGTCGCTGGAACAAAGATTTGTTCAGCCTCATTCTCCACGCTGATGTTGATCCCTTTACCGCTGGCCAGTTCACTAAACTCGGAGTGGAGATTGACGGCAAAATCATCCAGCGCGCCTACTCTTTCGTGAATCCTCCCGGTGCCAAGCACCTCGAAATTTATGCCACCCGGGTTCAGGACGGGTTGTTGTCCCCCCGGCTCCATGCGTTGGAAGGTGGCGATTCAGTCCTGATCACCAAAGAATCCAGCGGCTTTTTTACCTTGGACGAAGTGCCACAAAGCGAGCACCTTTGGCTGCTTTCCACCGGCACTGCTATTGGCCCTTACCTGTCTATACTGCGTGAAGAAGCCGTTTGGCAGCGTTTCCGCAAAGTCGTGCTGGTGCACGCGGTGCGCTTTTCCGCCGATCTCAGCTATCAGGCAGAAATCAATGAACTGCAGCAAAAACGCAGCGACCAAATCATCGTCCAGCCCTTTGTCAGCCGGGAGCCGACCATTGGCGCATTGTCTGGCCGCATCACCCATGCACTGGAAGATGGTTTGCTGGAGCGTGCGGTGGGGCTGAAACTGACGCCGGAAAAAAGTCAGGTCATGCTGTGTGGCAACCCACAGATGGTGAAAGACGTGCGGGCGCTGTTGCTGGAGAAAGGGCTTGAGAAAAACCTGCGCAAGAAACCGGGGCACATTACCACCGAGCAGTATTGGTAAGCCGGGCGTCTACAAATCCTGAAACGGAGCACCTCGCTCCGTTTTTTTCATTCCAGCGAAATGTGAATCCCTATTTTCATTTTTCTTAATATTGAGACCGCAATTAACCGTACGCCATGTTTTTTGGTTTCAATCAGATAATTATCTGTATCAAAGAAAAAACACACCCTGCCAGTCAACAGTTATCGTCTCATTTATGAGTCAAAAGCGTGATTGTGTGCTCATTTTTCCACCGTATAGTCAAAGGCAATCCATGCGCAACCACAGGAGTATTTGCCATGAAAACGTTGCCTTCATTTGACGAATTAAAAGCGTTGGCGGAAAAGGATCCACAGGCCTTGGAAGCACTGCGTATCAAGCTGAGCGAAGAAGTGATTGAAAGTGCCAGTGAGCAGATGCAGCCGAAACTGCGCGCTCAGATGACTCACATCAACCGCGTCATTGCCACGGGGAAGAATCCTAACCACGTTAATGCGCTGCTGATGAAAGAGTTGATGCGTCAGTTTGACCGTTTCTCGACTGCCCTGAACAACCCGGCGGCGTTGACAGAGCGCACCGCGACCGTGACGGCATTCCGTCCCCGCGAAACCCAAAATATGGCCGTGGAAGGCTAACCCACACTTTTGAGCGGTGGTTTACCACCGCCGCCCTCTTTCTTCCACGCCAACAGCGGTTAGCCGCGACTAGCGTTTTACCTTGGCGTACCAGCGCCTGTCCATGTCTCGGACATCCACACTCAGGCTCGCCAGCTCCGGGGCATGCTGTTGCAAAACATCAAGCAACGCATGGCTCAGGTTGTGTTTCTGGCTTTCGTCACGGCCATCCAACAGCCACAGGGTGACATGGATAAAATTGACCTCATCTTCCCGCTCTCCCACCAGCCAGTCATGGCAGGCATAGGCGCGGGATTTCACGTCCGAGGCATCAAAAATACCACTACCGACTGCTGTCTGGTGTAAATCCTCCAATAGCTGACCCACGTTCACCCGCTCGGTGACCGGGTCGCTGTATTCCATCACAATATGGGGCATAACTGACTCCTTGTTACGATAATGAGCCACTTTACCCCAGCATTTCAGACGATGGTTACTGAGACAGTGAATATTCTCACCCGATCACACCCCATCGACGTTTCGCGTCAGGTACCGAAGCGAAAATTTATAACGAAATTTTGTTACTCAAAGGTTCACATTTGACCGTAAAACGAGTACAAACGATGGCATTTATGATTTTGAACAGGGAACGCTGACAGCCGCGCTGTTATCGTTGCCGAAACTGAATTTCGATAATTGGATTACGGAGGAATTCCTATGCGCCGTCCATTGGTAATGGGTAACTGGAAACTGAACGGCAGTAAAGCCATGGTAGCAGATCTGATCAAAGGTCTGGACGCACAACTTGCTGGCGTTGAAGGTGTTGACGTTGCTATCGCACCACCAGTGATGTACCTGGATCTGGCAGAGCAACTGCTGGGCAAAGCGGAAAGCAAAATCCTGCTGGGCTCTCAAAACGTAGACGTTAACGCAAGCGGCGCGTTCACCGGTGACATTTCTCCAGAAATGCTGAAAGACTTCGGTGCGACCCACATCATCATCGGTCACTCTGAGCGTCGTCAGTACCACGAAGAGTCAGATGAGTTCGTTGCGAAGAAATTTGCATTCCTGAAAGAGCACGGCCTGGTACCAGTTCTGTGCATCGGTGAATCTGAAGCGCAAAACGAAGCGGGCGAAACCGTTGCAGTATGTGCACGTCAAATCGACGCAGTGATCAACACCCAAGGCGTTGAAGCACTGAACGGCGCAGTTATCGCGTACGAACCAATCTGGGCAATCGGTACCGGTAAAGCAGCAACTGCAGAAGATGCACAACGCATCCATGCAGAAATCCGCGCACACATCGCAGCGAAAAGCGAAGAAGTGGCGAAGAACGTTGTTATTCAATACGGCGGTTCTGTTAAGCCAGAAAACGCAGAAGCATACTTCGCACAGCCAGACATCGACGGTGCACTGGTTGGTGGCGCAGCGCTGGACGCAGTTAGCTTCGCAGCCATCGCGAAAGCAGCAGCGGCAGCAAAAGCGTAATTTAACGCTCGCTGACACTGAGAAGGAGAAGCCTAGGCTTCTCCTTTTTTGTTTCTTTATCCCTGTCCCACCGCTCGCTATACTGCGCTTTTTCCAGCAACGGCGAATTCGCACCATGTTTCACATTGCACTGCACGAACCCCAGATCGCGCCGAACACCGGCAACATTATCCGTCTTGCGGCCAACACCGGCTGCCAGTTGCACCTGATTGAACCACTCGGTTTTGATTTTGAAGAGAAGAAACTGCGCCGCGCCGGGCTGGATTATCACGATCTTGCCAATGTGACCCGCTATCCGGACTACGCGACGTTTCTGGAAGCCATGGGCAACCGCCGCATTTTTGCCTGCACCACCAAAGGCAGCCGCCCGCACTCGGATGTGAGCTATCAGGCCGATGACGTATTCCTGTTCGGTTCAGAAAGCTGTGGTCTGCCGGATTCTGTGCGTGATGCCTTTGCACCGGATCACCGCATCCGCGTACCTATGATGCCGGCCAGCCGCAGCCTGAACATTGCCAACTCGGTAGCCGTGATTTGCTATGAAGCCTGGCGTCAGATGGGATTTGAAGGCGGGATATAAAAAGAAAGAGCAGGATTTTCCTGCTCTTTTGCTATCAGGCTGCCAAGCCCACCGATTGCCGCAGGTTTTGAGCGATATCGGTCAGACGGTGGGTTGCCGCCAACAGGCTGTCGACCTGAGAGGCACTTTCTTCTGCCATCTCGCTGATCTTGTTAACATTGATATTAATTTCTTCCACCACACCGCTTTGCTCTTCCGCAGCACTCGCCACCAGCAAGTTCATGTCGGTAACAACGGATGTCGCCTGGCTGGCCTGGTTCAGATAGTCCGCAGATTGTTGGGACAAGGAAATTGTCCTGTCCCCCATCTCACAGCTTTTCTGCATGGTATCCACCGCTTCTTTGGTCACACCGGTCAGCTGCGTGATCATGGTTTCAATTTCCGAGGTGGAGTCATGGGTGCGCTGCGCCAGACTACGGACTTCATCAGCCACCACTGCAAAGCCACGTCCCTGCTCACCCGCTCGCGCGGCTTCAATGGCGGCATTGAGCGCCAGCAAATTGGTTTGCTCGGCTATGCCTTTGATCACATCCAGCACCGAGGTGATATTGGCACTGTTTTTCTCCAGCTCAGTCAATGCGGCGCTGCTTAGGGTCAGGCTCTCTATCAGACGCTGGGTCTGGCTGACAGCTTCGCTGTTCACCCGCTGACATTCTGACGATTTACCGGATGCTTCTTCCGTTGCCTGCTGGGTTTGCGAAGCATTACTGGCAATCTCTTGCGCGGTTGCCGACATTTCGTTGACCGCCGTCGCGACCTGCATAATTTCACCGCTTTGCGCGTCGCTGTTGAATTTCACTGCATCGGCCGCCTGCTCAAGAACAGCTATAGCGGCAGACACATCCTGCGCGACTTTGGCGATCATCTTGTTGGTACTCTGTCGCGTCCCTTCCAGGTTTTTCTGCAATTCACCGATGATCCCGGGCTCATCTATCACGGTGACATGGCTAAAGTCACCTTCCGCCTGAACATGTAACGCATCGGACACTTTGTTGAGACCGTCGTAGATGCGCGCGAGGATGATGCGTGAGATGACAATCGATACCAGCGCAGCCACAAAGGCAGCTGCAACCACGATGACTTCAAGCAACACCGCCTGCGCTTCAATGCTGTGGACGGCCTCTTCAGTAAAAACCTCAATGTCCCTCAGCAGCTGATCTGCATAAAGGCTTAATGACTGTCCTTCTTCACCAATGGTTTCGTCTATCGCCTCAGCCTGCGCAATGTTTCCTGCATTCAAGGCAACAAACGCTTCCTGCACTTTCGCCTCCCATTGGTTGTGGCGCTGTGCCAACTCACCCAGCTTTGTATTGGTCTGCTTGAACATCTGCTGCTCTTCCGGCGAACCTTTCAGAGCCGCGGCAGACAAGAACTGCTCTATGTTCTGAAATTGCTGCCCCACTTTCTCACCGGTCGAGAGGAATTCGGATTTTTGCGCTTCGTAACGGCCGGTGTACTTGGGATCTGCCTGCGCTTCAATCGCAAAGCGGAATGCGCGGTTGTAAGCAATCCGCTGCTGCAACTGATATTCCACCGACTGCGCAAGGGCAGTGATCGCAGGGATGTCGCGCTCGGCGACACCTTTGATGTGGTTTTCCGTTGACGACAGCTTAAAGAAAACGAAGGCCGCCACCACGACCTGAAGGGAGACAACGACGGCAACAAAGAGCGTTAGCCGTTGTTTAATCGTCATTTTTTTGGATGACATACTATGACCTCGTTGAAAACTGCGTGATCAACCTCGCTGCGTGTGCACCCGCGCACCGCAAACGCACTTATACAAAGGTTAGCAAAATGTCTTTTTTTTGAGATGTTTATCGCAGATATTTTGTTTTCATCTGTCAACAGCCGGCTACCTTTGCGACTGCTCTCGGGTTGTTCCCCCTGTCTTAACTTTCAGATGGAAGAAAGTACTAGGCGACATTCAGCTGCCTTTTTTCTCGCTCAGGCGGAACGTCAGAGTGATCGTCAGCCCACCGGTTTCATTCAGACTGGCCGAGGCCTCCCCACTGTGTTGACGCATGGCACTGTCAGTAATGGCAAGACCCAGACCGGTACCGCCGCTTTCCCTGTCACGTGCCGTTGATACACGGTAGAAGGGGCGGAAAATATCTCCCAGCATGGCTTCCGGTACCCCTTCTCCATCATCACTGACGGATACGTTGAGGGTGCGCCCTTTCACATCGAACTGCACACGGATTTCATGATGGGCATATTTGATGGCGTTGCGCACCACATTCTCAAGCGCACTGCACAGGAGATTACCATTGCCTTCGATATGGGCATTCGGCAAAACGTCATGGATCAGTTTTTTCTGGTGTTGGCTGGCCTCAAACTCGGCATCGTCCATCAAGGTTTCCCACAACTCTGACAGGGTATACACATCACGCTCAGCATGGCTGTTAAGTTGCATTCGTGAAAGCGACAACAGGTCGGCAATCATCTGCTCCATGCGTTCCGCTTCGGTATCAATGCGCGTCAGGTTCGGGCTTTCCCCTTGCTTGCGGATAGCCAGGGCATTGGCCATCCGAAGACGGGTTAAAGGAGAGCGCAACTCATGAGAGATGTCCGACAACAGCCGTTGCTGGCCACTGATCATCTGGTTCAGCGCCGTCACCATCTGATTGAAACTCGCTCCTGCCTGCTGAAACTCCCTTGGGCCTTTTTCCAGCGATGGGTCTGTTTCGAAGCTACCTTTGGCCACGCGCTCTGCCGCCGCCTGCAGCCGTCTTGCAGGACGGGTTACAGCCCAGGCCAACCAGAGTAAAAGCGGAGTACTGACCAGCATAGTGACCAACAAAAGCTGCAGCGGGCGATCCAGGATTTTCACGAAAATTGGCGGTTCATCGCGCCAGACGGTGCTGACATACATCAGCGCCTGGGCGTTTCCATCCTCAATCAGAAAGGGGCCTGCCAACATCCAGCGTCCATAAAGGCGCTGCAAAGGGTCATTGGTGTCATCCGCCACGGTGACAAAATTCTTGAGTGCCCGACCCACGCCATGATGAGCCCGCGTCAACAGTTCACCATCCAGCGAGGTGAAATACAGGCGCATTTTGTCCCGCTCCGGTTGCTCTTTCTGCACCCGCGTGAGTTTGGTCTTTAGCGTACCCGGCATATGGGCAACCTGGGTTGAAACCCGCTCAGCAACCGCTGTCAGCTCCGCTTTCATGGATCGGGGAACGTCATGCTGCACACGCGGGTCACTGTGTTGCGCGACCAATACAGCAATCAGCACCAGCAACAGAGTGAGCCAGAAAATGGCAAAGATGCGCCCATAGAGGCTTTTGATGGTCGGCAGCCGCATTATGCCTCCACCAACAGGTAACCGCGGCCACGCAGGGTTTTAATCCGCGGTTTACCATCTGCACGTTCCGGCAGCTTTTTACGGATATTGGAGATGTGCATGTCGATGGCGCGGTCGAAAGGTGCCAGGCGCTTACCGAGCACATTCAGGCTGATGTCGGCTTTGGCGACTATCACGCCGGGCTGCTTGACCAGATACGCCAACAGCGCCGTTTCCGTGCCGGTCAGCTCAATCAACTGGGACTGGCAATACACTTCCATCTTGCCGGGGAAGATAATGATGTCCTGGTATTCGAGTTTGTCCTGCGCTTCTTCACCGCCTTTCTCCTCACCATTGCTTTTGGCGGTACGGCGCAAAATAGCGCGCATACGTGCCAGCAGCTCACGGTCACTGAACGGTTTAGGCAGGTAGTCATCCGCGCCGAGTTCCAGCCCCATCACACGGTCTATCTCTTCGCCTTTTGCGGTCAGCATCAACACCGGGGTTTCCCATTTTTCACGCAGGCGGCGCAGGGTCTCCATCCCGTTTAACACGGGCATCATGACATCCAGCAATACCATGTCTGTGTCTTCATTGATTTTATCCAGCCCTTCCTGACCGTGGTTGGCAATACGTACCTGATACCCTTCCAGCTCAAGAAGATCCTGTAAAAGACCGGTCAGTTCAGTGTCGTCATCAATAAGAAGAATGTTTGCCATGGTGTATGCCTTTGCCCTTTTCGTTAGCTTTAGTATCTGCCATTCGCCGCAGCGATGCTATCTGTCAGTGACTGCTTTACCCGCCTTTACATTGCTTTACGTAACAGTCACACCGGTTTACATCCCAGTGGGTAAAGTTACTGACAACAAGCGAGACAACAAACCGGAGAGAACACCATGAAAATGTCAAAACGTATTGCAGCAACCGTTATCGCCCTTCCCCTGATGCTGGGTTCAATGTCCGCCATGGCGTTCGGCGGCAAACATCACGACGGTGAAGGCATGCGCGGTGACCACGGTATGATGGGCAAACAAATGCTGCGCGGCATCGACCTGACCGATGAACAGAAAGAAGAACTGCAAACCCTGCGTGAACAAAACCGCGAAGCGATGAAAGCCAACAAAGACGCCTTTCACTCTGAAATGATGGCTGAGCGCCAGCAAATGCAACAGCTGATGCTGGCTGACAATTTCGATGAAGCCGCAGTGCGCGCGCTGGCAGAGAAGATGGTCGACCAACAGGTTGAGCGCCGTGTCGCCAAGATGAAGCAACAACACGCGATGTACAACATTCTGACACCAGAGCAAAAAGCCCAGGTGAAGGAGAACATGGCGGAGCGCGCAGAGCGTATGGCTGAACGCATGCAGGAGCGCGGAAAAAACTGCCGTAATAACTAATTGTTAGCCTCACCATCCCCCCATGCCGGCGCACCGCCGGCATGTTGCGTTTTCGCCCTGCGGACAACAGCACACGTTAAATCGTCGTAAAAAAACGTTATACTGCCCGTACTTAAATTACGCTGATGGTTCTCATGACAGAAAGATACGCCCGACTTGTTCAGACGGCCGCATGGGCCGCAACAATCACCGCCTCCTTCCTTTTGCTGATGAAGCTTGTCACCTGGTGGTACACCGGCTCCGTCAGTTTGCTCGCTTCTCTCGTCGACTCCACCATTGACCTCTTGGCCTCCGTCACCAACCTGGTGGTGGTGCGTTACGCCCTGCAACCGGCGGACGAAGAGCATAAATTTGGTCACGGTAAAGCAGAATCTCTTGCCGCGCTGGCTCAGTCGGCATTTATCGTCGGTTCGGCGTGTTTCCTGCTGTTGAGCGGTGTACAGCGTCTGTTCAACCCTACAGAGCTGAACCATCCTGAAGCCGGTGTACTGATCAGTGTTATCGCAACGGCCATTACTGCCGTTCTGGTACTGTTCCAGAAATGGGTGGTGCGCAAAACCGGCAGTCAGGCCATTGCCGCCGACTCTCTGCACTACCAGTCTGATCTGTTGATGAACATTGCCATCATCGTGGCACTGGGGATTTCCTGGTATGGCTTCCCAGTCGCAGACGCCATTTTCGCTATCATCATCGGTATTTTCATTACCGTCAGCGCCATGAAGATGGCGCACGATGCGGTTCAGTCGTTGCTTGACCGCCAGTTGCCGCTCGAAGATCAGGAAAAAATCATGATGCTGGCGTCGACAGTGGCAGGTGTTGAGGGCGTGCATGACCTGCGTACACGTCAGGCAGGCGCAACGCGCTTCATCCAGTTGCATCTGGAGTTGGACGACAACCTTAAGCTGGTTGATGCGCATCTGATTGCGGATGCTGTCGAGGACAGACTGGAAGTGGCTTACCCCGGCGCCGACATTTTGATCCATCAGGACCCGGTCTCAATCGTTGGAAAAACACCACGCGAGCAGGTCTGATCTGCGAGACGGTGCCAACATTTGCAACCGTTACTGATATTTATCAACGAAAAACGTTAGCAAAATTGTAATAGTCTTTCATAAGTAGGAAAGTTACAGTTTCAAACACGTTGTCAGCGAGCTAAACTGGCACGTCAACGCATGCAGAGACAACCCGCGTTACCCGATAAGACTTTTCTTGGGGAAAGCCTGGGAGTGAGGAAACCTGTCTCAACATGCGCTTAATGGATTTGAAGTTTCAATTCCCAAAGTCAGAGGGTAACCATGGTTAGTAAAATTGGTGTTTTGACCAGTGGCGGTGACGCCCCGGGTATGAATGCAGCGATTCGTGGCGTTGTGCGCGCCGCACTGAGCGAAGGTCTGGAAGTTTACGGTGTATATGACGGCTATCAGGGCCTGCACCAGAACCGCATTGAGAAACTGAACCGCACCAGCGTGTCAGACATCATCAACAAAGGCGGTACCTTCCTGGGCTCTGCACGCTTCCCAGAATTCAAAGACGAGAAAGTTCGCGAGCAAGCTATCCAGAACATGAAGATGCATGGCATCGATGCACTGGTAGTGATCGGCGGTGACGGTTCTTACATGGGTGCGAAGAAGCTGACTGAAATGGGCTTCCCATGTATCGGTCTGCCAGGCACCATCGACAACGACATCCCAGGTACTGACTACACCATCGGTTACCTGACGGCACTGAATACCGTTGTTGAAGCGATTGACCGTCTGCGTGATACCTCTTCTTCTCACCAGCGTATTTCTATCGTTGAAGTAATGGGCCGCCACTGTGGTGACCTGACGCTGATGGCCTCTATCGCAGGTGGCTGTGAGTACTTCATCACTCCGGAAATCGGTCTGGACAAAGAGAACCTGATCGCGAAGATCAAAGAAGGTATCTACAAAGGTAAGAAACACGCCATCATCGCGATCACTGAGCTGATGACTGACGTGAACGAGCTGGCGAAATACATCGAAGCAGAAACCGGCCGTGAAACCCGTGCAACTATCCTGGGTCACATCCAGCGCGGTGGTCAACCACGCGCATTCGACCGTATCCTGGCGTCACGTATGGGTGCTTACGCGGTTGAACTGCTGGTGAAAGGCGAAGGTGGCCGTTGTGTGGGTATCCAGCGTGAAGAGCTGGTTCACCATGACATCATTGATGCTATCGACAACATGCGTCGTCCGTTCCGTCAGGATCTGTTCGATGTCGCGACCAAGCTGTTCTAATCCAGCCTGTGTCTGCATAAAAAACGGAGCCTTGCGGCTCCGTTTTTGTTTGTACTGTATTCAGGAAGTCCAGGTTAGATCCCGTCCCCTTCGATAAATTCGCTGCCACCGTTGAATTTCTGATCCATGTCGAACGAAGGCTTGTCACTGCTTGGTGTGCCCACAATTTTGGCCGGTACACCCGCTGCCGTTGTATGTGGCGGCACAGGGATCAGCACCACAGAACACGCGGCGACTTTCGCGCCCTCACCCACTTCGATATTCCCGAGGATTTTCGCCCCTGCACCAATCATGACACCGGTGCGGATTTTCGGGTGGCGGTCGCCACACTCTTTACCTGTACCACCAAGGGTGACGTCCTGCAGGATAGAAACATCATCTTCAATCACTGCTGTCTCACCAACGACGATACCGGTGGCATGGTCAAACATGATGCCACGGCCAATTTTCGCAGCAGGATGTACATCTACCTGACAGGCAACGGAAATCTGGTTTTGCAGGTAAACCGCCAGCTCGCGGCGTCCGCGGTGCCAAAGCCAGTTGGCGACGCGGAATCCCTGCAGGGCATGGAAACCTTTCAGGTAAAGCAAAGGTGTGGAATAGAGCTCAACCGCCGGATCTCGTTCGACCGTCGCGCAGATATCACAGGCCGCAGAGGCCACAATACCAGGGTCTCCGGCATAGGCTTCTTCTATCACCTCGCGCACAGCCATTGCCGGCATACTTGGCGTGGCCAGTTTGTTGGCCAGAATATAGCTCAGCGCACCGCCCAATGAATCATGCTTGATAATGGTGGCATGGAAAAAGCTCGCCAGCATAGGCTCGTGCTCGGAGTGCTCCTTCGCTTCCTGCTTGATGGCTTTCCACACTTTGTCTTGCTGACACTTCTTATCGCGGCCTTCGCCACATGTCCGTACCATTGTTCGTACCTATTTCACTGGTTCACTTTAATCTTATTTGTCTTTGCGCCATGCCGCACATCCCATGCAAACATGACCCAGACTTTTTAGTGTGACATAGAAGCGCGGACAACCCAATGTTCCTGATCAGGCGTACTGCTCGGATCACTGCGCTTCACGTCATTTGTCGCAAAAATAAAAAGCGCGGGAGAGACTCCCGCGCTTTCAGGGGACGTTAATCCGCCCCGCCCGATTCAAGGGTAATTATTCAGACGTACGCTGACGCGCCAACAGATCCTGCGCTGCCTGACGGGCATCTTTACCTTCATAAAGCACCTGGTAAATCTGCTCGACAATCGGCATTTCCACGCCTGTGCGCTTTGCCAGTGCCCGGACTTCTTTGGTATTGCGGTAACCTTCGACCACCTGACCAATTTCGTCCTGCGCCTCATCCACGCCTTTACCCTGCCCCAGCGCCAGACCAAAACGGCGGTTGCGGGATTGGTTATCGGTACAGGTCAGTACCAGATCCCCCAAACCTGCCATGCCCATAAAGGTCTCACGCTCTGCGCCAAGCGCCACGCCAAGGCGGGTCAGCTCAGCCAGGCCACGGGTAATAAGCGCCGTACGGGCATTGGCACCGAAGCCAATGCCGTCAGACATACCTGCGCCAATGGCAATCACGTTTTTCACCGCGCCGCCTAACTGCATACCGATAAAGTCGCTGTTGGCGTAAACGCGGAATGTACGCGCACAGTGGATTTTCTCCTGCAGATCAGCCAAGAATGCTGCATCCGGCGACGCGACAGAAATGGCCGTTGGCATGCCAGCAGCCAGCTCTTTGGCGAACGTTGGGCCAGACAATACCGCCAGCGGCACAGCTTCGCCCAGTTGTTCACGCGCCACATCCTGCAGCAGACGGCCAGTTTCCGGCTCCAGACCTTTGGTCGCCCAGCAGATACGCTGGTCGTCACGCAGGAAAGGTTTCACCTGTGCCAGCACCAGACCAAATACATGGCTTGGCACTACCACCAGGATGTCACGGCTGGCCTGCACGGATTCTTGTAAATCCGCACTCAGGATCAATGAATCGGGGAATGCGACACCCGGCAGAAACGCTTCGTTAGAGCGATCAATTTCGAGCTGCGCCATATGCTCCGGCTCGTGTCCCCACAGCACCACATTGGCACCATTGCGCGCCAGTGAAATGGCAAGGGACGTCCCGTATGAGCCCGCGCCCAGTACGGTCATGGCAACATTGGCCTTAGCGATTTCTGTCATCAGTGTCGACCTATCAATTACTTAATTACGCGTCTGCGCCGTCTTTCGCCTGCGCTTGGTTTTGCAGGTAGTTCATGAACAGCGCATCAAAGTTTACTGGTGCCAGGTTCAGTTGTGGGAAAGTACCCTTAACAACCAGGCTTGAGATGGTTTCGCGCGCGTATGGGAACAGGATGTTCGGGCAGAATGCACCCAGGCAGTGAGCCAGTTGTGGCGCTTCCATACCGTCAACGGTAAAGATACCGCCTTGCTGTACTTCACACAGGAAAGCATTGTCTTCACCGTTTTTAACGGTCACAGTCAGACGCAGAACCACTTCGTAAACACCTTGGCCTAGTTCGCGGCTTTGCGTGTCCAGATCCAGGTTTACATCTGGATTCCATTCTTGCTGAAACATTTCCGGAGAGTTTGGCGCTTCAAAAGAAACATCTTTCAGGAAGATACGTTGAATAGCGAAGTTCTGTTGCGCTGGTTGGTTGTTTGCTGCTTCAGCCATAGTGATAAATCCTTGTTATTAAGAACAAATGCTTTCACGCATTTTAAAATGAATCAGGCAGCTCACCGAGCTGCCCTCAGAAGAGTTTACCCGCGTGTGGTTACTTTTTCTTCTTGTTGCGGATCAGAGGCAGATTTGCTTCGTTCCACGAGATCAGGCCGTCTTTCAGAACGTTCACGTTCTCAAAACCGGCTTTCGCCAGAGCGTTGGCACTTTCAATTGCTGTCTGGCCACTCTTGCATACCAGAATGATTGGGTCGCTTTTGTGCTTTTCAATCTCAGCGGCGTTGTTGGCTTTGATCTCTTTCGCCAAAACGTGAACTGCGCCTGCAATATGGCCGGCACGGTATTCGTCACGGGTACGGACATCAACAAATACACCGTTCTGGCGGTTAACCAACACGGTTGCATCACTTGGGGTAACGATTTTATACGGTGCGGTTTTCTGTTTGATGACTGACATAATCAGTGCAACAACCAGACCAGCCCACACCAGGGCCAGGATCAAGTTGCCTTGAACAAATTCAATAAACTGCTGCATAGCTCGCTTCTATTTAGTGTCGGCAGAAAAAACGACCCCGAGTATAACCCCTCAATCTCGCAAATACAGCATGGGCTTGGATTTCCATGCCCCCGCTCACTGACAGCAGAGTCAAAAAGGTTGAATTCGGTCACATTCGCCCCAAGGTATCTTCTATACCGGGCGTAAACGGCTTTTTTCGCGGTGTAAGTCTCTGAACTGTTTACTTACTACAAAAATTTGTCACGCCTTCTCCATAGCTGAGATTGTTTCGAAAAGGTAAGACACCCCGAAACACGAGAGACAGCAAGGCCTGAGCGGCTTCATTGCAAATTTTGTTGAAGTTTTAGCGAAAAAGTTTGCCTACTGCTTAACCAACAAAATGTAGTAAAGTTACGCTAATTCACGAACATTGAAATTGACATAAAGAGGACACCGTATGTCTGCTAAGAAGCCTTTGGCACTCGTTATTCTGGACGGATGGGGTTACCGCGAAGACAACAGCAACAACGCAGTTGCGAACGCGAAAACGCCTGTTCTTGATGGCTTGATGGCGGGCACCAGCACCCTGATCTCTGCATCAGGTATGGATGTTGGTCTGCCAGACGGTCAAATGGGTAACTCAGAAGTCGGTCACACCAACATTGGTGCAGGCCGCATCGTTTACCAGGACCTGACAAAAATCACCAAAGCTATCCAGGATGGTGAGTTTTTCGATAACCCTGTACTGACAGGTGCTGTCGACAAAGCAGCAAAAGCAGGCAAAGCGGTTCACATCATGGGCCTGATGTCTCCAGGCGGTGTTCACAGCCACGAAGACCACATTGCAGCAGCGGTGGAAATGGCGGTTCAGCGCGGCGCTGAAGAAGTGTACCTGCACTGCTTCCTGGATGGCCGTGATACGCCACCACGCAGCGCGAAGAACTCTCTGGTACGTTTCGACGAACTGTTCGCGAAACTGGGTAAAGGCCGCACAGCGTCAATCGTTGGCCGTTACTACGCGATGGACCGTGACAACAACTGGGATCGCGTAGAAAAAGCCTACGACCTGCTGGTTGAAGCAAAAGGTGCATTCACTTACGGCTCTGCTGTTGAAGCGCTGGAAGCGGCTTACGCACGTGACGAGAACGACGAGTTTGTTCAAGCGTCTGAAATCCGTGCAGAAGGCCAGCCTGTTGCATCGTTCAACGACGGCGACGCTGTGATCTTCATGAACTTCCGTGCTGACCGTGCGCGTCAAATCACCCGCACATTCATGCCTGAGTTTGACGGTTTTGCACGTAAGAAAGTGGCTGACCTGGCTGACTTCGTCATGCTGACTGAATATGCAGCAGACATCAAAACTGCATGTGCATACCCTTCAGATAACCTGGTAAACACCCTGGGTGAATGGCTGTCCAAGCAAGGCAAAACCCAGCTGCGTATCTCTGAAACCGAGAAATACGCGCACGTGACTTTCTTCTTCAACGGCGGCGTTGAGTCTGTATTCGAAGGCGAAGAGCGTGCACTGGTTGCCTCACCGAAAGTGGCGACGTACGACCTGCAACCAGAAATGAGCTCAGAAGAGCTGACTGACAAGCTGGTAGAGGCAATTAAGAGCGGCAAGTTCGACCAAATCATCTGTAACTACCCGAACTGTGACATGGTTGGCCACACTGGCGTATACGATGCAGCAGTAAAAGCCGTTGAAGCGATCGACCACTGCATCGGCCGTGTTGTTGAAGCCATCAAAGAAGTTGACGGCCAACTGCTGATCACTGCAGACCACGGTAACGCAGAAATGATGGTTGACCCGGAAACCGGCGGTATCCACACTGCACACACCAACCTGCCAGTACCACTGGTTTACGTGGGCAGCAAAGAGATCGAACTGGTTGAAGGCGGTAAACTGTCTGACCTGGCTCCGACCATGCTGGCTCTGACTGGCGTTGAAGCACCAGCAGACATGACTGGTAAGCCTCTGTTCGTTGCGAAATAATCTTCGCTTCTGAAAACAGCCAGAAACGCGCTCTCCGGGGCGCGTTTTTTTATCCCTGTCTGACAAACCCTGCCGGTTTCTTTCTAAAATAGACGGCGAATTAAATGTTTAACTTGCGAAGCTGGCGCGCCATCAGTGGTGCACAGCCAAAAGCGGATTGATATACTCCGGACATGAAGCAAAGAACCCTGCGTCACCTCCCTTCTTTTCGCGCCAGTGCAGCATTATGCGCTGGCGTTTTGCTGTGCCTGCTGGCAAGCCCAGCGATACAAGCCAGCGACGAGCAGCTTTCCGGGATGAAAAGTGAAATCTCCCGTCAGCAGCAACAGTTGAATGCCAATGCAAAGAAGCTCAACTCACTGCAGGCAGAGCTTAAGTCGCAGGAGCAGTCTATTGCTTCCATTGCCAAACAGATGCGTGAAGCCAATGCCAGCCTCGCTGTCACTGACAAAGAAATTCAGGTGCTGAACCGTGAAAGCCAGCGTCTCGAACAACTCAAGCTTGGCCAGATGGAGCTGCTAAAGGAGCTTTTAAACAGCCAGTACCGTCAAGGTGAGCACAGCCAGCTCAATGCCCTTTTAAGTGGCAAGGACACCGCCAAGATGGATCGGATGACCGTCTACGCAGAGCGCCTGTCCAAAGCGCGTACCGAAGCCATCAATGAACTGTCTGCCACTGACACCGAATTGCAGCTCAAACGCCATGCGTTGGAAGCGCAAACGGCCAAACAAAAGGCGCTGATCGCCAGTCTGGCTGCTGATAAAGCCAAGCTGGAAAAAGAGCAAAGCGCCCAGAAGAAAACCGCCAGCGCTATCCGCCGCCAGATTAACAGTGACAAAGGCTACCTTGCTGAGCTGAAAGACAACCAGCAACGCCTGACCAAGGAGCTGGAACGAGCAGCAGAGCAGGCACGCATCGCCGCCGAAAAAGCCAGAGTCAAAATGGATGGCCTGGCCAAATACAAAGGCCGCATGCAATGGCCGGTAAAAGGCAAAGTGCTACATAGCTACGGCAGTGCACAAAGCGGACAGCTGCGCTGGAACGGCATGGTGATCGCCGCCAAAGAAGGCAGCGAAGTAAAAGCAGCGCACGACGGCACTGTGGTGTTGTCCAACTGGCTGCGCGGCTACGGCTTGATGGTGGTGGTTGACCACGGCAAAGGTGACATGAGCTTTTATGGCTACAACCAGGCGCTGCTGAAAAACGTCGGTGACACGGTAAAAGCCGGCGACCCTATTGCTCTGGTGGGCAACAGTGGCGGTCAGGATGACTCCGCGCTCTATTTCGAGATCCGGCGCAAAGGCAACGCCACCAACCCCAGCCCCTGGCTGACGCGGTAGCGTCAAGAAGGTCACAGATGCAAAGGATTGTCACTGTCACCGCCCTGCTCCTTCTCTCTTGGTCTGCCTTGGCGCAGGCCAAGCCAAAGCTTGCCATTATCATTGACGATCTGGGCTATGACATGATGCCGCGCGAAGTGGCTGCATTGCCGCCGCAAGTCAGTGTTTCCGTTATTCCCTTTACCGAATTCGACACCGCAGTTGCTCTCTCCGCCCTCAGTCAGCACCGCGAAGTGCTGCTGCATTTGCCGATGCAAAGTCCTGACGGTACACCGCAGGAGCCGGGAGCGCTCACCCTTGCCATGACGCAGGATGACATCTCCCACGCGATCCGCGAAGCCCTGTACCGGGTGCCTCAGGCGGTGGCGGTGAACAACCATATGGGCAGTTTGCTTACAGAAAAAGAGCAGCCCATGCACTGGGTGATGGCCGAGCTGAAAGCCCATCAACTGGGGTTTATCGACAGCCGCACCACCCCGAAAACCGTCGCCCAACGCATCGCCAAAGCACACGGCCTTGCCACCAACCGCCGTCACGTGTTTCTCGACCATATCCAGACCCGCGCTTTCATCGACCAACAGATCAGCCTTGCCGTCCGCCAGGCCAAGCGCCGGGGCATTGCCGTGGTGATCGCCCACCCTTTTCCGGTCACGCTGCAAACCTTGCAGGAGGCGTTGCCACATCTGCAGGATGAAGTCGAACTCGTACCGGTTTCACTGGCGCTCAAGCATTAAAAAAACCCGCCGAAGCGGGTTTTCTATCTTGAGCTGCAGTCAAGTGGGCGTTTAGACAAGGCAGAGTTCGCGATGCATAGTTCCACTATGTGAGTCGAACGAAAACGCCGTATAAATGCCCATATGACAAAGCTATTTGGTCCAGTCGAGGATTACCTTGCCCGACTGACCCGAACGCATCACGTCGAAGCCTTCCTGGAACTCATCCACGCTGTAGTGGTGAGTGATGATTGGGCTCAGGTCCAGACCAGACTGGATCAGGCTCGCCATCTTGTACCAGGTTTCGAACATTTCACGGCCGTAGATACCCTTGATAACCAGACCTTTGAAGATCACCTGGTTCCAGTCGATACCCATGTCTGATGGCGGAATACCCAGCAGCGCAATACGGCCACCATGGTTCATGGTTTTCAGCATGGAGTTAAACGCTGACGGGTTGCCAGACATTTCCAGACCCACGTCGAAACCTTCACGCATGCCAAGCTCGGCCATCACGTCTTCCAGTTTCTCTTCTGCCACGTTCACTGCGCGGGTGACGCCCATTTTACGTGCCAGTTCCAGACGGTATTCGTTCACATCCGTGATCACCACGTGGCGCGCGCCAACGTGTTTTGCTACCGCTGCGGCCATGATACCGATTGGGCCGGCACCGGTGATCAGCACATCTTCACCCACCAGGTCGAACGACAGCGCAGTGTGCACCGCGTTACCGAACGGGTCGAAGATTGACGCCAGATCGTCAGAAATATCTTCCGGGATCTTGAACGCGTTGAACGCTGGGATCACCAGGTATTCAGCAAACGCGCCTTCACGGTTTACACCCACACCGATAGTGTTACGGCACAGGTGGGTGCGGCCAGCACGGCAGTTGCGGCAGTGACCACAGGTGATGTGGCCTTCGCCTGAAACGCGGTCACCAATGGCAAAACCACGCACTTCCTGACCGATACCCACCACTTCGCCCACGTATTCGTGACCGACAACCATAGGCACAGGAATGGTTTTTTGTGACCACTCGTCCCAGTTGTAGATATGAACGTCAGTGCCGCAAATCGCGGTCTTGCGGATTTTGATCAGCAGGTCATTGTGACCCAGCTCTGGCAACTCGGTCTCTGTCATCCAGATCCCAGGTTCTGCTTTCAGTTTTGCCAGCGCTTTCATTTTGTTCGTCATCGTCTTACTTACCCAATCAGGTTCATTTCTTTACCGACTTTGATAAAGGCGTCGATGGCCTTGTCCAGTTGCTCACGGCTGTGCGCAGCGGACATTTGTGTACGGATACGCGCCTGACCTTTTGGTACGACCGGGAAGGAGAAGCCCACTACGTAGATACCTTCTTTCATCATGCGCTCAGAAAATTCTGCTGCCACTTTGGCATCGCCCAGCATCACAGGGATGATCGCGTGATCAGCACCTGCTAGGGTAAAACCCGCTTCGCTCATGCGTGCACGGAAGTGGTTGGCGTTGTCCCAAAGTTGGTCACGCAGCGCGCCGCTTTCTGCCAGCAGATCAATCACGCGGATTGAGGCAGACACGATAGCCGGTGCCAGTGAGTTGGAGAACAGGTATGGACGCGAACGCTGACGCAGCCAGTCGATCACTTCTTTCTTGCCCGAGGTGTAACCGCCTGACGCACCGCCCATGGCTTTGCCCAGGGTACCGGTGATGATGTCGATGCGGTCAATCACGTCATGGTATTCGTGGGTACCACGGCCGTTTGCGCCCATAAAGCCCACGGCGTGAGAGTCATCGACCATCACCAGCGCGCCGTATTTTTCCGCCAGATCGCAAATCGCAGGCAGGTTCGCCACCACGCCGTCCATGGAGAATACGCCGTCAGTCACCACCAGGGTGTTGCGCGCACCGGCTTCTTTAGCCGCGATCAGTTGCTGCTCCAGCTCTTCCATGTTGTTGTTGGAATAGCGGAAACGCATCGCTTTACACAGGCGCACGCCGTCGATGATTGACGCATGGTTCAGCGCATCGGAAATGATCGCATCTTCCGCCCCCAGAATGGTTTCAAACAGGCCGGCGTTGGCATCAAAACAGGAGGAGTACAGAATGGTGTCTTCCATGCCAAGGAAAGCAGAAAGTTTCTGCTCCAGCACTTTGTGTGAATCCTGGGTGCCGCAGATAAAGCGCACAGAGGCCATACCAAAACCGTGCTCGTCCATGCCTGCTTTCGCCGCTTCAATCAGCGCAGGGTGGTTTGCCAGGCCCAGGTAGTTGTTGGCACAGAAGTTCAGGACTTCGTCACCGGAGGTCACTGAAATGTTCGCCTGCTGGGCAGACGTGATCACGCGTTCATCTTTGTATAGGCCTTCAGCTTTGACTTCTTCAAGCTGCTGGCGGATTTGCTGGTAAAAAGCGGCAGTCATCGCTCACTCCATCAATGGAAACAGGAACAGGTTGGGCATTATCGCATTTTGCTGATAACACTATCAGCAATGTGACACCGAAAAGCCGATTCGTCTAAAACAGAATCAGCTTACAGTATGACATATCAGTATGAAGGTCGATGATAGAGTTGTGTGAAAGGTTGCGTCTATGTAATTAGTACATCTTATTGCACTGGATCACGCCTGCCCGCTTATCGTCTGGCTGCTTTCCATACGGGTGCGGTAATGGCTGACAAGCTCTGCAACCACGGCACGCCCTTTTTCGGTGGTCATTGGCGACACCATATTGAGGATTTGCAGCACGCCCTGGTAGATCACCAGCGGGGTGACTTTGGCAGCCGGAGCCTGAGCACTTTGGTAGAAAATCCAGCTTGATGCCACCAGTTTCAGGGTACTGCACAAGGACTCGAGCTCTTTGTTATCCATATCCAGCCAGCCGGTATCTCGGAATCGGCTCAACATGGTAAACAGGTTCGCTTTCAGTGCCTGCTGAGCAGCCAGGTATTTCTGCTGCAGCTCGGCATCGCGGCTTAAAATATCGGGTAGGTTGGCGTAGAAAAAGCGGTACCGCCACATCAACTGGAAAGTGGCATCAAGGTATGCCAACAGGCGCTGTTCATCAGATTCCGCAGGCACTTCCGGCTGGAAACCCATGGAAAGATCGCGCGCGTATTGATCAAAAATACTGTGTATAATCTCTTCCTTATTACGGAAGTGGTAATACAGGTTTCCCGGGCTTATTCCGAGATCGGCAGCGATGTGATTGGTGGTGACGTTTGGCTCACCCTGCTCGTTAAAGAGCGCCAGCGCAGAATGAATAATGCGATCACGGGTTTTCATGGTAAAACTGCTATCCTCAAGCCCAGAAAGGGAAATAGTATCACAGCCGCCAACAATGTAATGGCGGGTCTTCTCATAATTCAGGTCAACAGAATTTAGGTAAAGATATGATTATAGTGACTGGCGGCGCCGGCATGATCGGCAGCAATCTGGTTAAAGCGCTGAATGAACAGGGCTACAACGACATTCTGGTTGTCGACAACCTGAAAGACGGTACCAAGTTCATCAACCTGGTTGATCTGGACATTGCTGATTACATGGATAAAGAAGACTTCATCACCCAGATCATGGCGGGTGACGACTTCGGTCCTATCGAAGCAGTATTCCACGAAGGTGCATGTTCTGCGACCACAGAGTGGGACGGCAAGTACATGATGCTCAACAACTATGAGTACTCAAAGGAGCTGCTGCATTACTGTCTGGAGCGCGAAATCCCGTTCCTGTACGCATCTTCTGCGGCAACTTACGGCGGCCGTGACCATGACTTTATCGAAGAGCCACAATACGAAGGCGCGCTCAACGTTTACGGTTACTCGAAGCAGCTGTTCGACAACTACGTACGCCGCATTTGGGCAGATGCTGAAGCACACGGCGAAACCCTGTCGCAAATCACCGGCTTCCGTTACTTCAACGTCTACGGCCCACGCGAAAGCCACAAAGGCAGCATGGCGTCGGTGGCATTCCACCTGAACAACCAAATCAAAGACGGCCACAACCCGAAACTGTTTGAAGGCAGCGATACCTTCAAGCGCGATTTCGTTTACGTTGGCGATGTGTGCAAGATGAACCTGTGGTTCTGGCAAAACGGTAAATCCGGCATCTTCAACTGTGGTACCGGCCGCGCAGAACCATTCCGCGCAGTAGCAGACGCGGTGATCAAGCACCACGGCAAGGGCCAGGTAGAAGAAATTCCATTCCCGGATCACCTGAAAGGCCGCTACCAGGCTTACACTCAGGCTGACCTGACCAAAGTCCGCGCAGCCGGTTACCCGCATGAGTTCAAAACTGTAGCGGAAGGCGTCGCTGAGTACATGACCCTACTTAATAAGTAATGGGCAAAAACGGGCCCTGGCCAGCGCGCCCCGGCCCGTTTTCTCTTCTGACAGGCACACTGACAAGTTTCCCTATGAGCAAAGATTCAACCACCAGCTCTTACCTGCCAACTTTTGAGTGGGCCTTTGTGCACCCACGCTATTGGGGTACCTGGCTGGGCATTCTGTTTGCCGGCATCCTGGCATTCATCCCTTTCCGCCTGCGTGACAAACTGGCTGAGTTTCTCGCCAAACGCCTGGTGAGAATGAATAACCGCGCTAAAAAGCGTGCGGTAACCAACCTTGAACATTGCTTCCCGGAGAAAACCGAGGAAGAGCGTTTCGCAATCCTCGAGCAAAGCTACATCAACGCCGGCTGCGTCATGCTGGGGTTTGCCACCATCATGATGCGCAGCAAGCGCTACCTGGAAAAACGCACCCTGTTCCGCAATGAGGAAATCCTCACTGAACTGGTCGACAAAGGCGAGAAAGTGATCCTCCTGGTGCCTCACAGCTGGGCGATTGATTACCCTGCGGTGCAACTCGCTTCCCGTGGACTGCCGGTGGCAGCCATGATTAAAAAGCAAAAGAACAGAGTCGCCGACTGGTTGATGAACGTGCAGCGCCTGAAATACGGCGGCCGTACCCACGAGCGCGCAGACGGTATTAAGCCCTTTATCAAATCAATTCGTGAAGGTTACCTGGGTTACTACCTGCCGGATGAAGACCACGGCCCGGAGCACAGTGTGTTCGTGCCTTTCTTCGCTACCCAGAAAGCCACGCTTTCAGGCTTGGGTAAACTGGCCACACTCAGCCGCGCCAAGATTGTACCGCTGATGCCAGTGTACAACCGCGAAACCGGTAACTTTGAAGTGATTGTGCAGCCGCCACTTGACCCATTCCCATCCGGCAGCGAAGAAACCGATGCCCGCATGATGAATGAGCGTATCGAGCAATTTTTGGCGCAAGACCCGGGGCAATACATGTGGATCATGAACCTGCTGCGCTCGCGTCCGGATGGCACCCAGCTTTACTAGGAAAGGAATTCGATGAATATTTTGATGGCCCTCTCCCAGTTGGAAGTGACCGGAGCCGAGGTATACGCGACCACAGTGGGCAATGAGCTGACCAAGCGCGGACACAATGTGTTTTATGTCTCCGACACGCTGACCAAGCCACACGACGGCCCGTTTTTCAAACTGCGCTTTAACAAGCGCAGTATTCCGCGCCGTTTCTGGCACGTGGCCTATCTGGTTTATCTTATCAAAAAGCACAATATCCAGATGGTGCACGCCCACTCCCGCGCATCAAGCTGGAGCTGCCACGTCGCCTGTAAGCTGACCGGCACACCGATGGTGACCACCGTTCACGGCCGCCAGCCTGTGCATGCCTCGCGTAAGAAATTTCACGCCATGGGCAACAAGGCGATGCCAGTGTGTGAAGCCATTTACCACCAGTTGATTGACGATCTGAACGTACCGGCAGAAACGCTGGAAGTCAGCCGCAACGGTATCGATACTGCGCGCTACCAATGGGTGGACGCACCGCAGAACAAGCGCAAAGTCATTGCTATCATCGGCCGCCTGAGCGGCCCCAAAGGCGACCTTTGCTACCGCTTGCTGGATGAATGCGTCGATCTCGAAAAATACGACGTCAAAATCGTTACCGGTACGACGCCGGATGCACGCTTTGACAAGTTCAAAGGCAAAGCCGATTTCGTGGGTTACGTCGACGACGTTCCCGCCATGATGGCCAATGCCGACCTGGTCGTTGGCGCAGGCCGCGTGGCGATGGAATCACTATTGTGCGGCCGCCCTACCCTGGCTATCGGTGAAGCCATCAACATCGGCCCGGTCAATGGCGACAACATCCGCCAGGCCATGGCAACCAACTTCGGTGACATCGGTAAGAAAGAGCTGGATATCGACTTTTCCGAAATTCCTGCACAGATTGAGCAGGCGCTGGCTGCGCCGCATTGCGACCCAGCCGCAACGGAAACGGTCAAGCAAAGCTACGATCTGCAAAACATCGTCACCCATATTGAAACCATCTATCAGTCGGTTTATGTCTATACCAAGCGTAAAGACATCCCGGTGCTGATGTACCACCGCTTTATCGACAATGACGCAGGCAAAGGCAGCATTGGCCCTTACCTCGACATCAAGATGTTTGAAAATCACCTCAAGCTGCTAAAACGTCTGGGTTTTGAAACGCTGACCTTCTCAGATCTCAAAGAGAAGAATCTCATCTCGCGTCTCGAAGCCGGAAAGCGTTACTGTATGCTGACGGTAGATGATGGATTTAAAGACAACTTCACCCTGATGCTGCCGCTGCTGAAGAAGTACAACTTCAAAGCCGTGGTTTACACAGTGACAGGGGTGGACTTCAACCGTTGGGATGTTGAACACCCGCAAACCCCGGAAAAGCGCTTTGATCTGATGACAGCAGAAGAAATCAAAGCCATGGCTGATTCCGGGCATATCGAATTCGGCGGTCACACCCTGACCCACCCGCATCTCGATACCCTCAGCCGCGAAGAGCAGTTCAGGGAAATTGCGGAAAACAAAGCCCAACTGGAAGCATTGCTCGGCCATGAACTGGTGTCATTCGCCTACCCTTACGGTGACTGGAACGAAGACAGCAAAGCCATCGCCAAAGAATTGGGTTACACCTTCGCCGTGGCCACTAACAGCGGGCCACTGGCGGTACATGAAGACCCGTATTTGATTCGCCGCATCGGTATTTTCCCGCGTACCGGGGTGATGTCCCTGGCACGGAAAATCACGGGCGGGTATTTGTTTAGGAAACTCAGTCCTAAAAAAGACAAGTTCGCCAAATGGAAGTTCCTTGCCCGCAACGAGGTAAAAATTCGTAAAGGCAACCGGGTGGAATTTGGCACCAAAAACCGTATCCGTAAATGTACCGTCGCTATACATGGCTCGGGAAACAAACTCGTCTTTAAAGATGGTGCGAACCTGAAAGGCGTTCACATTGAGTTAGATGGAAACAACTGCACCCTGATCATTGGTGAGCGCTGCGTAATTGGCGAAGGATGCTATTTCTCGGCACGGGAAAATGGCACAACCCTCACCATTGGCAACGACTGCATGTTTTCACGTAACGTCAAACTGATGACCAGTGATGGCCACGACATTACTGACAAATCGACAGGCGAACGCCTAAACCAAGCCAAAGACATCTCTATTGGTGATCGCGTCTGGCTTGCCGATGGCGTAGTCGTGCTTAAAGGTGCGACCGTTGGCAATGGCTCAGTAGTTGGTATCAACAGCACTGTCACGAAAAGCATTCCTGAAGGTTGCATCGCAGCCGGAACCCCGGCAAAGGTGGTTCGCAACGACATTCATTGGGACGAAAAACTGACCTACTAATATGAATATTTTGATTATCGGTCCCTCTTGGGTGGGGGATATGGTGATGTCCCAGAGCCTTTATAAGAGGCTGCTTGAAAAACATCCCAACGCGAAAATTGATGTACTGGCTCCGGCTTGGTGTAAGCCAATTCTTGAGCGTATGCCAGAAGTTCGCAATGCTATTGAGATGCCAGTGGGACATGGCCAGTTTGATTTGGCGACCCGCTGGACACTTGGGAAAAACCTTCGTAGCAATGGTTACACCCACGCCTATATTTTGCCAAATTCAGCCAAGTCAGCGCTTATCCCACTGTTTGCAAAAATACCCAAGCGAACGGGCTGGAAGGGAGAAATGCGCTACGGGCTTTTGAATGATCTGCGTCCAGACCGAAAAGTCTTCCAGTACATGGTTGAACGCTATGTGGCGCTGGCGCACAGCAAATCTGACATGCTTTCCGAAGTCTCGTTGGCCGATACGCCTTTTCCTAAACTGACTGTAGATTTAGCTAACCAACAGGCGTGTTTGGAAAAATTCGGCATTGATACTGGCAAGCGGCTTATCGGTATTTGTCCCGGTGCGGAATTTGGTCCAGCCAAACGCTGGCCCGAAAACCACTATGCTGACGTTGCCACCAAACTGATTGAAGCGGGTAACCAGATCTGCCTGTTTGGTGGACCAAAAGATACCTCTGTTACCCAGAGCATTGTTGACCTTATCCCCGAGGATTTGCAGCGTAACTGCTTTGATCTCGCAGGTAAAACATCACTCATTGATGCTGTAGACATGCTTGCAGCTTGTCATACCGTTTTTACCAACGATTCAGGGTTAATGCACGTAGCAGCATCGGTAGGCGCAAACATTGTCGCGATTTACGGCTCCAGTTCCCCGCAATATACGCCTCCATTGACGGACAAAGTCCAGGTGGTGAATACCGATATTGAGTGCCGCCCTTGCTTTAAACGGGAATGCCCATTTGGACATTTGAAGTGCCTGAAAGACCTGGCGCCACAAACTGTATTAAATCTTTATCAACATCCTTCGCAAAGCGTTCAACCGGATAATCAATGAAATTCAGCAAAGCCCCAATTTCGTCTAAGTACGCTTGTTTTGAAAAAGGCGCGTACCTGTCTAAATCGGCAAAAAATTACCTTAATAACGATTTTGACCCTGCCAAAATCAAAAACATCGCGGTTATTCGACACGCAGCGCTTGGCGATCAAGTCATTACCCGTCCTTTTCTGGTTGAAGCGAGGAAGTTTTTTCCGAACGCTGAAATCACGTTGGTTGCATTATCGACTTATCAATATGGTATGCCGTCGGATCTCGCCGACCGCACGGTTGTGTTGCATGGCCGGGATAGAAAAGGACAAATTTCCTTCTCCGAGAAAATGGCCAATTTTAAGGAAGTCGGCGATCAGGATATTATTTTTGACCTTGCGGGAACCAATCGCTCCTATTGGGTGAATTTACTCAACAAAGCCAAACTGAAAGTTGGTTTTCCTTATAAAGGCTGGCTGCGAGGCACCTTATACAATGCTGCGGTGTGGCGTTCTGACTTCACCCCTGAAGTGGAAGTTATGCTGGATATGCTGCGCCTGCTTGGCCATAACCCAGCGCATCGCCTGGACTTTGCTTACCCTGACCACAGAGATTTGGTCGATAACGTCAATCCTTACATTGTTTACTTCAATGGCGCCTCTCAGCCACGAAAAGTATTAAACAATGCTCAAATGGAAGACCTGCTTAAGCACGCAATTAAAGCCTACCCTGACCACCAGCATGTGTTTCTGGAAGGGGTAAAAGACAACGAAAAAGGCGACTACCTGTCGCACCTGCTCGAAAATGATAATTTCAAAATCCAGCCAAGCTTGCCATTGGATGAGCTTTTAACATATTGCGCGAAGGCTCAGGTGGTTGTTGCGCCGGATACCGGTGTCCGGAACGTTGCTATTTCCACACACACACCGACAGTCGGCATTTTCTATGCCACGGTACCGTTCCGGTACACACCCCGTTATGAACCGGGTCACGTGATTGTGATGCATGCGGATACCACCATTCCGTCAACGGAAGATATCTTGCAAGGTGTAGCAGACGTTTTAACGCTAAAAGTGACACGAAAGTCCCTCGAGCCAAGCGAGCAATAACGATTACAAGGTCTGAGCCCTTAAGATGAACAAGATTGTCGATTATTTATTGGGTCTACCTAAAACCCTGTTCATAAACTTCCGTTTGTGTCGACCGATTGATGCTATCAAATTGCCGATTGTGGTTTCACGCAAAGTAAAACTGGCTTCTTTAAAAGGAAAGGCCACTTTTGAAAAAGTCCGTCCTGGTATTGTCAGAATTGGATTTGGCAGCGTTGAAACCGTTGACTATCAATATGAACGCACAGTGATTTACGTCTCCGGTCATATGCATTTTAAAGGTAAGGCGAAAATTGGTAAGGGCTCTCGTTTATCCATTACAGGTAACGTAACGTTTGGAGATAAGTTTCATATCTCTGCCGCAGGAAAAATTATCTGTAGAGACGAAATAACATTTGGCTCTAATGTACTTATCTCGTGGGAGACCTTGATTACTGATACTGACCATCATGCCGTTTTCGACAATCAGACGCAGCTGCATTTAAACCCAAATAAAAAAGTCACGATAGGCAGTGATTGCTGGATAGGGGCCAGAGCAAATCTCATGAAAGGTACGGTATTACCCAACAATACCGTTGTAGGCACAGCCAGTGTCGTGACAAAACCTTTTTCGGAAGAGAACACCTGCCTGGCAGGTAATCCCGCCCGCGTTGTCCGTTCAAATACCTATTGGCGTGAATAGAACATAAATGGGGTAAAACTTGAGCCATCAAACGATTTGATGGCTCAAGTTTTCATTTTTAGAGTGGCCTCCCCTGTTTTTTGTTAATCTAGCGCTTTCTCGCTTGCGCGACATATTTCCACTATAAACAGGCGCTTTTTTAAGATTATGGACAGTCATAACAAGCCTTCCATTTCTATCATCTGCCCGTGCTATAACGAGCAGGAGGTTCTCTCCACTTTTACCGACAAAATCACAGATATTTTGCAATTAACAGGGCTTTCCTATGAATTGCTGTTTGTGAATGATGGAAGCAAAGACAAAACACTCGAAGTCCTGCATGAACTGGCCGAAAAAAACCGCTCCGTTCGTGTAATCAACCTGTCCCGTAATTTCGGTAAGGAAGCGGCACTGACGGCTGGACTTGATCATGCAAGAGGGGAAGCAATCATTCCGATTGATGCTGACCTGCAAGACCCGCCAGAGCTTATCCACGACTTTATCCGCGAGTGGCAAAAGGGTTATGACGTGGTGGTCGCAAAGCGTATCGACCGCAGCAGTGACACCTGGGCGAAGAAAGTCACCGCGAACCTGTTCTACAAATTCCACAACAAGATTGCGAAGATAGAAATTCCTGACAACGTCGGAGACTTCCGTCTGATCAGCCGCCGCGTGGTCGATGCCATTCAGCTATTGCCTGAAAACCAGCGCTTTATGAAGGGCATTTTCTCCTGGGTGGGCTTTAAAACCTCAGTGGTTGAATACGTTCGCCAGCCCCGTGCCGCCGGTGAAACCAGCTTTAATGGCTGGCGCCTTTGGAACTTTGCCCTTGAAGGCATCACCAGTTTCAGTACTGCACCACTTCGGATCTGGCTTTACCTGGGGATCTTCTTTTCCGGTATCGCTTTCCTGTACGGCAGCGCCATCATTTTGAAAACCCTGTTTTTTGGCGTTGACCTGCCAGGTTATGCATCCATGATCACTGTGATTCTCTTCTTTGGAGGAATACAACTGATTGGGCTTGGGGTGATGGGCGAATACATTGGCAGGCTGTATATGGAATCCAAACGACGGCCCGTCTACATCATCGAAAGCGACTCCGCAGATAAACAGGGTGAAGCGCAATAATGGCGTCCTTGACTGAGAAACTGTTGGCTCACCGCTTCGTGCGTTTTGGGCTGACAGGCGGCCTGGCAACACTGACCCACATAGTGGTTGCCTTTGCTCTGCTTCGCTTTCTAACCACCAGTGTGTTCATCGCTAATCTGGTTGGCTTTGGTTGTGCGTTTGGATTGTCTTATTTGATGCAGTCGCTGTTTGTCTTTCAAAAGTCGCTGTCATTAAAAAATGCAGCGCGCTTTTTTGCCGTGCAGTTTTCTGCGCTCATCATCTCACAATTGATCAGCGAGCTGTTCCAGGGCACAAACAGCTACCTGCGTGTGCTCTTGGTCGTGTTTATGATCCCGCTGGTCACTTATTTTATCCATCGCTTTTGGACTTATAACGAGAATCCCCCTTCCCAGGGTTAACTTTACGGACAAACCATGAACCTGAATTCATTTTCCCGCCATGCCACATGGATGCAAAGCGCCGGCTTCTTTGCGGGACTCCTTCTGGCCGTGCTGTATGCCAGTAACCAGATCATCACCGGCGACCAGACCCAAATGCTCTACAAAGGCTACCTAGGTGCTTATCAGGATACCTGGCTGGCTTTTGGTAACGCGGCCAGCGCCGTCGGCAATGTTCCCGGCTCCCTGTCAGCCTGGATTGTCGGCTTCCCCATTATGCTGTGGGACAGCCCATGGTCTCCGATGGTGGCCATCATCGCGCTGCGCGTGATCTCTTATCTGCTGTTTGATGCAGTAATCAAAGCCGTGTTCAGTATGCCAGTGCGTGTCCTGTTTATGGTGGCTTACTGGCTGAACCCTTGGCTTTTGTACGACAGCACTATCTATAACCCGGCTTACCTTTGCTTTTTTACTGCACTTCATTTTTGGTCGGCGTTTAACCTGCGTGACAAACCGGCATTTGGCTACAGCTTCCTGCATGTTCTGGCCATTGGCGGCGCCATGCAATTCCACTACTCCTGGCCGGTTCTTGCAGTCATTTCCTGCTATCTGCTGTACCGCAAAATGGCACACCCGAACTGGGCAGGTGTCATCACTGCTGGTGTTGTATTGCTGGTTTCCCTGATCCCTTATTTTCAGGAATACGCCGTTAACGAAGAGATCAGCCGTGAGAGTGACCGCTATATCGGTTACGGCGCCGTGCATGTTTATCCGGTGCTGAAAGCTGTGCTTTACTGGTTCAGGTACAGCTCTACCCTGTTCTCAAACCGCATCATTACGGATGTGACTTTTGACTGGGTCACCACCATCAGCTGGCTTCAGACAGTCTTGCAGTATCTGTGGCAAGCAGTGCTTTACCTTGTTGGCGCAGCGACAGTTGTGTTGTCGGCACGCATCAACTGGGCATCATGGAAAGCCATCAAGCCTCGCATCAAGCGCGATACAGCGATTGAGAACAACCAGCAGTGGCTGCTGTTGTTTGCCGTGGCGACCGTGTTGGCCATCATAGTGAACGCCATGCTGTCACCGATAACTTTCTCGTACTGGCACCTGATCCTGACCTTCCCGCTGGCGCTGATCCCGCTGCTGGTGAAAGCAGAGTCCTGGACGCAAACCATGCCAGAACGTTTCGCCAAAGGTGTGCTTGCCCTTGCGGCTTTCTTCCTGGTGGTCAATCTCGTGGCATCCCACGACAGCAATAAATACTCCTACAAAGTCGACTATGTAGAGCAGGTACAGCAATACCTGAGTGATCAGGGGCTCACCCGCTAAAACCGGATTTACAACCACATCGAAAGGGCTCCGCAAGGCGCCCTTTGTTGTACACTAGCGTCAGATTCACTGATAAGGCTTGATTGTGCGCATTCTCTACACCCTGTTGCTGGCCCTCGCCGCTCCCTTTCTTCTTCTCGGTCTGTACCGGGCCAAAGACGGCAAACCTAAAGTTGGTAAACGCTGGGTAGAACATTTTGGCTTCACGCCAACACTCGCCAGTGATAAGCGCCCAATCTGGATCCATGCGGTGTCGGTTGGGGAAGTGATTGCCGCCAAACCCGTCATCGCTGCACTGCAAAAAGCCCATCCGGACGACACCATACTGGTGACGACCACCACAGCCACAGGGGCTGACATTGCCTCGAAAATCGCAGGCATCGAACACCGCTACATGCCGATTGATTTTGCCTTTGCCGTGCGCGGCTTTCTTCGTCGACTCAACCCCAAAATCCTGCTGATCATGGAAACCGAGCTGTGGACAAACACACTGGCGACGGTAAAGAAAGTCTCTGTTCCAGTTGTGGTGATGAATGCGCGCCTGTCGGAAAAATCCATGAAGGGCTATCAGCGCATCCAGCCGCTGTTTAATCTGCTGTCGAAAAATATCGACCATGTACTGTGTCAGTTTGAGGAAGATGCGCAGCGCTTTGTCACCCTTGGCGTGCCGCAGAGCAAAGTATCCGTATCCGGCTCAGTGAAATTCGATTTACCGCCCTTTGATGCCAGCGATGAAGCGGTAACCGCACTCAAAGCACAATGTGGTGAACGCCCGGTCTGGGTTGCCGCCAGCACCCATCCGGGGGAAGATGAGATCCTGCTCGATGCCCATCGTCATCTGCTTTCAACAACGCCAGATGCGCTGATGATGCTGGTGCCAAGACACCCAGAGCGCTTCAGCGCCGTGGCCGAACTGGTCAGGGAAAAGGGCTTTACGCTGGCAAGACGCAGCAAAGAGGAGGCCATCACGCCGCAAACCCAGGTCTACCTTGGTGATACCATGGGCGAAATGATGAAGCTGTTTGCGGCTTCAGATGTCACCTTTATGGCCGGCAGCCTGATTGGGGATAAGGTTGGCGGGCACAATCTGTTGGAGCCTGCATCCTTGGCCAAACCGCTGGTGACAGGGCCAAGCTACTTCAACTTTCAGGTGATTGCCGAGCAGCTGATTGAAGCCGGTGCCTGTGAAGTCTGCCAGGAAAGTGAAGATATTGCCGCGCACATTACCGCGCTGCTGAATGACAGTGGCAAGCGGGAAAAGGCAGGCGCTGCGGCGCTGGCGATTGTGGAAAAAAACCGCGGCGCGGTAGCGAAAACCCTTGAGACTGTCGGCGTCTGGCTGAAAAACTAAGTCCGTTTTATTGGCCCTGATAGCCTTGCATCAGGGCATCCCAATCCGCTGGCTGCCAACGGATCTGAAACCGTCCCACTTCCTTATTGAATGAACGCTGTAAACGACTCAGGTTTGCCGCTTTCCAGCTGTCGCCATCGCGGCGGCCACACTTGTCAAAATCAATCAGCCAGAACAGGCCTTCATTATCGAGCAGAATATTGTGGATATTGAGGTCGGTATGGCACACCCCGGCATCGTGCAACTGGCGCACCAGACGGCCAACCGCCCGGTATTGCGCCGTAGTTAGCGTTTCTTCTGTCAGGATACCAACCAAATCCCGCGCACCATCGATTTTTTCCACCAGGATATCGGCCTGATAGGTCAACCCTTCGCGAACGGCTCTCGCCGCCAGTGGACGCGGCACGGCAATGCCCGCATCCCGCAAATAATGCAGCAGGTTAAACTCTTCAGCGGCACGGGTGCTCTCCCAGCCGGCAAACAGATAGCTGTCTTTCACCAGTTTGCCGAACAGACCGCCACGGCGGTAATGCCTGAGCGCAGCAGGCACAGTGTCCGTCTGCACAAACCAGGTGATGCCTCTTCCTGTGGCAGAGCCCAACACCGCATCCTTTTGCTGCCAGAAGGCAATATCAAAGCAAAGCTCCGGCTTCTCTTTCAGCAAGGTTTCGTCAAACCAGATATGGGTATTGTTGAGGCTTAGTCGCTCCACGGAAGCTCCTTTTATGGGATTGGGCGTGTTGTCGATTGGCCGTAAACGGCGGTTGCATTTTACATTGCGGATCGGCAACTGCATAATTTCAGCCATCATAACCACATAAGCATACCCATGGCCTTATTTTCCACGCCTCCACAGTCACTGTGCGTGCTTCGTCTTTCAGCGATTGGCGACGTCTGTAACGCAATCGCCGCCGTACAGGCTATCCAGTCACAGTGGCCCGACACCGACATCACCTGGATTGCAGGCAAAGCGGAAGCTGCCCTGCTGACGCCTTTGCTCCCCTCAGTGAAGGTGATTGCCTTTGACAAGAAACAGGGCTGGAAAGGCATGCAAGCGGTATGGAACGCACTGAATGGCAAGCGCTTTGATGCCCTGCTGCACATGCAATCTGCTATCCGCGCCAGCCTGCTTTCTGTCGGCATTAAAGCCAAGTACAAACTCGGGTTCGACAAAGTGCGCGCCAGCGACCTGCAATCCTGGTTCACCAATACCAAGGTGCCGTCGCCAACATCGCTGCATGTATTGGATGGCTTTATGGCGTTCACTGAAACCTTGGGTTTGAAAGCACAAACCCCATCATGGACACTGCCGGTATCGGACGCGGACACCCAATGGGCAGCCGGGCAGCTCACCGACAAACCACTGCTGGTTGTAGCGCCCGCGGCCAGTAAAGCCTTCAAGAACTGGACGGCGGAAGGCTATGCCGCGGTGATCGAACACGCGCTGCACAAAGGTTTTGACGTTATTTTGGCTGGCGGCCCGGGGAAAATCGAAATTGAACTCGGTCAGGCCATTGAGCGCCAACTTTCCCGCCCGGTCAAAAACCTGATTGGCAAAACCAGCCTGCTGCAATTGCTGGCACTGGAAAAAGCCGCGGCACTGGTTTTAGCCCCAGACAGCGGCCCTGCGCATCTTGCCAACGCGGTAAACACTCCGGTGATTGGCCTTTACGCCCACCACAACCCTGCCCGCACCGGCCCTTATAACTGGCGCCAGTATGTGGTGAGTGTGTACGAAGAAGCGATTAAAGCGGAAACCGGAAAATCTGTGGATGAGGTTTCCTGGCGTACCCGCGTCAAAGACGAAAACGCCATGCAACGAATTACGATTGAATCAGTGATTGCCCGTTTCGACGAAGTCACTGAAAAAGAGGAACTGCTATGAGCCAGACAACACGCGCCACCATCAGCGCCATTATCATCACCAAAAACGAAGAGCAGATCCTGTCGGAATGTCTGGCGTCGCTCGACTGGGTCGATGAAATTGTTGTCGTGGATTCAGGCAGCACTGACAACACAGTAGCCATTGCAGAAGCTGCGGGCGCGAAAGTCTATGTGAATGCCGAGTGGCCGGGGTTTGGCAAACAAAAGCAGCTGGCGCAAAGCTATGCCACCAAAGACTGGATCATCGCGATTGACGCTGACGAAGTGGTTTCTCCTGAACTTAAACAAAGCCTGCTAAAGCTGCTGGAAAACCCACCAGCAGACACTCTGGTTGAAGTGAATGAACTGACCTGGGTCTTTGGCCGTTTCCTTCGCCATTCAGGCTGGTACTACAGTCATGTGCGCGTTTATCCGCGTTTATACACCCAGTATGACGATGCGCTGGTGCACGAGAAAATCATCCGCCCGGAAGGCGCGAAAACCCAGGTATTGGACGGCGACCTGCTGCATTACTCCTACCGCGATCTGACCCACTATCTGGTGAAATCAGCCCACTACGCCAAAGCCTGGGCAGACGGCCGTGAAGCCAGAGGCAAGAAAAGCAGCATCAGCCAGGGCTTGCTCCACGCATTGGGCTGCTTTTTGAAGATGTATGTACTGAAACGCGGTTTTCTCGATGGCAAACAGGGCTTTTTGATTGCGGTATTGTCAGCGCACTCCACCTTTGTGAAATACGCTGACCTTTGGATCCGCAACACGGACAGCCGCGCCGCTAAATAACGCGCGCCAGGAACCCATTCACATCCGGCAGAATGTCATCGACTGCAATCTTTGACATATCTGCCGCTTCTTCTTTGTCTTTAGCCGTCGGCGGCGCGAAAGCCATATGTCGCCCTTCGCTGTTAATTGGCTGCCAACGCAATGGCGTCGCGCTGCGTTTGGCCGGGAAGAAGCCGATGGTCGGCACATCCACGGTAGCGGCAATATGCAATGGCCCCGTAGAGCCCGCGATAAACGCGCTGGCACAGGCAATCGAGCGGGTGAAATCCTCTAACCCGTTGTTCTTGTCATACACCACCGCCTTAACGCCGTTTTGTGCCAGCAAGGCTTGCAACTCGGCCGCTTTCTCTGCTTCACCCGGGCCAGCCGTCAGCACCACTTCAATGGCATTCTTTTCGCAGACACCCGCCACCAACGCGCAATACTGCTCAAGCGACAGGTTGTTTGCCGAGCCGCCGCTGCCTGCATGCACATAAAGCCATGGCTTTTGCTCATCCAGACCCAACGTCCCGGCCAGTTTGGTTTTCTGCTCGCTCAGTACTTCAGAACTGAATGTCAGGTAAGGTGCACAAGGCTCTTTGACGGGTACCGACTGTTTCGCCAAAAATGCGCGGATAAGGTCGAGGTTATATTCAAACTCCGGCTTGGCAGATTGCGAGCGGCGCTGGGTAATGCGGTGGTTATACAGGAACTGGGAAATCTTGGTCGCTGGCGCCAGACGAAACGGGATCCCCGCTTTCCACACCAAGGTGGCGTTGTAGCTGTCGGAAAATAGACAGATTGAGGCATCAAACCCCTGCGCCTTAATGTCAGCAACCAGCTGCTTTTTGCTTTGCTTGTCGGCTTTTTTTCCGCAATCCACCAGCACCTTATCAATCGAGGGGCAAAGATCAGCCAGCGCCTTGGTATACGAAGGCACCAATGCCGTAATTTCTGCGTCCGGCATCGATTGCTTGAGCATGGCAAAAGCCGGCCACGCCAGCATAAAGTCGCCGATTTTATCGTTTCTGATGACAAGGATTTTTTTCATGGTGGATACCTGATTCCGACGTTCTGGCCGATCATACCTGATGCACCTTCATCCGCTAAGCCTTGGATAAAAAGAAAAAGTGTCGGACAGGCAGATATTTTCATCACCCCGACTCAAGGCAGGGAATCAAATTCAGTGAGTTTTTGATAGCATGTCGCCAGTTTAGAAATTTGCAGGATAAGACTGTGAGCAGAAAATCCCTGACCCGTGTGATTTATCCGGGTACCTTCGACCCTATCACCAACGGCCATGTTGACCTGGTTGAGCGCGCCGCCGCCATGTTTGATGAAGTGATTGTCGGTATTGCGGCAAGTCCGAGCAAGAAGCCGTTGTTTGACCTCGATGAACGTGTAGAGCTGGCAAATGCCGTCACAGCCCATCTGGATAACGTGAAAGTGGTGGGTTTTTCCGGCCTTCTGGTGGACTTTGCCAAACAGTACCAGGCAAATATTCTGGTGCGTGGCCTGCGCGCGGTGTCAGACTTTGAATACGAATTTCAGCTGGCGAACATGAACCGCCGCCTGATGCCGGAGCTGGAAAGCGTGTTCCTGACCCCGTCAGAAGAGAACTCCTTTATCTCTTCCACGCTGGTGAAAGAAGTCGCCCTGCACGGCGGTGACACCAGTGGCTTTGTGCACCCGAAGGTGCTGGAAGCGCTGAAATCACGCCTAAAAAAATAAGTGCTGTCGCTATTTAAAGATTAAAGCCCGCGTTTGCGGGCTTTAATCTTTCTGGCATTCAGGGCAAAACACTGTATTGCGCTGCCCTATCTTCACGCTCTGCAATATCTCGCCACATACAGGGCATGGCTTGCCCTGCTTGCCATAAACCAACAGCTCTTGGGCAAAATAGCCCGGCTTGCCGTCAGTCTGGGTGAAATCTTTCAGTGTGGTGCCGCCCTGCTTGATAGCGGTTGCCAATACCTGCTTGATTTCATCAACCAATAGATTGGCATCGTTGAGGGTCAGCTGCCCAGCCGGACGCTTAGGATGGATGTTGCAGATAAACAGCGACTCATTGGCGTAGATATTCCCAACCCCCACCACCACGGCGTTATCCATAATGAACTGCTTAATGGCGGTTCGTTTGCCACGGCTTTTATCAAACAGGTACTCACCGGTGAAATCATCGGTTAGCGGCTCAGGCCCCAGTTTCCCCAACACCGCATGCTCGCCACCTTTGGGCTGCCACAACCAGGCACCGAAACGGCGTGGATCGTTGTAGCGGATCATCTTGCCGTTACTGAGGTGCAAATCGACATGATCGTGCTTGGCCGGCGGAACGTCGCCATCGAGCACCCTGAGGCTGCCTGACATACCCAAATGAATGAGCGCCTCACCGGCATCCGTTTCAAGGATCAGGTACTTGGCACGGCGCTTCACCGCGCGTATTTCCTGTCCTTCCATATCATGGATATTTTCAGGCACCGGCCAGCGCAGTGAAGGCTGACGGACATCGATACGGGTCACCACCTGCCCCAGCGCGTGCGGCTGGATACCGAGGCGGCTGACCTCAACTTCCGGTAATTCTGGCATTGTCTTCCTGTCAGTTGGCGAGCGGGAAGAGATAGTTTGGATCAACCGAGACGGCAAGCCAACGGTTTTCCCAGTTTTGCAGTAACCAAAATTGAGGTAATTCGTAGTAGGTCAGGCGAAGCGGCTCTTCATCAGCGCCAAGATCCACGACCAGAGTCGACGGTGAACGCAGCGCAGGCTTGAGTTTATCGTAAGTGGCTTTGTCGATTTCCGTACCGGAAAGGTGTATCCAGCGATTGGCCAGGTCAGTTGCAGACACAGTCAGTTTGGTATCGCTCAGCCAGGGAGATGCTTTGGTCAGGGTAAACTTGGGGAATTGCAGCGCTTTTATCTGCAAATTATCAGGCATCAGCGCTATCACGCCATCTGGAGTGACCTGCTCCGTGTCCTGGGATTGTTCCAATCCGGCGATATGGCTTCGCAGATAAGTCGGCAGGTTCATCAGGGCGATGAACACCAATACACCGAGGATCAATATATTGTTGAAGGTTCTGCGGGACGGTCTTGCCATGATTCACTCTCTGTACCAAGCACTTAGGTAAGTGTATATGCCCAACCGCCCGTTTTACAGATATAAAAAAACCCAGCCAAAGCCGGGTTTTTTACAAAGAGCAAAGACCAATTACTTGATTTTAGCTTCTTTGTACATAACGTGTTGACGAACAACTGGATCAAATTTCTTGATCTCGAACTTGCCCGGCATGTTACGTTTGTTTTTATCAGTAGTGTAGAAGTGACCAGTACCAGCTGATGATACCAGGCGGATCTTCTCGCGAATGCCTTTAGCCATTCTTTAAGTCCTCTTAAACGTTCTCACCACGGGCACGGATGTCTGCCAGAACAGAATCAATACCTTTCTTGTCGATGATACGCATACCTTTAGGGGTAAGGCGCAGTTTAACGAAGCGGTTTTCGCTTTCTACCCAGAAACGATGAGTTTGCAGGTTCGGCAGAAAACGACGCTTGGTGGCGTTATTAGCGTGAGAGCGGTTGTTACCAACTACAGGACGCTTGCCAGTTACTTGGCATACTCGTGACATGAATGTCTCTCCAAATCGTTTCAGCTCGATATCAACCTTGTCCGCCAGTCCTGCAAACAAGGTCAGGCTCTAGGTCAAGGCTATCAAAGGTGGCGCATTATACTAACTGTCTTTCCATTGCTCAAGTCCCGAGCAGATCCTTTTGACAGTTTTTGATCGTTTTTTAGCAACCTAGGTGACGTTGACCTGAGGCAAACCTCACTCGCGCCCAGAAAAAACGCCGTTTCAAGAAACTTAGCAGCTTTCAACCGAATCAGAGAGAAGGGATAAATACGATCGATGCTATTTGGAAAATAGCACCTAAATCCAACCACGCTCCGCGAAAGATACCACATCACCGTCCCCGATCACCATATGGTCGAGCAAACGAATATCAACCAAAGCCAATGCATCGGCAATTCTGGCGGTAATATGGCGGTCTGCGGTGCTGGGTTCTGCAATACCAGATGGGTGGTTGTGCGCCAGAATCACAGCGTTTGCACCCAGATCCAGTGCGCGTTTCACCACTTCCCTTGGGTAGACATTGGCGGCATTGATGGTGCCTTCAAATAAAATCTCGTCCCGAATCGGCCGGTGCTGGTTATCAAGATACAACACCAGAAACGCCTCCCTTGGCCGGTCACGTAACTTGGCTGACAAATAACGCGCCGTATGTGAGGGGCTTGTGAGTCCGTCATCACGGGAAAGGGTTTCCCCGAGGTGGCGCTTGCTCAGCTCCAACACGGCCTGAAGCTGGGCATATTTGGCCGAACCCAGTCCCTTTCGCTGACAAAACTGCGTCTGGTTGGCCTGCATCAGCCCCCGCAGCGATCCGAAGTCTTTTAGTAGGTAACCGGCCAGCTCAATCGCATTCATACCCGCCACACCGGTACGCAGAAAAATCGCCAGTAACTCGGCATCTGTGAGGGAGTCCGCCCCTTTTGCCAACAGCTTCTCTCTCGGGCGGCAGTCTTCCGGCAGGTTTTTCAGCGACATAGCGTATTCACTTTTCCGTCAAAATTTGCAGCCTTCAAGCCATGTAGACGAGCGTCAACCTTTGTCTGCGCAGCTTGCGATAAATACCGGATGCTTTTAGCTGTGAGTATCTGATTAATTACATTTCATTTTGGGATCTCTCCGCTTTCACAATCAGCGGGGAGATAGCAGGATTGGTTGCACTTTTATGTTATCTTTCCACCCATTATTCACTTGGTGAAATGAGTTATGGCTCAGAAGATTACCCAATCCCTGTCGGGAAAACGTATTGTGCTCGGCATCAGTGGCGGTATCGCTGCCTATAAGTGTGCTGACCTTACCCGCCGCCTGATTGAGCGCGGCGCCGAAGTCCGTGTAGTGATGACCAACGCGGCGAAAGAGTTCATTACCCCGCTGACCATGCAGGCAGTGTCCGGTCACCCGGTGGCTGACAGCCTGCTTGACCCTGCAGCGGAAGCCTCCATGGGCCATATCGAATTTGCCAAGTGGGCAGACCTTGTCCTGCTGGCACCGGCAACTGCCGATCTGATTGCCCGCGTTTCTGCCGGTATGGGTAACGACCTGCTTTCTACTCTGTGCCTGGCCACCGATGCGCCGATTGCCGTCGCCCCGGCGATGAACCAGCAGATGTACCGCGCAATCGCCACCCAGGAAAACCTGGCTACCCTCAAACGCCGTGGTTATCCAATTTGGGGACCAGCAAGCGGTGAGCAAGCCTGTGGCGATGTTGGGCCTGGCCGTATGCTAGAGCCTTTGCAACTAGTTGCGCTGGTAGAAGAGTATTTCACCGAGGGTGACCTGACCGGCACGTCCATGCTGATCACCGCTGGCCCAACCCGCGAAGCCATCGACCCAGTGCGATACCTGACCAACCACAGCTCGGGCAAGATGGGTTATGCGATTGCAGAGGCGGCGGCCAAACGCGGCGCAACCGTGACGCTGGTGAGCGGCCCGGTCAATCTGCCAACGCCGCAGGGTGTTACCCGCGTTGACGTGGAAAGCGCTCAACAGATGCATGACGCCGTGCACGCACACGCTAAAGCGCACCAGATTTTCGTGGCCTGCGCCGCGGTTGCGGATTTCCGCCCTGCCAACGTCGCTGAGCAGAAAATGAAAAAGAAAGAGGGCAAGGACGACATGACCCTTACCCTGGTGAAAAACCCGGATATCGTGGCGTCTGTGGCCGCATTGGCTGAAGGTCGCCCGTTTACCGTAGGTTTTGCCGCGGAAACTCAGGACGTTGAGCAGTACGCCCGCGACAAACTGACCCGCAAGAATCTGGATCTCATCTGCGCCAACGATGTGTCCCGCGAAGGTCAAGGCTTTAACAGCGACCAGAACGCGCTGCACCTTTACTGGCCGCAAGGCGACAAAGCCCTGCCACTTGCCAGCAAAGCAGACATCGGCAACCAACTCGTCAGCGAGATTTTTACGCTTTACAGCAACAAATAAAACTTTCGGAAAAAGACCATGAAACAGATCGATTTGAAAATCCTCGACCCACGTGTGGGCAAAGAATTCCCGCTGCCAGCGTATGCCACTGAAGGCTCTGCAGGCCTTGATCTGCGTGCCATCCTCGACGCGCCAGTGACCCTGGAGCCAGGTCAGACTGAGCTGCTGCCAACCGGCCTTGCCATTCATATCGCTGACCCTTCACTGGCGGCGACTATCCTGCCTCGCTCTGGCCTTGGCCATAAGCACGGTATCGTGCTGGGTAACCTGGTGGGCCTGATTGATTCTGATTACCAAGGCCAGCTGATGGTGTCTTGCTGGAACCGTGGTAATAGCACCTTCACCATCGAGCCAGGTGAGCGCATCGCCCAGCTGGTGTTTGTGCCTGTGGTACAGGCATCTTTCAACATCGTGGAAGACTTTGACGCGACAGAGCGCGGCGAAGGCGGATTTGGTCACTCTGGCACCAAATAACGCGCCTTTTGCGCAAAGAAAACGCCATCAATAACAAGGCGTTTTCTTTGCCTTATTCACGGTTTCAGAGATTCCTTTAGGCATCGGCGCCGAACAAGGTGCATTATTCTTTTAATACAGAAAGCCGATCGCTAAGATAGCGGCTCTACAGCCGAGATTTCGGGTCTGAGACCCCAAGAACAACAAAGGAACCATCTATTCATGGCTGGCCCAAAAAAGCAGAATCGCAGAGAAGAAATTCTTCAGGCTCTGGCCCAAATGCTGGAATCCAACCAAGGCAGTCAGCGGATCACCACCGCCAAACTCGCCGCACAGGTCGGCGTCTCTGAAGCCGCGCTGTACCGCCATTTCCCGAGCAAAGCGCGCATGTTTGAGGGATTGATTGAGTTTATTGAAGAATCGCTCATCACCCGCATAAACCGCATCCAGAACGACGAAAAAGACACCCTGACCCGTCTTCGCCTTATTCTCCAACTCCTGTTGGTATTCGGTGAGCGTAACCCGGGACTGACCCGCATCATGACAGGTCATGCCCTGATGTTTGAACAGGACCGTCTGCAGGGGCGTATCAACCAGCTGTTCGAGAAAATCGAGAGCCAGTTGCGTCAGGTATTGCGTGAACGTCGTTTGCGTGAAGGCAAAGGCTTTCCGGTGGAAGAGTCTGTATTGGCTGCGCAGTTGCTTGGTCAGGTGGAAGGCAGTCTGAACCGTTTTGTCCGCTCAAATTTCAAATACGCGCCAACCGCGGAATTTGACCAGTACTGGCAACTATTGAGCGCACAACTGAACTGATTGCGCTGCAAATCGCATTAAAAAAGGCTGCATCATGCAGCCTTTTTTGTCTTTGCCGGAAACCGCTTAGATACCGTATTCCGCGCGGTAAGCTTTTACCGCCGCCAGTTGCTCTGGGTTGCTGCCTTGCTCTTCCAGGTAAGTCACCAGATCGCCCAGGCTGATGATAGACACCACTTTACAGCCGAAGTCGCGCTCTACTTCCTGAATCGCCGACAACTCGCCCTTGCCTTTCTCCTGACGGTCAATCGCCACCAGAACGCCCGCCAGATCCGCGCCATTCGCCTGGATAATTTCCATCGACTCACGAATCGCCGTACCCGCAGTGATTACGTCGTCAACCAGCATGACGCGGCCTTCCAGCGCGCTGCCTACCAAGTTGCCGCCTTCGCCGTGATCTTTGGCTTCCTTACGGTTAAAACAGTAAGGCGTATCCACATCGTGGTGCTCTGCCAGCGCAACCGCGGTGGTGGTCGCAATTGGAATGCCCTTGTAAGCCGGGCCGAACAGCAGATCGTAGTCGATGCCGGAATCTACCAGTGCCGCCGCGTAGAAACGGCCCAGACGCGCCAAATCCCTGCCTGTGTTGAACAGACCGGCATTAAAGAAGTAAGGGCTCTTACGGCCAGACTTCAAAGTGAATTCACCGAACTTCAGTACTTCTTTTTCCAATGCAAATTCGATGAACTGACGCTGATAGGCTTTCATTTTCTCTCCTGTCGAACAAAAAACCGGGGCAATCGCCGCCCCTTCTACAATCCGGTTAAAAAAAAGCGGCTCCGATAGAAGCCGCTTTCTCATCAATCAATTAACGATGCTTTCTGAATAGCTACGATATCCTTGATGCCCTGGGTGGCCAGCGACAACATGGCGTTCAGCTCTTCAGCGGTAAACGGCTCAGCTTCCGCCGTGCCCTGCACCTCAATCATGCGGCCATCTTCCAGCATGACCACGTTCATGTCGGTATCTGCGGCGGAATCTTCCACGTATTCCAGATCGCAAATTGGCGTACCTTCAAAGATACCTACTGAAACCGCCGCAACGTGGCCTTTCATTGGGTTTTCTTTCAGTTTGCCTTCACTCACCAGCTTGTTCAGCGCATCGGCCATTGCCACGCTTGCGCCAGTGATAGATGCAGTACGGGTGCCGCCATCAGCCTGGATAACATCACAGTCAACGGTGATAGTGAAATCACCCAGCTTGTCGAGGTTAACCGCCGCGCGCAGGCTGCGTGCGATCAGGCGCTGGATTTCCATGGTGCGGCCACCCTGCTTGCCGTTTGCCGCTTCACGGCGGTTACGGGTGTGGGTAGCGCGTGGCAGCATGCCGTATTCGGCAGTCACCCAGCCTTGTCCCTTGCCTTTCAGAAAGCGTGGTACGCCATCTTCAACGCTCGCGGTACAGATAACTTTTGTGTTGCCAAATTCCACCAGCACAGAACCTTCCGCATGGGCGGTAAAGTGACGGGTAATGGTAACTGGACGGATTTGACCAACTTCTCTGCCGCTAGGACGCATAGACTCACCTGTTTAAATCTGCTGAATTTCGTTAACCGGCGAGTATAACGACTTCATGCTCTGGGCGCTAATACAAAGCCATTTTCCGTCCTTTTTCTGGCTGATGTATCGTCATGATGCATCTGACTGACATCGCCGGGCATATGGGCATATAATGACGCAAATTTACCTTCGATGAGTGAACTTCAATGATCCACAGTATGACTGGCTATGCCCGACGTGAAATCAAAGGCACCTGGGGTACCGCCGTTTGGGAAATCCGCTCGGTTAACCAACGTTATCTCGAAACTTATATCCGTATGCCAGAGCAGTTCCGTGGCCTTGAACCTATCATCCGCGAGCGTTTCCGCACCCGTCTGGCGCGCGGTAAGGTGGAATGTAACCTGCGCTTTGAAGCCAATGCGTCTGCCAACACTGAGCTGAAAATCAATGAAGAGCTGGCAAAACAGGTTATTCACGCTGCGAAATGGGTAAAAGAAGTGTCCGGTGAAGGCAATATCGGTCCTTTCCAGGTACTGCAATGGCCGGGCGTCATGGCGACCCCTGAGCAGGACATGGACGTGATCAACAAGGCCCTGCTGGAAGGCTTTGACGAAACCGTGAACGACTTTATCGCAGCGCGTGCAAGCGAAGGCGATAACATGAAAGCGCTGATTGAACAGCGTCTGGAAGGCATTGCCGCAGAAGTAGTGAAAGTACGCGGCAAAATGCCGGAAATCCTGCAATGGCAACGCGATCGCCTGATCAACAAGCTGGAAGAAGCGAAGGTTGAGCTGGATGCCAACCGCGTAGAGCAGGAAATCATCCTGCTGGCACAAAAGTCGGATGTGGCAGAAGAGCTGGATCGCCTGGACTCACACGTGTCAGAGACCAAGAAAATCCTGGCTAAAGGTGGCGCTTGTGGCCGTCGTCTGGATTTCATGATGCAGGAGTTCAACCGCGAGTCGAACACCCTGGCATCAAAATCAATCAGCACCGAAATCACCGCATCAGGCGTTGAGCTGAAAGTTCTGATTGAGCAAATGCGCGAGCAGATCCAGAACATCGAATAAGCATAGTCACCCTTTGCTTTTGACAGGCTCCCTTCGCGGAGCCTGTTTTGTTTCTGAGCATTTCTCTTCAAATGTACAAAAATCTGAGCATGTCAGGTCTATCTACTTGTGTCGACTGGACGTTTCCCCAATAATGTTACCGTAACATTGAAGGTGGCTATCAGACATGTCGAATCAAAAGAAAAACCGCACCACACTGCAGGATATCGCTGACAAAATCGGCATCACAAAGATGACGGTCTCGCGCTACCTTCGTAACCCGGAATCCGTGGCGGCGAAAACCCGTGACAAAATCGCCCTGGCGATTGAAGAGCTGGGCTATATCGAAAACAAAGCGCCGGCCATGCTGTCCAAATCTTCAAGCCGCGCGATTGGTGTCTTGCTGCCTTCCCTGTCGAACCAGATTTTTGCCTCCTTTGTGCAGGGCATCGAGGCGGTGACAAAAGCCCATGGCTATGAAACCCTGCTGGCGCACTTTAGTTATGATGAAGTGGAAGAGGAGCAAAAAATTGCCTCCCTGCTCTCCTATCAGGTCGATGGCCTTATCCTGACCGAAAGCCACCACACCCCGCGCACACTGCAGATGATCAAAACCGCAGGTCTGCCGGTGGTGGAAACCATGGAAATTCCCGCCCAGCCGATTGATATGGTGGTGGGGCTTGACCATGTCGCCGCCTCCTATGATGTCGTCACTCGTATGCTTAGTGCGGGAAAACGCCGCATTGCCTACTTCGGTGCCCGTCTCGATACCCGTACCCGTCTGCGGATGGAAGGCTACGACAAAGCCATGCTGGAAGCGGGGCTGACACCGTTGCATGTGCTGACCGAAGAGCACTCAAGCTTTTCCCTGGCGCATGATCTGCTGACGCGGGCGCTGGCAGAGCACCCAGATCTCGACGGCGTATTCTGCACCAACGATGACATTGCCATCGGTACCCTACTGAGCGCCACGCAGCGTGGCATTCAGATTCCGCAGCAACTTTCGATTGTCGGTTACAACGCGCTGGATATCGGCCTGTCGGTCAGCCCGAAACTGACCAGCGTCGACACGCCGCGTTATGAGATTGGTAAGAAAAGTGCCGAACTGTTGCTGGCGCGATTGAAAGGCGAAGAGGTAGAAGCAAGCGTGGTCGACCTTGGCTACCGCATCACGGAAGGCGAAAGTCTGTAGCCTCTGCATAGCGCATACAAAAAGGGCAGCCCACCTGGCTGCCCTTTTCCTTTTTTATCAACGCATTACACGATAAAGCTCGCACCTTCTTCAGCGCTGGTGACTGTCTGGCGCATGACGCGGAACAGGTTGCGACCCCAGCTTTGCTGCAGCGCTTCGGTATCCAATGCCATCACCTCACGCCCCTGCATGTCGCTGAGGTTATTCAGCTCACCGGTCTGGCAGTTTAGGGAGATCAGGTCACCATCACGTACCAGACCAATCGCACCGCCGCGGATTGCCTCCGGTGACACATGGATAGCCGATGGAATTTTGCCTGACGCACCGGACAGTCGGCCATCGGTGACCAGCGCCACCTTAAAGCCCGCTTTCTGAATGTTGCCGAGAATAGGCATCAGCTTGTGCAGCTCCGGCATACCATTTGCCGCAGGGCCATTGTGGGTCACGACAACAATGCAGTCTTTGTTCAGCTCGCCGCGTTTGTAGGCGGCTTCCACTTCATGCTGGCACTGGAACACCACCGCAGGCGCCTCAATCACGCGCTGCTCTTCTTTTACCGCAGAGACTTTTACCACCGCACGGCCGAGGTTGCCGTCCAGCACGCGGGTGCCGCCCGTGCTCTGGAACACCTCATCATCAGCAGCAATCACAGAGGCATCCAGGGTACCGCTGCATGGCAGCCAGCTCAGGGTGCCGTTTTCCAGTGAAGGCAGAGAAAGCTGATCTTCAAACTGGCCGAATACCGGCAGTACATCCGTGTGCAGCAGGCCGGAAATTGTCAGGCGGCGCAGCAGTGCAGGTACACCGCCCGCTTCCTGAAACGCATTCATGTCCGCCGGGCCATTCGGGTAAACACGTGCCAACAACGGCACCACCTCGGACAGATCGCTGATGTCCTGCCAGGTCAACTGGATGCCTGCCGCGCGCGCTACCGCCAGCATGTGAATGGTGTGGTTGGTACTGCCACCGGATGCCAGCAGGGCGATGATGCCGTTGATCAGGCTCTTTTCCGTGACCACATCGGCCAGTGGACGGTATTGCGCCGACTCTTTGGTCATCGCCGCAATTTTCAGTGCCGCGTGATCGGTCAGGGCATGGCGAAGCTCACAATGTGGGTGGATAAACGCCGAACCCGGCAGCATCAGTCCCATGGCTTCAAACACCAACTGGTTGGTGTTGGCGGTGCCATAGAAAGTGCAGGTGCCAGGTGCGTGGTAGGCGCGGCATTCCATATCCAAAAGCGCTTCTTTGCCCACTTCGCCCGCCGCATAACGCTGGCGAACGTCCACTTTCTCTTCATTGCTGATACCCGTTGGCATCAGGCCCGCCGGTACAAACGCCGTTGGCAGGTGAGCATAAGTCAGTGCGCCCATCAGTTGCCCCGGGGCGATTTTGTCGCAAATCCCCAACAGCAAGGTGGCATCAAACGTGTTGTGGCTCAATGACAGTGCCGTGGACTGCGCAATGAGGTCGCGGGAAAACAGCGACATATCCATACCGGGCTGGCCTTGCGTCACGCCATCACACATGGCCGGTACACAACCAGCCACCTGCGCAGTATGCCCCTGTCCTGCCAGCGTTTTTTTAATCTTCGCCGGATAATCCTGATATGGCTGGTGCGCGCTCAGCATGTCGTTGTAGGCGCTGATGAGCGCAACGTTGGCGCGGGTAAAATCGAGGATGGATTTCTTTTCTGCCGAGCAAGACGCTGCCACAGCATGCGCCAGGTTGCCACAGGTCAGTTGGGTGCGGCCTTTGCCTGCTTCTTGCTGGGCACGGGTACGCGCCAAAAAGGCATCGCGGGTCGCGCGGCTGCGTTCAATCAGCCGCTCGGTAATGGCTTTGACGGTTTCATTGATCATTGCGCCATCTCCTGCTGGGCCAGCACGGCCGTAACAGATCGATCAACCACTTCTTCCAGAGTGCAGTCAATATCGATAAACAGGGTTTTTGGTTCGCCTTCCGGGCGCTCCAGAGTTTCAAACTGGCTTTTCACCATGTTTTCTTTCATAAAGTGACCTGAGCGGGCGCGCATACGCTCCATGATCAAGGCCATATCACCGTCCAAAAACAGGAAGGTGACGTTCTCGTTCCCTTCGCGGATTTGGTCGCGGTATTTTTTCTTCAAGGCTGAGCAGACAATCACACCATGCTCGTTTTTGCTTTCAAGGCTGTAAGCTGCGTCGCGGATACGCTCCAGCCAAGGTGCGCGGTCATCGTCATTCAGCGGCTGACCGGATGCCATTTTTTGAATATTTGCACGGGGATGCAGGTCGTCCCCGTCAATGAATTTGCGGTTAAGCTGCTTTGCCAGCATTTCGCCCACGGTCGTTTTCCCACTGGCGCAAACGCCCATAACGATGACACTACTTCCAGCCATGACTAATCCTCTATACCAAACTTGCGCGTGCTCTCAATTTTGGAATTCTCAGCGCGATTGGGGTTTATCTTACGAATGTTATCGGTAACATGTTACCGGTAACTAAAACAAATGTGAACTCACACACAAACAAAGCCAATCGTGAAAGGTGTATATATGGAGCAGTTTGTTCAAGCCTCTGACCCTACGTATCTGCTGACAGTCGCCACTCTTGCTATCGCGGCGCTGCTGGTTCTGATCATCAAAATGAAAGTCCACGCATTCGCTTCACTGACCATTGTCAGCCTGGGCACTGCAATCGCGACCGGTGTCGCTTCTGAAAAAGTGGTTCCGACCATGATGGGCGGCTTCGGCGGCACCCTGGCATCGGTAGCACTGCTGGTTGGTCTGGGGGCCATGATTGGCAAAATCCTGGAAGTGACCGGCGGCGCAAAAGTGCTGGCAGACACCTTGATTGGCCGCTTCGGCGAAGACAAAGCCCCGTTTGCACTGGGTGTGGCGTCACTGCTGTTTGGTTTCCCGATTTTCTTCGACGCCGGCCTGGTTGTGATGATGCCTATCATCCTTAGCGTCGCCGCACGTTTTGGCGGTTCACCGATCAAATACGCCCTGCCTGCTGCCGGTGCCTTTGCAGTCATGCACGGTTTCGTTCCCCCGCACCCTGGCCCAGTCGCTGCCGCAGAATTCCTTGGCGCGAACATTGGCTTGCTGCTGGTTGTCGGTATCCTGGTGGCGATCCCGACCTGGTACTTCGGCGCATACCTGTTTGGCCTGTACGCGGGCAAGAAATTCGACATTCCCCTGTCGAAAGCCTTCTTTAACAGCGACACCATTGTTGACGAAAACAAGCTGCCTAAGTTTGCAACCGTGATGGGCATTCTGGTGCTGCCGGTACTGCTGATCTGTCTGGATACCGGCCTGCACACGCTGTCTGTTGCCGGTGTGATTGACGGCAAAACCCCACTGGTCGAATTCCTGCGCATGCTGGGTAAAACCCCGGTAGCCCTGCTGATCACCCTGATGGTGTGTCTGGCGGTATTTGCCAAAGATTACGGCATGGCGAAACTGGAAAAACTGTGCGGCGATTCGCTGGCACCGATTTGTGGCGTGGTACTGGTGACCGGTGCCGGTGGTATGTTTGGTGGCGTACTGCGTGCAAGTGGCATCGGTGATGCGCTGGCGGGCGTGCTGACAGACACAGGTATGCCGGTTATCTTTGCCGCCTTCGTTATTTCAACCTGCTTGCGCGTGGCGCAGGGTTCAGCCACCGTGGCACTGACCACCACTGCTGCCCTGATTGCCCCAGTGGTTGCCGCAACCACTGGCCTGAGCGAGCTGGATCTGTGCTTTATCGTGATTGCTATCGCGTCCGGTGCGACCGTGCTGTCCCACTTCAACGACTCTGGTTTCTGGCTGGTATCACGCCTGCTGGATATGGACGAGAAGACGACACTGAAAACCTGGACCGTAATGGAAACTTTGCTTGGCGGCATCGCATTCATTATCGTAGCAACATTGAGCTTTATTCTTTAAGAGGTTACCCATGAAGACCCTTGAACAGCGTCTACAAGAAATCAAAATCGTTCCTGTGATTGCCATCAACGACGTGGCACACGCGCTGCCACTGGCTAAAGTCCTGGTGGAAAACGGCCTGCCATGTGCTGAAGTGACCTTCCGTACCGAAGCGGCGGCCGAGTCTATCCGTGTCATGCGTGAAGCCTACCCGGAGCTGCTGATTGGCGCGGGTACTGTGCTGACCACTGAGCAGGTCGACACGGCGATTGACGCAGGCGTGGATTTCATCGTGAGCCCGGGCTTCAACCCAACCACAGTGAAATACTGCCAGCAGCGCAACATTGCTATCGTACCGGGCGTGAACAATCCAAGCCTGGTTGAGCAGGCGATGGAAATGGGTCTGAAAACCCTGAAATTCTTCCCGGCTGAACCTTCAGGCGGCGTGAACATGCTCAAAGCCCTGACCGCCGTTTACCCGGTTCGCTTTATGCCAACCGGCGGTATCAGCCCGGCAAACGTCGGCGACTACCTCAGCATCAAGAGCGTGGTTGCGTGCGGCGGTACCTGGATGGTGCCAACCGACCTGATGGACAAAGGCGACTGGAACGGTCTGGCTGCGCTGGTGAAAGCGGTAGCTGACCTGCACTGATCGTTAAACACGGATTGAAAAGCCGGGCCATCGCGCCCGGTTTTTTTCGCTTTATTTCCCCGGCGCCTGAATTCGGTTAGGGGGCTGGCGCAAATATCCGTTATCCTAAAAGTGGAATTCAAATTTTGCGTGGTCCGTGGTAATCTGCGCGCCCTTTAACCTCACAGTGATCTGAACCATGAGCCAAGGTACGCTTTATATCGTGTCAGCGCCCAGCGGTGCCGGTAAATCCAGCCTGATTTCCGCGTTGCTGAAAGACAACCCTCGTTACGACATGAAAGTGTCTGTTTCTCACACCACCCGTGCTACACGTCCGGGCGAAGAGAACGGTGTTCACTACCATTTTGTTTCGGTTGACGAATTCAAAGCCCTGATCGAAAAAGACGCGTTCCTGGAATATGCCGAAGTATTCGGTAACTTCTACGGTACATCACGCCTGTGGATTGAAGACATGCTGGCCAAAGGCGTCGACATTTTCCTCGACATCGACTGGCAAGGCGCCCAGCAAATTCGCGAGAAAATGCCGAACGCGAAAAGCATCTTCATTCTGCCGCCGAGCCGCGAAGAGCTTGAGCGTCGCCTCAATGCCCGCGGACAGGACTCAGACGAGGTTATCGCCAAACGCATGGAAGAAGCCGTCTCTGAAATTTCTCACTATAACGAGTACGACTACGTTATTGTGAATGATGATTTCGACGTGGCCCTGATGGACATTAAAGCCATCCTCCGCGCTGAGCGTATGACACAGGACAAGCAATACAGCCGCCATCACGACATGATCGACAGGCTGCTGGCACCATAAAAGACTGCAACGACCAAAGATGTTGGTTGTTTAGGTCAATGCGCTTTTGTATAATTTTCGGTCATTTTGATTTTATTACTTACTGGAGTTCTTCATGGCACGCGTAACCGTTCAAGACGCTGTTGAAAAAATTGGCAACCGTTTCGATCTAGTATTGGTAGCAGCTCGTCGCGCACGCCAAATGCAAACTGGTGGTAAAGACGCACTGGTTCAGGAAGAGAACGATAAGCAAACCGTTATCGCTCTGCGTGAAATCGAGGAAGGCCTGATCACTAAAGACATCCTGGATGCACGTGAGCGCCAAGAGCAGCAAGAACAAGAAGCTGCTGAACTGGCTGCAGTAAGCACCATCACAGGTTCACTTCGCTAATCTAACTTCAGGGAAACAGGCAGATTGTATCTTTTCGATAGCCTGAGAGAAGTCGCCGCACAATACTTGCCGGAGCAGCACTTAGAGGCGCTCCGGCAAGCGTATTTGGTGGCGCGAGACGCCCACGAGGGGCAATCCCGCTCCAGCGGGGAACCCTACATCATCCACCCTATTGCCGTTGCCCGCATTCTGGCGGAAATGCGCCTCGATCACGAAACCCTGATGGCAGCCTTGCTGCACGACGTGATTGAAGACACCGAAGTCACCAAAGAAGACTTGCAACAGCGCTTTGGCGATACCGTCGCCGACCTGGTGGATGGGGTATCCAAACTCGACAAACTCAAATTCCGCGACCGTCAGGAAGCGCAGGCGGAGAACTTCCGCAAGATGATCATGGCCATGGCCCACGACATCCGCGTCATCCTTATTAAACTGGCGGACCGCACCCATAACATGCGCACGCTCGGCGCACTGCGTCCGGACAAACGCCGCCGCATTGCCCGTGAAACCCTTGAGATTTTCTCTCCCCTTGCCCACCGTCTCGGTATCCACAACATCAAAGTGGAACTGGAAGAGCTCGGTTTTGAAGCCCTGTACCCAACCCGCTACCGCGTATTGCGCGAAGTGGTGATCCAGGCGCGCGGCAACCGCAAGGAGATGATCCAGAAAATCCACGCGGAAATCGAAGGCCGCCTGCAAGATGCAGGGATCAATGCCAAAGTGCTCGGCCGCGAGAAAAACCTGTACTCCATCTACAACAAGATGAAGAACAAGGAGCAGCGCTTCCACACTATCATGGATCTTTACGCTTTCCGCGTGATTGTCGATGACGTGGACACCTGCTACCGCGTATTGGGCCAGATGCACAACCTGTACAAGCCACGCCCGGGCCGGATGAAAGATTACATCGCGGTGCCGAAAGCCAACGGCTACCAGTCCCTGCACACCTCCATGATTGGCCCGCACGGCGTGCCGGTGGAAGTGCAGATCCGTACCGAAGATATGGATCAAATGGCGGACAAAGGTGTGGCAGCGCACTGGGCGTACAAAGACGGCGCTGACCGTCCAACGGGTGGCACTACCGCACAGGTGCGTGCACAGCGCTGGATGCAAAGCCTGCTGGAGCTTCAGCAGAGCGCCGGCAGCTCATTCGAATTCATTGAGAGCGTGAAGTCAGACCTTTTCCCGGACGAGCTTTTCGTTTTCACCCCGAAAGGCCGCATAGTGGAATTGCCAGTCGGCGCCACCGCAGTGGACTTCGCCTATGCCGTGCATACCGATGTGGGTAACTCCTGTGTCGGCGCGCGCGTCAACCGCCAGTCCTACCCGCTCAGCCAACCGCTGAAAAATGGCCAGACGATTGAAATCATCACCGCACCGGGTGCCCGTCCTAACGCGGCGTGGCTCAACTATGTGGTGACATCACGCGCCCGGACTAAAATCCGTCAGGTACTGAAAACCAAGCGCCGCAAAGAATCCGTGATCCTTGGCCGACGCCTGCTCAACCATGCCCTGGGTGAGCGCAGCTTGCAGGATATCGATCCGGAAAACATGCAGAAAGTGCTGAGCGATCTCAAACTGGAAGCCGTGGACGACCTGCTGGCCGACATCGGTACCGGCGAGCTGATGAGCGTCGTGATTGCCAAACGCCTGCTGGGTGATGCTGACAGCCTTGAACCACAGGGCGACTGTCTGCCAATCCGTGGCGCTGAAGGTATCTTGCTGACTTACGCTAATTGCTGTCGACCTATTCCCGGTGACCACATCGTTGCACACGTAAGCCCGGGTAAAGGCCTGGTGATCCACCGTGAGGAATGTGCCAACATCCGCGGTTACCGCCAGGAGCCGGACAAGTACATGGCTGTCGAATGGGCCAAAGATATTGATCAGGACTTTGTCACCGGCCTGCGTATTGATATGCAGAACCATCAAGGTGCCCTGGCTGACCTGACCAATACCATCGCTTCGACCGGCGCCAATATCCAGGGGCTGAGTACCGAAGAACGCGACGGACGCCTGTATACCATTTACGTTAAGCTGACCACCAAGAACCGTGTCCATCTGGCCAATATCATGCGCCGCATCCGCATCATGCCGAATGTGGTCAAGGTAAACCGCCAGAAGAACTGACACACTGGCAGCTTCGCTGTTTAAGCTTTAACGCCCGCCCACCGCGGGCGTTTTTATAACGAGTAACACCATGACACCAGAACGCTTTACACGCATCCATGAAGTACTAGCGACCCGCCAGCCGGATCTAACTGTGTGTATGGAAGAAGTCCATAAACCAAACAACATTTCCGCCATTATCCGCACCGCTGACGCCGTGGGCGTGCATCAGGTACACGCGGTATGGCCTCGCAACAGCAAAATGCGCACTCTGGGCGGAACCTCAGCCGGTGCCCGCAACTGGGTGGATGTGGTCACCCACGACAACACGCCGGAAGCCTTTGCCGAACTGAAAGCCAAAGGCATGCAGATTCTGGTGACCAACCTGTCTGACACTGCCGTCGATTTCCGTGAAGTGGATTACACCAAACCCACCGCGATTGTTATGGGTCAGGAAAAAACCGGGATCAGTAAGCAAGCGCTTGAATTGGCAGATCAACACATCATCATTCCCATGTTAGGTATGGTACAGTCGCTGAATGTATCGGTTGCCAGCGCCCTCATCCTGTATGAAGCGCAGCGTCAGCGCCAGAATGCGGGCATGTACCAGCGTACCCGCACCCTGATCCCACAGGACGAAGTTGACCGCATCCTGTTTGAACGCGGCCACCCAGTGCTGGCAAAAGTGGCCAAACGCAAAGGCCTGCCTTACCCGCCGCTTGATGACGAAGGCCAGATTGTGGCTGATGAGGCGTGGTGGGCTCAGATGCAGGCAGCCAAGTAATATTTGTTCAGGAGAGATGAAAGCATCATGCGCGCGTCAATGTTGGATGCTGTTCCCGTCACGTCGCTGACCGGTGTCGGCGGCAAAATGGCAGAAAAACTGGAAAAGCTCGGACTGTTCACCGTGCAGGATCTGCTGTTCCATCTCCCCTACCGCTACGAAGACCGCACCCGCATCTGGCCTATCATGAGCCTGATGCCGGGTCAGCACGCCACCGTGGAAGGCGAGGTGGTCAGCAACAACACGGTCTTTGGCCGCCGCCGTATGCTGACGGTGAAAATCACCGACGGCAACGGCTCGCTTACCCTGCGCTTTTTCAATTTCAACGCGGCAATGAAAAACAGCCTGGAACAGGGCAAGCGCGTTAAAGCCTACGGCGAAATCAAACGCGGACAGGGCGGACTGGAAATCATCCATCCGGAATACAAAGTGTTTTCCGAGCCGACAGAGCTCGCGCTCGAAGAAACCCTGACCCCGGTTTACCCGACTACCGAAGGGCTTCGCCAACTGACGCTCAGAAACCTGACCGATCAGGCGCTGGCGCTGCTCGATGGCGCTGCAGTGCAGGAACTCTTGCCGGAAGGCCTGTACGACCGGCAAATTACCCTGCGCGATGCGTTGAAAATCCTCCACCGCCCAACACCGGATATTTCCGTTACCCAACTGGAAAACGGCGAACACCCGGCGCAAAAACGCCTGATCTTGGAAGAGTTGCTGGCGCAGAATCTCTCTATGCTGGCAGTGCGCAGCAAACTGCAGCAAGACCCAACCTATTCCCTGCCACCGTCAACGGATTTAAAACCCAAGCTGCTGGCATCACTGCCGTTTAGCCCAACCGGCGCACAATCGCGCGTGGTGGCTGACATTGAACGCGACATGGGAGACAACAAACCCATGATGCGTTTGGTTCAGGGGGATGTCGGTTCAGGCAAAACCCTGGTGGCCGCCCTTGCCGCACTTCAGGCAATTGAGCAAGGTTATCAGGTTGCCCTGATGGCACCGACTGAGCTTCTTGCTGAACAGCATTCCATTAACTTCGCCAATTGGCTGGAGCCGCTCGGAATTTCCGTCGGCTGGCTGGCGGGGAAGCTGACCGGCAAAGCCAAAGAAGCCCAGCTGGAAAAAATTGCCAGTGGTGAGGCCAAGATGGTGGTTGGCACCCACGCCCTGTTCCAAAAGCATGTCGAGTTCGACAAGCTGGCACTGGTGATCATTGATGAGCAACACCGTTTCGGTGTCCACCAGCGTCTGGAGTTGCGTGAGAAAGGGATGAAGCAGGGCATTCACCCGCATCAACTTATCATGACAGCCACGCCTATCCCGCGCACCCTGGCAATGACAGCCTATGCCGACCTCGACACATCCGTGATTGATGAACTGCCGCCAGGGCGCACGCCAATCCAGACAGTCGCGGTACCCGATACCCGCCGTATTGATATCATCAACCGCGTCCATGCCGCCTGCATTGAAGAAGGGCGACAGGCTTACTGGGTTTGTACCCTGATTGATGAATCCGAAGTGCTGGAAGCGCAGGCGGCGGCAGAAACCGCCGATGACCTTTCGCGCGCCCTGCCGGATTTGAAAATCGGTCTGGTGCACGGCCGGATGAAAGCGGCAGAAAAGCAGGCGGTCATGCAGGCGTTTAAAGCCGGTGAACTGCACCTACTGGTCGCCACGACCGTCATTGAAGTCGGTGTGGATGTGCCCAATGCCAGCCTGATGATCATCGAAAACCCGGAGCGTCTCGGTCTGGCGCAGCTTCACCAGCTTCGCGGCCGTGTAGGCCGTGGCTCGGTAGCCAGCCACTGTGTGCTTTTGTATCACGCGCCTTTGTCAAAAACCGCCACCCAGCGTTTGGGCGTGTTGCGTGAAAGCAGCGACGGCTTTGTGATTGCCCAGCGCGACCTGGAAATCCGGGGGCCGGGCGAGCTTCTCGGCACCAAACAGACCGGGATGGCAGAGTTTAAAATTGCGGATTTGGTGCGGGATCAGAAACTGATCCCCGAAGTGCAGAAACTGGCGCTTTACCTGCACCAGAGTTACCCGGAAAACGCCAAGGCAATCATAGCCCGCTGGCTGGGTAACAAAGACAGATACAGCAACGCATAAGCCAGAACAGGAAGGGGCGGCTCAGTCGTCCTCTTCCCAGTGTTGCATCACCAGCGCCATCACTTCCGATTTGCTGTACCCCACTTCACGGGCGTCTTCCAGCAAGGCTTTGAGGGTCGGTTCAATAAAGGCAAATCTGTCCTCCATTCGCTCATGCAGCCCTTCCCGCGCCACCACCATACCCACACCGCGTTTGCGCTCCAGCCACCCTTGCTTTTCCATATTCTGGTAGCAGCGGGAAATGGTCATCGGATTGATATTCAGCTCTGCGGCGAGCTTTCTCACGGAGGTCAGTTTTTCCCCGGGAATAAGTGTACCCGCCACAATCTGGCGCTGAATTTGCGTCATCAGCTGACGGAATTTGGGGGACGGATCCTGCGGGTCGATGATTATCTTCATTATTTTCATCCCTGCTGTATCGGCGCTTTATTACAGTATTAGCAGATGACTCAAATATGAGACAGGAAGTCACAGTAAAAATTCATCTCACGTGACGTCAAAAACAAAAAAAGCGCAGACCCTATGGCTGCGCTTTTCAATTCTCAGTCTTCGGGATTAACGTCGCGGTCTGATCGTTTTCTTCGCCACCGGCAACACAATCTGCGCCCGCAAACCGCCACCGGAGCGGCCACTCAGTTTCAGCGAGCCCTGATGCTGCTCGACGATGCGTTTCACAATCGCCAGACCCAATCCGGTTCCCTCGCTGCCTCGGGCTGTATCGCCTCGGGTAAAGGGCTGCAACACGGTTTCGATTTGATCAGCCGCGATACCGGGGCCGTTGTCTTCCACCGCAATCCATTGGTGACGGCGGTCTGCCGAGGTGCCGGTGCTGATTTTCACCCAACCACCACCGTAACGCACTGCGTTCACCACCAGGTTGGTCACCGCGCGACGGATAGCCACTTCGTTAGCCTCCAGCCTGCCGACCAGTTCCCCTTTGCTGAACTCGAGTTCATGCCCGGTTGCCCCGTCAGCGACAGAGACATCTTCAGCCACCTGGTTAAGGTCAATCGCTTCCATATCTTGCAGCTGTACCGAGCGCAGGTAATCCATAAACTGGTTGATGATCTCGTTACACTCTTCAGTGTCCTTAATCATGCTTTCCGCAAGGTAGCTGTCCTCCGGCGACATCATTTCCGTCGCCAGACGAATACGGGTCAACGGGGTACGAAGGTCATGACTGACACCGGCCATCAACAGCGCCCTGTCCTCTTCCAGTTTGCGGATCCCCTCGTTCATCTGGTTAAACGCCTTGGTCACCGCACGGATGTCCGATGGCCCCCGCTCAGGCAGCGGCGGCGGGAATTTCCCTTTACCGACATTTTGCGCGGCGTGTTCAAGCGCGGCCAGAGGCCGGTTCTGTGCCTTGATAAACATCCAGCCACCGCCGATAAACAGCAGCGCAATAGTCATGGAATAAAAGAACAGCGGCTGGAAATCCCCCGGTTGCAGCTCAGAGAGCGGTATGCGCATCACATAGCCGGGAAAAGCGTCACTTTGCAGCCAGAGCACATAGTTTTTCGAGGCCAGACTTATCCGCGCCTCGGTGGGCGAACTGAGTTTTTCCGACATGTCCTCGGTGAGGTATTCCACCGGCACGGCATGGTCGAACTCATTCATGACATTGGGCTCAGACGTCTCATGCAGGGTCACGCCCAACTTGGCCAGTAACTGGCGGCGCAACAGCTCATCCATGTGATACACCTTGCCGTCCGACAGGGTCACATTGTCCTCCAGCATCACGGTAATTTCGTGGGCGAGGATTTTGTTGAACTGCTTGATGCTCGGCAGCAGGGCGTAATTGAGGATGATGAGATAGGAGAAAATCTGGCTGGCGATCAGAAGGCCAGCCATTACCACCAGTGTGCGGGCAAAGTTACTGCGTGGGGAAAAACGCATTAATTACGCGTCCCCGTCCGGCACGAACACATAACCCAGTCCCCAAACGGTCTGGATATAACGCGGTTTGCTCGGATCTTCTTCAATCATGCGGCGAAGGCGCGAGATTTGTACGTCAATTGAGCGCTCCATTGCCGAGTATTCACGGCCACGGGCCATGTTCATCAGCTTGTCGCGCGACATCGGCTCACGGGCATTGGTCACCAGCGCTTTCAGCACCGCAAACTCGCCGGACGTCAGAGTCAACGGCACATCGTTGCGGAACATTTCGCGGGTACCGAGGTTCAGGCGGAACTGGCCGAACTCAACAATCTTCTCTTCGCTTGATGGCGCGCCCGGTGCTTCTACCGTCTGGCGGCGCAGCACTGCGCGGATACGTGCCAGCAGCTCACGCGGGTTAAACGGTTTTGGCAGGTAATCATCCGCGCCCACCTCTAAGCCCACGATACGGTCGATTTCGTCGCCTTTCGCGGTCAGCATCAGGATCGGCAGCTGGTTGTTCGCCTGGCGCAAACGGCGGCAGATAGACAAACCATCTTCACCCGGCAGCATCAGATCGAGCACCATCAGGTGAAAATTTTCACGGGACAACAGACGATCCATCTGTTCAGCATTAGCCACGCTGCGCACCTGAAAACCTTGCTCAGACAAATAACGCTCCAACAGCGAACGCAGACGCATATCGTCGTCAACAACCAGGATCTTATGATTATCTTGCATGACTTACCTTTATTTGCGGATGACCGAATTGGCATCAATATTAAAGCCGGACCCGGACAGTGAACATCAGAGCGGCGTGCAATGGGAAGAAAAACTGTTACCAGTTGTAACCGATTTTGCCTGCTAATAACAAAGCGTTTCCCGCTTCCGTGTAACGTTCCGGCATAGCGCCGCTTTAATCGTATCGCCAAAGCGGTTATAACACTTGCCGGAAAAGCCACAACGCGCTCGGACGTAATAATGAAGAAAACCGACCTGGTCACCCGAGAAGGTTATAACAAACTGAAACAGGAACTCGATTTCCTGTGGAATGAGCGACGCCCGGAGATCACCAAGATTGTCTCTTGGGCCGCCAGCCTCGGCGACCGCTCCGAAAACGCTGATTATACTTACAATAAACGCCTGCTGCGGGAAATTGACCGCCGCGTGCGTTACCTCAGAAAACGCCTAGAAATCCTGCGAGTGGTCGATTACAACCCGCAACAGGACGGAAAAGTCTTCTTCGGTGCCTGGGTAGACATCGAAAACGAAGATGGCGACACCCTTTCTTTCCGTATCGTCGGCCCCGACGAAATTTACGGCCGTAAAGACTACATTTCTATCGACAGCCCAATGGCACGCGCCTTAATTAAAAAAGAAGTCGATGAAGAAGCCGTGGTGCAAACCCCGGAAGGGCCGAAAGTCTGGTACGTCAACACCATCCGCTACCAGCAGGACGAACAGTAATAACGCGCCCCGGCGTGATAACGCATTCAAGGAACAGCATGACTACTTCCATTTACCAACAAATCGCCAATGAGCTGAATGTCCGTGAAGCGCAGGTAACTGCTGCGGTTACCCTGCTTGATGATGGCAACACGGTTCCGTTTATCGCCCGTTACCGTAAAGAGGTCACCAACGGCCTTGATGACACCCAGCTGCGAAATCTCGAATCACGTTTAGGTTACCTGCGTGAACTGGAAGATCGCCGTCAGGTGATCCTCAAATCCATTGATGAGCAGGGCAAACTGACCGACGCGCTGAAAAAAGACATCCTCGACGCCGACAGCAAAAACCGTCTGGAAGACTTGTACCTGCCGTACAAACCCAAGCGCCGTACCAAAGGCCAGATCGCCATTGAAGCGGGTATCGAACCGCTGGCGACCCTGCTGTGGGAACAGCCTGACCACGATCCGGAATTGGAAGCGGCGAAATACTTCAACGCTGAAGCAGGCTTTGCCGATACCAAAGCCGTGCTGGACGGCGCCCGTGCCATCCTGATGGAACAGTTCGCCGAAGATGCCGCGCTGCTAGATAAAATCCGCCGTCATCTGAACCAGCATGCGGAAATCCAGTCCCGCGTAGTGGCAGGAAAGGAAGAGGAAGGCGCGAAGTTTAAAGACTACTTCGCCCACGATGAACTGCTGAGCAAAGTGCCGTCGCACCGCGCGCTGGCCATGTTCCGTGGCCGCAACGAAGGCATCCTGCAGCTGTCACTGAATGCCGACCCGGGTCAGGATGAAAAATCCACCGGCTCATACTGCGAAACCATTATCTGTGACCACTTCGGTGTAAACATCGGCTCTGCCGCTGCAGACCGCTGGCGCAAGCAGGTGGTGAGCTTTGCATGGCGTATCAAGATTTTAATGCACATGGAAACCGAGCTGATGGGCAACCTGCGCGAGATAGCAGAAACCGACGCCATCAAGGTCTTTGCCGACAACCTGAAAGACTTGCTGATGGCAGCGCCTGCTGGCCCGCGCTGCACCCTGGGTATTGACCCGGGCCTTCGCACCGGCTGTAAAGTGGCCGTGGTCGACAACACAGGTAAGCTTTTAGATACCGCTACCATCTACCCGACGCCGCCGCAGAACAAGATTGCAGAGTCAGCCCGCGTAGTGATGGCATTGATCAAAAAACATGGCGTGGACTTGATTGCCATCGGCAACGGCACCGCTTCCCGTGAAACCGACGCTTTTGTCGCAGGCATGCTCAAAGACGCCGGTGAGAAAATCCAGACTGTGATGGTCAGCGAAGCCGGTGCGTCGGTTTACTCGGCATCAGAGCTGGCGGCAGCAGAGTTCCCGGGACTGGACGTGTCGCTGCGCGGCGCGGTTTCTATCGCCCGCCGACTGCAAGACCCATTGGCAGAGCTGGTGAAAATCGATCCGAAATCCATCGGTGTGGGTCAGTACCAGCATGACGTGAGCCAAAGCCAACTGGCAAAACGTCTGGACGCGGTGGTGGAAGACTGTGTAAACGCCGTCGGTGTGGACGTGAACAGCGCTTCGGCCGCGCTCCTGACCCGTGTGGCTGGTCTATCGACCACCATGGCTGCCAATATCGTTGCCTTCCGTGACGAAAACGGCCGCTTTGAAGACCGCAAAACCCTGCTGAAAGTGCCGCGTCTGGGGCCAAAAGCATTCGAACAGTGTGCAGGCTTCCTGCGCGTGATGAACGGCAAAAATCCGCTCGACGGCTCAGCGGTTCACCCGGAAGCGTATCCGGTCGTCAAACGCATTGCGGAGAAATCCGGCAAAGCGGTGGATGCCATGATTGGCAACTTCGACTTCCTGCGCGCCCTGAAAGCGGCGGATTACGCGGACGATACCTTCGGTATCCCAACCGTGACCGACATTCTGGCTGAACTTGGCAAACCGGGCCGCGACCCGCGTCCTGAGTTCAAAACCGCGACCTTTGCCGATGGCGTGAACGAAGTGAAAGACCTGATCCCGGGCATGGTACTGGAAGGCGTGATCACCAACGTGACCAATTTCGGTGCATTCGTCGATGTGGGCGTGCATCAGGATGGTCTGGTGCACATCTCCGCCCTTTCCGACAAATTCATCTCTGATCCGCGTGAAGTGGTGAAAGCCGGTGACGTGGTGAAAGTGAAAGTGATGGAAGTAGACTTGCAGCGCAAGCGTATTGCTCTGTCGATGCGCCTGAGCGATGAGCCAGGTTCCGACAGCAAGCCGACCCGTGAACCGCGCGCGCGCAACCAGGAACGCAGCTTTAGTGGCAACAACCGCAACGACAAACCGCGCGGTGGCAACAATGCCCCATCGCCGTTTGGCGGTGCCTTTGCCGATGCGTTTGCCAAAGCCAAACGCAACTAAGCGGCTCACTGAGCGGTAAAAACAAAAACAGCGCCAACCGGCGCTGTTTTTTTATTTGGGCTTTGCTAGATAACGATCAGCACTTCTGACGGCACATTGGCCACCGACGATTGCTGGTAGCGCATCGCTACCACAGCACCCGTTCGCTGGGAGTCTTTCAGGGCTTCGATTTTATCCAGCACTTCTTTGGGCAGCTTGAGTTTCATCGCATAGCCGTTTTCATTTTGCGGCACATAGGCGTCGCTAGACAGCATCGATGACAGCTGGCTGAGTGTTTCATGGGCGGCAAACTGTGCGCCGTCAAACTGACGGGGCTGGCGGGAAAGCTCGGCGTAATCCGGATGCTCAGAAGCATCCCAGGAAGGCTTACGAAGTTGCTTCTCTTCCTGTGTAACCGGCTTTTCTTCAGCGCTGGCATTGGGTTGGCGTGCAGGGACAATTTTTTCGCGCACGCGATTTTCCCGCGCAACTTGCTCCGTTGGCGGGTTCACTGACGGTACGACAGCCGGTATGCTGACGTTTGCGGGCGAAATGTTCATGCCAATGTTACTCCAAACATCGACCGAAGGCCTTGTCGCCAGCGAGCATAGCGCGGGGAAACCCCGCGAATGCGCGTGCTATATCTCTATAGCGAAACTAGACCAATACTGCGATCAGTCCACCAATGGTACCCAGTGCTGACAGCACCTGACCGGCGGAATACGCAGCATCGTCGTTGCTTTTCACTTCATCGGGATGGTCCATGCCCAGTGCCCCATAAGTGAAAGACTCAACTTGAGACGAAGATGTCTTGCCTTCGGCTTCCGTTGCTTTGTTAACAGCCTTACCTTCAGACACTTCCTTGGCGACCTGTGCGTAAGACTGTTTTGCATTCTCATTCCCCTGCACCTGCTCCGCTTTTGCTGCGCTATTCACAGACGTGGGTTTGGCGTAAGGATTCTGAGAATACCCAACGTTACCTATATTCATTATGGTCTCTCCTGATTCCATAGCAAGTAACTTGAATAAAGTATCGGCAGCTTCGGTATAAAATTTAGCCCCGATTCACTTTATTTCGCCACTTTCCATTAACAGGACGGCAAACATTCTCCGCAAAAGGCCAGTAACGCCTGGGAAAAATGGTCGGGATCCGAGATAAACGGTGCGTGCGATGCGTTGGCAAAAATTTGCCGCTGCGACTGCGGAGCCAGAACATCCAGCTCTTGTGCCACTTTTACCGGCACAAGGCCATCCAGCCGACCGTACATTCTCAGCCAAGGCATTGAGATTTCACGCAATCGGGGCCGCAAGTCAGCATCGGCAAGAATATTAAGGCCAGCGCTAAGCGCCTCGGGTTGCGGCGACGGGTGAGAGAGGACCGCTTGCTTTAACCACTTAATATCTTGCCTTGCTGTTGGGCTCCCCATTGCCTGAAGCGCCATAAAACGATCAACTGTCGTCGTGAAGTCGTCAGCCAACTGTTTCGTAAACGCCTGCAATACCTCGGGTTTAATCCCTCGCCATCCGTGTTCTGCAGCAAACCGGGGGGAGCTGGCAATGGTCACCAACCCTTTCACACGCTCAGGTGCGAGAAGTGCGGCTTGAGTGGCAATCATGCCCCCCAGCGACCAACCGGCCCATACCGATCCCTGCGGTGAATTATTAAGCAAGCACTGTGCCATTTCCTCAAGCGAGAAGCTGTCAGTGGGTTGGCTGAAACCGTAGCCGGGCAAGTCCACACAATGGACGCGGTAGTGCGGCGTGAGAGCCGGCAGGATGTTTTGCCACACGGCACTGTTCATCCCCCAGCCATGAATGAGAATCAGATCGGAGCCTTGGCCTTCCGTGTGCCAGTAGAGTTTGGTCGTCATTTACACTGCCTACATTCGTCTATCAACAAGCATGTCCTTGATGTTCAGCGCTATCTTACGTGCCCTGCCGCTACGCTGTCAGCTTTGTCATCACAGGTTGGATCAGCATCAATACCCCTGGTGCAAAAGCTGCCACGCGAATTTGCCGCGTCCCCCGCGCTGTTTGCACTGCGGTTTACCGACACCCTATGAAATGGAGAGCTGTGGCCGCTGCCTGACATCGCCCCCTTTGTGGAATCGCCTCAGTTGCGTCAGCAGTTACACCTTTCCCTACGACAAGCTGTTGCACCGCTTTAAGTATCAGGGACACTACTGGCTTGCGCCTTCCCTTGCCAAACTACTGGCGACAGAAATCGACCAACCTGCGCCAGTATTGCTACCGGTTCCCATGCACTGGCAACGACATTGGCGGCGCGGCTTTAACCACAGCAATGTGCTGGCACGTCACCTTGCGCGGCAGTTGCAGGTGCAATATGAGCCCAATGTCTTAAAACGCGATCGTGCCACTCGCCAGCAGCAGGGATTGAACCGACAATCACGGTTAAGCAATCTCAATAACGCTTTTTCAATCAAAGGGGTAATGCCTGAGCACGTTGCCCTTGTCGACGATATTGTCACTACCGGCACCACACTCAACCAGCTCTGCCGCCTGCTGCGTGGGCACGGCGTAAAACACATCGATGTTTATTGTGTTTGCCGCACCCCACCCCCGGCGGATTAGTGACTGCAGCGCAAGAAACCGCACTGCTTCAGGGGTGATAGTGAAGGAAAACAAGCGTACAATGTCATCAGTTAACGGATAAATCAGGTAAGAAACCGTGTCACAAATTACTATTTCAGAAAATGCACAAAGCCATTTTGTGAAGTTGCTAGAGCAGCAACCAGAAGGCACTAATATCCGCGTATTCGTGGTTAACCCAGGCACGCAAAATGCAGAATGTGGCGTTTCTTACTGCCCTCAGGATGCAGTGGAAGCGACCGACACCGAAATCAGCTTCAACGGTTTCTCCGCGTATGTGGATGAGCTGAGCCTTCCATTTCTGGAAGATGCAGAGATTGATTTCGTCACTGACAAGATGGGCTCACAACTGACCCTGAAAGCACCAAACGCAAAAATGCGTAAAGTGGCGGACGATGCCCCACTGATGGAGCGCGTGGAATACGTTATCCAGACTCAGGTCAACCCTCAGCTGGCAGGCCACGGCGGTCACATCAACCTGATTGAAATCACCGAGGATGGCGTTGCTGTCATCCAGTTCGGTGGCGGTTGTAATGGCTGTTCAATGGTTGACGTTACCCTGAAAGACGGTATCGAGAAGCAGCTGCTGGAAGAATTCAGCGGTGAGCTGAACGGCGTACGCGATGTGACTGAACACGCGCACGGTGACCACTCTTACTACTAAGTGTGGATCGAATTGGAAAAGGCGCCGGTGGCGCCTTTTTTGTATCAATGTGTTGCAGCCAGAAAGGTTTGGTTGCGCCACTGGTAAACAAACAAAGTCCCCAGCGTCAGCCCACGCAGCGCCATAAACCCCAACATGGCCGCCCAAAGCGCATGGTTACCCAAACCGCTTAACGACCACCAAATCGCAAAAAAGCCCGCCATGGCGACAAACATGGTATTGCGCATTTCGCGCCCCCGCGTCGCCCCGATAAACACCCCATCCAGCAGAAAACACCACATGGAAACCAGCGGCATAGCAATCAACCATGGCAGGTAGATCATTGCCTGCTCCCGCACAGCAGGAATGTCTGAGATAAGCCCGACAATGGCATTGCCACCAAGGAGGAAAGCGGCAGTGATCAAAAGGGAAATAATCAAACTCCAGAAAGTGGTCGCTGTCAGCGCATCCAGCAATTCATCACGGCTTTTCGCGCCCACGGCTTTGCCCACCATGGCTTCCATGGCATAGGCAAACCCGTCCATGGCAAACGAGACCAGCATCAGGAAGTTCATCAGCACCGCGTTGGCCGCCACCACGTCATCACCCAGGGTCGCGCCCTGAAACGTCATAAAGGTAAACGCCAGTTGCAGGCACAGGCTTCGCAGGAAAATGTCCCGGTTGAGTTTCAGCAGACGTCCCATGCCGGAGGAGGCCTTCTTCCATTGCTCAAATGGCGAAGGCAATAGTTCGCGCTGCCAACGCTGGGCGACAAAATATAGCCCCAGCGCCATGCCGCTGTAATCGGCAATCACACTTGCCGCTGCCGCGCCCTGCACCTTCCAGCCAAAGCCCACCACGAACAACACATCCAGTACGATATTGATAACGTTAATCAGGATAAGCAGCATCATCGGCTTTTTGGCGTTCTGTGCGCCGAGCAGCCAGCCCATGATCACCAGGTTGGTCAGCGCCGCCGGTGCGCTCCAGATCCGTACCGAGAAATATTCTTCGGCATAGCGCTTCACCTCTGTGCTGGCATCACTGTAGCTGAACACCAGATCTGCAATCAGCGGATGCAGGGCAATAATGGCCAGCGCCAGCAACCAGGCCAGCGATAGCCCCTGCAGGAAAACATTGGCAAGGCCGGTTTTGTCATTGGCGCCATATGCCTGCGCCGTCAGCCCCGTGGTTGCCATGCGCAAAAAGCCGAGTAACCAGAAGGTTACGGCAATCATGGTGCTACCGACGGCTACCCCGCCAAGATACCAGGCGTGATCGAGATGGCCGATGACCGCCGCATCCACCAGGCCGAGTAAAGGCACGGTGATATTGGAGAGCACCATGGGAAAAGCGAGGGAAAACACCCGCACGTGGAGGGCTTTTTGTCGAAGCGCAGACAGCATAATTTGGCTCAAGGAAAATCAGTTAATTAGCAGGAGTTTATCAAAAGTGGCGGGTTAAAAAGACGGTACCGCCCGACGGTTCGCTGTCGCGGACAAAGCCGTTTTTCTCAAGCACCCGGATAGACGCTACATTTTCCACTTCAGCGCCTCCCGACAGCGAAGCAATGTTTCCTGCAGCGTGGCAAGCATCAACCAGACCGGCCAGCATTTCACTGGCGTAGCCCCTTCCCTGCCAGGGCTCACCAATCACATAGCCAAGGCGCAGATCCAGCATCTGGTCCGTATTAACTTCTGAATACAGCAGGATAAACCCCACCAACGTGTGGCTTTCGCGCTCAGTCACAGCTAGGAAATCCGCGTCTTCACGTATCGCCTTCAGCCACCGGGTGGCAGCATTGGCGTCTGACACCGCCTGAATGTCAGGGGGTAGATGTTGTTTGACTGCCGGGGTAAGTAACCCCGCAAGCTCTCCGGCAAAGGCCGGGGGAACAGTCGCTGACAACAACGCCGCGGCTTCGAGCCGCGGCGTGGAAAATGAAAGGGTTGCGTGAGACATCCTTGCCTGCCGTTTTCATGCGTTGTGATACTAGGTCAAAGCATACCACGCATGATCCGCCAGAAGGGCGACAAAAAGCCCGAACACGTGCCAGATAGAATATTTGAAGGTTTGCCACGCCAGCCCTTTGCGATCGGCAAATTTGAGCTGCCAGGCGTACCAGACAAAACCGAGGTTGAGCGCCAGACTGCCGACGAGATAAATCACCCCGCTCATGCCAGCAAGCCAGGGCAACAAGCCAACGACAACCAGCAGCATGGTGTAGAGCAAAATCATGGTTTTGGTAAATTCAATACCATGGGTCACGGGCAACATAGGCACGCCTGCTTTGGCGTAATCTTTCTCGCGGTGAATAGCGAGCGCCCAGAAATGTGGCGGCGTCCAGGTAAAAATCAGCATCACCAGCAACAGCGCATGGGGGTCGAGCGTTCCGGTCACGGCGACCCAACCCAGCAGCGGTGGCATCGCTCCGGCCAGACCGCCAATCACAATATTCTGCGGCGTGGCATGTTTCAGCCAGACCGTGTACACCAGCGCATAGCCAATGAGGCTAGCAAAGGTCAGCCAGGCAACAAGCGCATTCAAGGTCCAGAGAACCGCGAAGCCCACCACCATAAGCAGGCAGCCGAACATCAATGCCTGCGTTGTACCCACCCGCCCTTTGGCGACAGGACGGTGAATGGTGCGCTGCATCTTCTGGTCAATACGCCTGTCAATCACATGGTTAAACACTGCCGCCGCCGCAGATTGCATACCAATCCCGAGCAGGCCCAGCACAACGACGTGGGCAGGTGGCAAGGCAGGCACGGCAAGGCACATTCCCACCATGGCCGTCAGCAGCAGCATGGCGACCACTTTGGGCTTGGTCAGCTCAAGGTAATCCCGCCAGTGAGGTATTCCTGCGGTGGAAACTCTGTTGGTGAGCGAAGGCGATGATGATTTAGCCATGGCTTAACCTCCCGGTATCCCGAAATGACGATGCACCCGATGGCACAAATTGCGATGAGAAAACCCCGAGCACAGTGCGTACTGTCACCAGTAACAGCAACAATCCCCCCAGGTTGTGGGCAACAGCCACCGGCAGCGGTAAATAAGCCACAACATTGGTCACACCGAGGGTGATTTGCAGCGCCAGCGCCGCGCCGAGCATCCATGACACTCCGCTCCCCAGCGGCTTTTTAACTGCGACCGCAAGCAGCAGTACCAGCGCGGTCACCAACATGGCACCCAGGCGGTGGGTAGCATGGATAGTCACCCGCTGGTCAAACCCCAGCACGCCATATTGGTAAGTGTGGTTTTCCGGACTCACCGGATGGAAGGCATCAAGGTCGTATTTTTCCACCCAGTCCACTTCGCACACCGGAAGCTGGGTACATACCAGTGCCGCGTAGTTGGCGGAGGTCCAGCCACCAAGTGCTATCTGCATCACCACCGCCAGCAGCGCCGCGAGACTCAAGGCTTTGAGCTTTCCGCCTATTGCCGGACGCCCAGCGGCATCACCGTCTTGCTGGATAGTGCTATCGATGCGCCTTCGTTCCATCAAGGCCAGCAGAAAAAGCAGGGTGACTGTGGTAAAGCCTCCCAACAGGTGCCCCATCACCACCACCGGCATCAGGTTCATGGTGACCGTCCACATCCCCAGTGCGGCCTGAAAGCAAACCACGCCAACCAGCAAAGTGGGTAACAAGCGGTAACGCCCAGGGACACGCCACGCCAGCACAGCAATCGCTGCTATCACCAACCCAAGCGTACCCGCCACATAGCGGTGGATCATTTCATTCCACGCCTTGTGAACCTCCACTGGCGCATGGGGGAAAGCTTCTGTCGCCTTTGCGATTTTTTCTTCTGAATGCGGCACGGTGAGAAAACCATAGCATCCCGGCCAGTCCGGGCAACCCAGCCCGGCTTCGGTTAATCGGGTGTAGGCACCCAATCCGACCACGATGACAGAAAGCAATAGTGCGCCATAGATAAGAGCCAGATAGCGTTTTTCTTTTTCCATATTCACCCTCTTCCTCAACCCACTTTGGACAGTTTCATCAGTTTGCGAAGGTCGCTCAAAAGCCCTTTGCTCTGGGTGATCTGTGCGGTTTCTTCTTCCGGAACGGGGTAGGCAAGGATCAGATTATTCAGTGGGTCGACAAGGTAGATAGCAGCGTCCGCATAAGGAAGGGCAGCGATGTCCTGCTGCTGTAGCGCATCCATTTCCTGCAGGGTGACATTGTCGCCCTGTGTTACACCGGCCGACGGCGGGGTGAGGAGGATACTGGCTACCCTGTCGCGCTCACGTCCTACCGCGACAGGGATTTGATTCAACTGGAACAGGGCGCTTTCGCAGCGGCGATCGCAGTCACCGTTCAGCGCATAAACCAACCGCCACTGGCCGGTGTGAGGCAGCCAGTCTGCCTGCACAGCTTCGGTCAGCAACTCTCCGTTATTGGTGACACCTTTGTGGAACCAGCCCATTTCGAGCACCAGTTTGGCCATGGCAACCGGTAAAACAAACACCAGGGTAACCAAGAGCAACGCTTTCTTTCCCTTCATCGCGACGTCCTCCTCCACCAGATGCCGAAGCCCACCACAACCACCAGAGCCAGTCCAAACCACTGCGCGGCGTAGGCATAATGTTTTTCGGGTTTCATCACCACCGGCTCCCAAACAGGAATGGCAGGCAGCGAAAATGTGTTGTCGGTGCTGTCCACAGCATTGACCCTGACCACCCAGGGAGACAATGTCAGCCCCATCGCCGGTCCAAGCAGTGAGGGTTCAATGGTCTGAACCCGGCGCGGCCAGCCCGTCTCGGTGTTGCCTCCACCCAGCACGATCCGTTTGGAAGGCTTGTCCAAAATGCCCCTGATGCCCTGAACCGAAGAAAGGGTTGGCAATTCGGGGAGTGACTCGCGGCTCGCTGGAGCCGCCACCCACCCCAGCTCTGCCAGTACCCATTGTCCGCCGCTTTGAAACGGTGCAAACCAGCGGTAACCGACACGTCCTTCGTGGGTCTGATTGTCCAACAGCACACTGCGGTCTTTTGCAAAACTACCGCTAAGTGAAACCCCGGCGCCCTTCCCGTCTGCAGCCTCCAACGATGTCACTGTCTGTTGGCTTTTTACTGCCAACGACTCCAGGAGCGCAGCTTTTTCTGCGCCACGGGACATTTGCCATAACCCCAGCTTGACCAGCAGTACAGCTGCCGCCACAGTGAATAGGAGAAACCCCACTCTTCTCAGTGAAGGTTTGCCCTTTGAGGTCGCCCTTTCACCGCGTTGATCACCGTTTTGACTCTCTGGAGGCGATATGCTGCTCAAAGGGATCCTCGTCTGTCTGCTGATATTTATTATCTACAACCTGTTCCGTGCCCTGCCGATCCTGGTGAAAGGGAAATCGGACGTCCCGATGTCGCGTTACCTTGGCCGCCGCGTGCTGTTTTCCGTCGTAGTGTTTGTCATTCTCCTGATTGCGCTGGCAACGGGCGCGATTGAACCCAATCCACGCCCTTACTGACCGCTAGAGGATGTAAACAAACACAAACAGGCACAGCCATACCACGTCCACAAAGTGCCAGTACCAGGCACCAGCCTGAAACGCGAAATGATGCTCTGGAGTCATATGCCCCTTCATGACCCTGAGCCAGATAATGAACAGGATCACTGACCCCAAGAAAACATGCATGCCGTGGAAACCGGTGAGCAGGAAGAATGTGTTGCCATAGACGCCCGAATCCAGACGCAGGTTAAGCTCTTCATAGGCATGGACATACTCTTCGGCCTGCAGGCCAAGGAAAATCCAGCCCAAAAGGACAGTCAGGCCCAGGAAGATTTTCAGCCGCTGGCGGTTGCCCTGCTCAAGGGCGACATGGGCAATATGAATGGTGATAGAAGAGGAAAGCAGAATTAGGGTGTTGATCAGAGGTAAACCCCACGCCCCCATGGCCGTGGTTTCCAGGCCGCCCGGCGTTTTCTCCAGCGGCCAGGTCGGAATGAAATCCGGCCACAACAACTCGGCTGTCATGGCATTGTTGCTCGCGCCGCCCAGCCAGGGCACAGCGATCAAGCGTGCGTAGAACAGTGCGCCAAAGAACGCGGCAAAGAACATCACTTCCGAGAAGATAAACCAGCTCATTCCCTGCCGAAACGAGCGATCCATCTGGTCTGAATAAAGCCCGCCGAGGGATTCTCGTATCACATCACGGAACCACCCCACCAGCATGATGATGAGCACACCGATACCGGCGAAAAGGATGTAAGGGCCGTTGCCGCCAAAAAGATCAGCAACCGTTGAACCGGCACCGACCGCGATAAAGAACAGCGCGATGGCGCCGACAATCGGCCAGGCACTTTGCGCCGGAACATAGTAGTGCTGGTATTCCTGTTGGACATCGTTTTGCGTTGGCGTTGTCATGATGACCTCACTGCGTTTATTGAGTCACAGGCTCGGGTTTAGCGCTGAACAGGGTGTAAGCCAGCGTCAGGGTGCTGATGTCTTCCGGCAACGCCGGATCGACATAAAATACCAGCGGAAGCTCGGCATCTTTTCCAGCATCCAGTGGCTGGCGGTTAAAACAGAAACATTCGATTTTATTCAGGTACTGGGCAGCAAGCCCCGGGGTGACAGACGGTACCGCCTGTCCCACAGCGCTTGTCGCGGTATTGTTTTTGGCATGATAGGCAATGGTCCGGGTCTCGCCGGGATGCACTTTGACTTTCTGCACTTCCGGCACAAAATCCCACCCCAGCCCAGGGTTGATATAGGCAACAAATTCGACCGTGACAGTGCGGGAGAAGTCCACCTGTTGGCTTTCAGCCGCCACACTGTTGTCCGTTTTGCCATTGATCCCCGTTATTTCACAAAAGACGTCATATAAGGGCACCAAGGCGTAGGCAAAACCAAACATCAGGAATGCCATGCCAGCCAGTTTCCAAGCCGAGCGACCATTTTTCCGGGTCTGATCCTGCTCACTCATAGGCCATCCTCAATCAATTTTCGGCGGCGTGGAGAAGGTGTGGTAAGGCGCAGGCGATGGAATCGTCCATTCAAGGCCTTCAGCACCTTCCCAGGGTTTAGCCGGTGCAGGCTCACCGCCACGCACACATTTGATCACCACGGCCAGAAAAATCAGCTGGGAAAAGCCAAACAGGAAACCGCCGACGCTGACAATGGCGTTGATGTCGGCAAACTGCAGCGCGTAATCCGGGATACGGCGCGGCATGCCGGCAAGGCCAAGGAAGTGCATGGGGAAGAACAGAATGTTGACCGAAATCAGTGAGCACCAGAAATGCCAGTTGGCGAGTTTCTTGTTGTACATATGCCCGGTCCATTTCGGCATCCAGTAATAAGCCGCCGCCATGATGGAGAAGATGGCACCGGAGACCAACACATAGTGGAAGTGAGCAACCACAAAGTAGGTATCATGGTACTGGAAATCCACCGGGGTAATCGCCAGCATCAGGCCGGAAAACCCGCCAATCGTGAACAGCACAATAAAGGCCAGCGCAAACAGCATGGGGGTTTCGAACGTCAGCGAGCCCCGCCACATGGTCGCCACCCAGTTGAACACTTTCACCCCGGTCGGCACCGAGATCAACATGGTGCAGTACATGAAAAAGAGCTCGGCAAACACCGGCATCCCGGTGGTGAACATGTGGTGCGCCCAAACCAAAAAGCTCAGACCGGCAATGGAGGCCGTCGCGTACACCATAGAGGCATAACCGAACAGCTTCTTACGCGAGAAGGTAGGAATAATGGCCGAGATAATGCCAAAGCTTGGCAAAATCATGATGTAAACCTCGGGGTGGCCAAAGAACCAGAAAATATGCTGGAACATCACAGGGTCGCCACCGCCTGCGGCATCAAAGAAAGAGGTGCCGAAGTACTTATCCGTGAGCACCATGGTGACCGCCCCCGCCAGAACCGGCATCACGGCAATCAGCAAAAATGCAGTGATAAACCAGGTCCAGACGAACAGGGGCATTTTCATGTAGGTCATGCCCGGCGCACGCAGGTTCATGATGGTGACGATAACGTTGATCGCCCCCATGATGGAGCTGATCCCCATGATGTGAACAGCAAACACGAACAGTGCCGTGCTGTCAGGCGAGTAAATGGTGGAAAGCGGCGCGTAAAAGGTCCAGCCAAAATTGGGGCCGCCCCCTTCCATAAACAGAGAGGAAAGAAGCATCAGGAAAGCGAAAGGCAAAATCCAGAAGCTCCAGTTGTTCATCCTCGGCAGTGCCATGTCCGGCGCGCCAATCATCAGCGGCACCATCCAGTTAGCGAGGCCGGTAAAGGCCGGCATCACCGCACCAAACACCATGATCAGGCCGTGAACTGTGGTCATCTGGTTGAAGAAATTCGGTTCAACCAACTGCAAACCCGGCTGGAACAATTCGGCGCGGATCACCAGTGCCATTGCCCCGCCGACCATAAACATGGTGAAGCTAAACACCAGGTACATGGTACCGATATCTTTGTGGTTGGTCGTCAGCAGCCACCGCATTATCCCGCGCGGTTTATGATCGTGGTCGTCATGGCCGACCTGATCCGGCGTCATATCTGTCATGGGTTTGCCTCCTTAAAGATCGTCGCCGTTGAGAACGGCATTGATCTGCGATGCCTGGATAGCATCGCCGGTGTTGTTGCCCCAGGCGTTACGTTCGTAAGTGATAACCGCAGCCAGCTCTTTCAGACCCAGTTGTGCACCGAAGGCCTGCATTGCCGTGCCCTGCTTACCATGAATCACGATATTGAGGTGATCGACCATACGCTCAGGCTTGGTCGCAATTTCTGACCCCACCAGACCCGGGAAAACGCCCGGTAAACCCAGACCGTTAACTTGGTGGCAGGCAGCGCAGCGGGCGTTGTAAACCTCTTCGCCCAGCGTCATCAGCTCATCCATATCCATGTTCATCGCCAGCAGTTTCTGCTCTTCATCACGCACCTTCTGCTGCTCGGCTGCCGTGGTCTGAACCCAGGCTTCAAACTCGTCCACCGGTTTGGCAATCACCACAATCGGCATAAAGCCATGGTCTTTGCCGCAAAGCTCCGCGCACTGGCCACGGTAAATGCCGGGCTCATCGATGCGCGTCCACGCTTCGTTGATAAAGCCGGGGTTGGCGTCTTTTTTCACAGCGAATGCCGGTACCCACCAGGAATGGATAACGTCTTCAGACGTGATAAGAAAACGCACCTTCTTGCCTACAGGCAGGACGAGAGGGCGGTCAACTTCCAGCAGGTAGGTTTCACGCTTTTTCTGCTCGCCATCTATCTGCGCGGGGGAGGTGGCAAGCAGGGAAAAATATTCCACGTTCTGGTCGAAATAGCGGTAATGCCATTTCCACTGGGAGCCGGTGACCTGAATGGTGATATCGGAATCGGACGGGTCTTCCATCGCCAGCAACACCTTGGTGGCGGGAATTGCCATAACGATCAGGATGACGAAGGGGATCAGTGTCCAGAGGATTTCCACCTTGGTACTTTCGTGGAAGTTCGCTGCCACCGCACCTTTGGATTTACGGTGGTGGATAATGGCCCAGAACATCAGACCAAAGACCACGACACCAATCGCAACACAAATCCAGAGGATGGTCATGTGAAGATCATAGACCTTCTCACTGATCTGCGTGACGCCGGGAGTCAGGTTAAAAGACGAATGTTCATTTGCAGCCAGCGCCGTGAAGGATGGCAGCAGAGCAATGAAGAAAAGCAATTGGCGAGTCGTCACCGCGTCCCTCCTCGTAATCGTTCATGCCACAAGTTGGAGTGTGAACTGGGTCAGGAAAATAGAAACTTCGGTTAACACTTTATTTACAACTAAAGCTAGGCAAGGAATAAGCAAAGAACAAAAAATGTACAACGGAAAACATAAAAACATGATATCTGCCACGAATTTACGAGATAAAGACAGTTGTATCATCGCCAATGAAAACGACGTTTTAGGCCGGACGTGCCCGTCCTGCAAGGGGGGAGTAATGTGCGGAAATCCCTGCATACACGGCAAAAGTGACTGACAAGGAATCAGACTGGAAATGTTTATAGGATGTTATCAAGAACGACGTGAACGCAAAGCGGGTTTTCGCTGGAAAAACAAAAGGCGACACAGGCACTCATGCCCATATCGCCCTTCACAATGCACCGGTGAAAATCACATCCAGTCGGTATTTCGGATCACACCGACAGCAATGCCTTCAATGGTGAGATTTTGCTGGGTCAGGTCAACTACAATTGGCGCAAACTCTTCGTTTTCGGCATGCAGCCAAACCTGGGTGCCTTTGCGCTCCAAACGTTTAACCGTGACATCGTCCTCAACACGCGCCACCACGACCTGCCCATTGCGGACATCCTGGGTTTTGTGCACTGCCAACAAATCGCCATCCATGATGCCGATGTCTTTCATACTCATACCGTTAACGCGCAGCAGGAAATCTGCATTTGGCTTGAACAGGTTAGGATCAACCTGATAGTGCATTTCTACGTGCTCTTGAGCCAGGATAGGTTCACCGGCAGCCACACGGCCAATCAGTGGTAACCCTTCCTCGTCGTTTGCAGCTTCGGTTTCCACCAACAGGCGGATCCCGCGCGACGCACCCGGCACGATTTCCAATACACCTTTACGCGCCAGCGCTTTCAAATGTTCTTCAGCGGCATTGGCTGAGCGGAACCCCAGTTCTTTCGCGATTTCAGCACGCGTTGGCGGCATACCGGTATCGTCGATTTTTGCTTTGATCAAATCAAAGACTTGCTGCTGTCTAGCGGTTAACGGCTTCATAGTTTGACCTGTCTTTTTATACAGTTAACTGTGAGTATATCCAGTGTTTAACCACTTGAAAAGGCGCATTTTGCATCAATTGGCCTCATTCACCGTGCCACGGTCACAGTTTTCATTTGTTGCGATGAAACACGAATGCGACACATCTGCTGCAATACCCATGAGAAACGTGTCTTTTCGCTGCAAGTTCGGGGACGATTTCTGCTAGACTTGCGTCGCACAAAATATAAGAGGCTGCGCTCAGATGTCTGCTCGCCAATCGATGTATCACAAATTATTGAATTTACCGCTGTCGGTGCTGGTGAAGACCATCAGTATTCCGTCAGACCCCATCGCCCAGCTGGACCTCGACCTGTCCCGCCCGATGGTTTATGTACTGCCATTCCGCTCTCATACCGACCTGCTGACCCTGCGCAGCAGCTGCCTGCAACTAGGCCTGCCTGATCCGCTCGAACCGCTCGAGCTCGGCGGCAAAACCCTGCGACGCTATGTGTTTATCTCTGAAGGTAAGCGCATGTTTGAAAGCAGCGATCCGGTACCCCAGGAATCCATAGAACTCTTTACTGAGCTGCTGGAGCTGCACAAACGCGACAGCGAACTGGATATCCAGCTGGTACCCGCTTCCGTGGTATGGGACCGCAACCCAGGCAATGAATCACGCCCTGCGGCGGCGACCCTACAGGCCATGAATGGCCTGCAGAAGTTCTACACCATTTTGACGTTGGGCCGTGACAGCATGGTACGCCTGAGCAACGCAGTATCCCTGCGTTATATGGCGGACAAGCACGGCACTGACACCACCATCGCCTACAAACTGGCGCGCGTGGCAAAAATCCACTTCTCACGCCAGAAACTGGCGGCTTCCGGCCCGAATCTGCCGAACCGTCAGGCCCTGTTCAAGCGACTGCTGGCATCCAAAGCCATCGACAAAGCAGTACAGGACGAGGCAGAAAGCCGCAATGTACCGGTTGAAAAAGTGCGCAAAGAAGCCATCGACATGATGGAAGAGATTGCAGCGGATTTCTCACCGAGCCTCATTCGCTATGGTGATCGCGTCCTGACCTGGCTTTGGAACAAGCTGTATCAAGGCATTAATATCAACAATGCCGAGCGCGTGCGTAAGCTGGCCCAAGACGGTCATGAGATTGTCTATGTGCCGTGTCACCGCTCACACATGGACTACCTGCTGCTGTCTTACGTCCTTTATAAAGAAGGCTTGGTACCACCGCACATTGCAGCGGGTGTTAACCTGAACTTCTTCCCGGCAGGCCCGATTTTCCGCCGTGGCGGTGCGTTTTTCCTGCGCCGTACTTTCAAAGGTAACCGTCTCTATTCGACCGTGTTCCGTGAATACCTTGCCGAGCTGTTTGCCAAAGGTTATTCCGTAGAATACTTCTCCGAAGGCGGCCGCTCACGCACCGGTCGTCTGTTGCCAGCGAAAACCGGCATGCTGGCCATGACCATCCAGGCCATGCTTCGTGGCCTCAAGCGTCCAGTAACTCTAGTGCCTGTCTACATCGGCTATGAGCACGTGATGGAAGTGAGCACCTACGCCAAGGAGCTTCAGGGCAAACGCAAGGAAAAAGAGAACTTCAGCCAGGTAGTGGGTATCGTGCGCAAGCTGCGAAACTACGGCAAAGGCTATGTGAACTTCGGTGAGCCGATTCCGGTGAACCATTTCCTGAATGAGAAAGCACCGGAGTGGCAAAAGGACATCGACCCGATTGAGCCTCAGCGTCCAAACTGGCTCAATCCTGTGGTGAACGAGCTGGCCGACCGCATGATGACCAAAATCAACGATGCTGCTGCTGCCAACGCCCTGACCCTGTGTGCCACAGCCCTGCTGGCTTCGCGCCAACGCGCGCTAAGCCGTGAAGCGCTGGAACAGCAACTGACGATTTACCTTGAACTGCTGCGTCAGGTACCGTATTCAGCGACCAGTACAGTACCGACAGACTCGGCGCAGGAGCTGGTTGAGCATGCACTGAGCCTGAACAAGTTCGTGGTAGAGAAAGACTCTTTGGGTGAAGTGATTTCGCTGGACCGCCAACAGGCGATCCTGATGACCTTCTACCGCAACAACATCATCCATCTGTTTGCCGTACCGTCACTGGTGGCACAGATGCTGACGTTCAAGACCAGTGTCCACCGCAGTATGCTGTTTGACACCGTGCGCCGTCTCTATCCGCTGCTGAAAGCAGAGCTGTTTATGAGCTTTGATGATGCGTCACTGGAAAGCTATCTGGATGCGACCCTGATTGAGATGGAGCGACAGTCACTGATCATCGTTGACGGTGAAACCATCAGCCGCAACCCGGCGAAGCTGACCCAGCTTCAGCTGCTCGGCCGCACTATTGCCGAAACGCTGCAGCGTTATGCAATCACCCTGACCCTGTTCAGCCATGAGCCAGACACATCGAAGTCCGACCTTGAGCAGCAGAGCCAGATGATGGCACAGCGCCTGAGCCGCCTACACGGTATCAACGCGCCGGAGTTCTTTGATAAAGGGGTGTTCTCTACCCTGCTCAACTCACTGCGCGAGGAAGGCTACCTCAATGAGGATGACCATGCCCGTACTGACAAGGTGGAAGCGCTGCGCGAATCTGTCTTCGGCCTGATCTCGCCGGAAGTGCAGCTCACCATCGAAGCGATACAGAGCCACTCGGCAGAATAAGTCCCAACAAAAAACCCTCGCCATGCGAGGGTTTTCTTTTTCTGATGCCACCAGTGTATTACTTAAGAATGACAGCCAGCGCGAAGCCAATAAAAATCAGCATCCCAACATAGTTGTTGTTCAGGAAGGCTTTAAAGCAGGCATCACGCTCACGTTGGCGTGCCAGCCACTGCTGGTAAACAAACAGAGCAGAAGCCGCAAGCAGGAACCAGTAATAAACGGTGGCAAGCTGGCTCAGATAGCCCACCAGCGTCAGCAGCAGTAACGTCACCAATTGCAGCAGGCCAACGGCGATTTTGTCATATCTGCCAAACAGGATGGCTGAAGACTTGATGCCAATTTTCAGGTCATCATCACGGTCGACCATGGCATACAGGGTGTCGTAGGCCACTGTCCATGCCACGTTGGCGAGAAACAGCATCCAGGCGACCGGCGGCAATTCACCGGATTGCGCCGCATACGCCATCGGGATCGCCCAGCTGAACGCCATTCCCAGTACCAGTTGTGGCATATGGGTGTAACGCTTCATAAAGGGATAGACCGAGGCCAGAAGCACGGCGACAACAGACAATTTGATGGTGAGGGGATCGAGGGTCAGCACCAGTAAAAAGGCGCCGAGGATAAGAAGGCCGAACAAGGCCAGCGCTTCTTTGGCTGTCACCAGACCGGATGGCAGCGGACGTGCTTTGGTGCGCTTCACATGACCGTCGAAATTGCGGTCTGCAAAATCATTAATCACACAGCCTGCCGCGCGCATCATCACCACACCCAGCACAAACACCACCAGCACATTCAGTGACGGCCAGCCGTCGGCGGCCAGAAACAGTGCCCAGAGTGTTGGCCAGAGCAGCAGTAGGCTGCCAATCGGCCTGTCCATTCGCGTCAGCTGCCAGAAAGCACGGGCTTTGGCTGCATCCATTTAGCCTTCCTCCTGATAAATCGGTGCATGCGGCAGGAACAATTCAGATACCAGCATCGGTTTTTCATTTACCCACAGGCGTGAACGGCGCGCCAGCAAAACCGCACCATCAATGGTCAGGTGTGCCACTTCTATCGCATCGCGGCGAGCATTGGCCTGGTTAAATACCCGGTGTCCAAGCGGGACTGCACCCAGCTCCGCAATGTCCTTTTCCTGTTCAGTCAGGGTAGACATGGGCACCAGAGTACGGGCACACAGCCAGGCTGTATCATCACCGGAAAGCACCACCTCACGCACCATGCAGGTCTCGTCCCCCAACAAGGCACGTTCACTCTCTGAGAGTGCCCCGCGCTCAATTTCATGCAGTCCTAATACGTCGACAGTCAGGGTGTCGCAATGGGCTTTCAAGCGTTCCGTCATGGAGTGACGCTCCAGGAGCCAATTTCCTTCCCATGTTGGTTCCAGCCGCTGCCAGTCTGGTGTCTCCCAGTTTGCCTCCACCAGAGCTTGTATGTGTAATTGCTTGAAATCTGACATGTTATCCTGAGCCAAAGAGCAAAAAAACCACAAAACTTTCGCCGAATCGGCCAATAATGTTTAGTATTAGAAGTGCGCTATTGTACACAGCTGTGCCTGCTCGCGCGCAGCTAAACTACCATAAGAGATTGATTAAATCCGGGGTTTGGCAAAAACCATGAAAAAAAATATCACCGTTGTTTTCGCCTTGTTCTTGTCGCTGCTGTTTACCGTCCCTTCCGTCGCTTCGGAGGAAGATGAGGCACCGCAATTCAGCTACTATACGATGGAGCCTGAGATCACCACCAACTTTATTACGGAAGGTCGAAAACTCGGATTTATCAATATCCGTGTCGATCTCATGGTGGATGACCCGTCATTGATCCAAATGCTGGAGTATCACCAGCCGCTGATCCGCGACACCATTATCGAGGTGTTGAGTCAGGAAAATGAAGTGCGTGTAAAGTCGCTGTCCGGTCGTGAAGCGATACGCAAAGCCTGTCTGGAAAAGGTCAATGAAATCTTGTTGGCTGAAACCAACCAGAAAATACTGGCAGATTTGCTGTTTACTAAATATCTCTATCAGTAAACCGGCTTTACCGATAAAGGCGTACCCAAGTACGCCTTTTTTGTTTTCTTCCCTGTGTGGTTTGCGCCCTGCCGTCAGGCGGGTATTGACGCGCTGTCAGCAATGGTCGCATGATGGCTGGCCAGGTAATCAGCCACGGCCTGCTGCTCTTGTTTGGAGAGGTACAGTCCAAGCTTTGTGCGGCGCCACAGTAAATCCTCAGCCGTCTGTACATATTCTGCCGACACCAGATAATCCACTTCCCGCGCAGTCAATCCGTGACCAAAAGACAGCCCCAGCTCTGACTCATCTTTCACGCCATCCAGCCAAACCCAGATGCGGCTGCCATAGGTGGTTGCCAGACGCTGTACAGTAAAGGTATCCATCCATGGGAAAGTCGCGGCCAGTTTTTTCTCCACGTCCGCGGCAGAGGTAATCCCCTCACCGCCCGGCAAGGCACTGTTGGCCGTCCAGTCCTCTCCCATATCAGCAAAGAACGGCGACAGCTTGTTCACTGCAGCTCGCGCCAGTTTGCGATAGGTGGTCAGTTTGCCGCCGAAAATAGAAAGGATCGGTGCATCACCGCCATTGTCTTCCAGCTCCAGCGTGTAGTCGCGGGTGATCGCCTGCGGTGAGTCTGACTCATCATCACAAAGCGGGCGCACACCGCTGTAAGTCCACACCACATCATTCCTGCTGAGGGGAGATTTGAAGTGCTGGTTGTAAACACTCAGAAGGTACTCGACCTCTTTGTCTTCAATCGCCACATCGCGCGGGTTGCCTTTGTATTCGACATCCGTGGTACCAATCACGGAAAAGCGATCCAGATACGGAAGCACGAAGACGATGCGCCCATCTTCGTTTTGCAGGATATAGGCACTCGGTTCATTGTGTACCCGTGGCACTACGATATGGCTGCCCTTGATTAAACGGATACCACGCGGGGATTTGAGTGTTGTGCCCTGATCGAAAAATTCTTTGACCCAAGGACCCGCCGCGTTAACCAGAACTTTAGCTTTACGGGTGAGAGTAGTGTTGGCAATTTCATCATGAAGCGTCACTTCCCAGATGCCATTGTTGCGCTCGGCACGGGTGACTTTACAGCGGTTACGCACCTCCGCACCGCGCTCCGCCGCATCCATGACATTCAGGATCACCAAACGCGCATCATCCACCCAACAATCCGAGTATTCAAAGCCTTTGGTGATGTTTGGCTTCAGCACCGAGTCCTCACCGAAACGGATACCTTTACTGGCCGACAATGTGGTGCGCTTGCCCAGATGATCATAGAGGAAAAGGCCGATACGGATCATCCACGCGGGACGCAAATGGGGACGGTGCGGCAGGCGAAAACGCATCGGCCAAGCAAGGTGTGGGGCTTTTTTCAGGATCACTTCCCGCTCAGCCAACGCTTCGCTGACCAGCCTGAATTCATAGTGCTCAAGATAACGCAAACCGCCATGGATAAGTTTGGAGCTGGCAGATGACGTGGCAGAAGCAAAGTCGGCAGCATCATACAGTCCGACACGCAGACCCCGGCCACTGGCGTCTGCTGCAATACCCGCCCCATTAATCCCGCCGCCGACCACAATCAAGTCGAGAATGTCGTTATTGCCCTGCAGCTCTTTCGTTTCCATGCCATCTCCCTATTGCGTTACGCTCACATAGAGCGCTCATTCGAGCATTTAACTTTCGATTTCGAACATTCTAGTACAGAAAAGCGCAAGACCCAATGATCAAATGACGAAAATTTCCGCGAAATGCGCGCACAAAAAAACCGCCTTGCGGCGGTTTAGTACTGAATGCATGCGGTTAGCCGATCACTTCAACCCGTGTCCCGGCTTCTTTAAGCAGCCCTTGTAAGGGCTCAGGCAAGGGGGCATCCAGGAACAGGTGATCGATTTGGGTCAGGTTACCCACATTCACCATGGCGTTGCGGCCAAACTTGGTGTGGTCAGCAGCAAGGAGGACAGAGCGGCTGTTTTCCATGATCGCCTGTTTGACACGCACCTCATGGTAGTCAAAGTCCAGCAGGCTGCCGTCAAGGTCAATGCCGCTGATCCCGAGAATGCCGAAATCCAGACGAAACTGGGAGACGAAGTCCAGCGTCGCTTCCCCCATAATGCCACCGTCACGGTTGCGCACTTCGCCGCCCGCCATGATGATGCGAAAGTCCTCTTTCGCCATCAGGATGCTGGCAGCATTGAGATTGTTGGTCACAATGCGCAGATCCTGATGGTTCAGCAAAGCACGTGCAACCGCTTCCGGCGTGGTACCGATATCGATAAACAGGGTCGCACCGTCAGGAATATGGGCGACCAGCGCCTGAGCCAGCCTGTTTTTGGCCTGCAACTGCATCTCTTTACGCGCATTGTAAGCCGTGTTGACGGAGCTGGATGGAATGGTGGCCCCGCCGTGCTGGCGACGGATTTTGTTTTCTGTCGCGAGTTCATTGAGATCGCGGCGGATTGTCTGCGGGCTGACATCAAAATGCGCCACCAAATCATCGGTGCTGACATACCCCTTGCTGCGGACAAGGTCGAGAATTTCCTGATGGCGTTGTATCTGTTTCACTGCATCCCCTGCGTAAAAATGTGCATCGCCACCAGTTTACGCTGCAAGGTTGCCAATGCCAACGTGAAGCACACAGGCTTTATGTGGCTTTGCGAAGCTTGGCATCGAACAACCCGATTGCACAGCCGGAAACCAGACCAAACAGATGCGCCATGTTGGCAATGGCCATGCCGAACGGCTCGAAAAAGCCCACCACCAGCCACAGCAGCATAAAGCCGACGTAAGCAGGCTCGATGGAAAGACCGCGCTCAGGTGCCAGTGTGCCCATTAGCCACAGGTAACCCAACAGTGCATATACCACACCGGACATCCCGCCAAAAGCAGGGCCGTCAAACACATATTGGCCAAGGCCGGAGAACAGTGCGGTCAGCAGGAACAGTTGCATCAGTTTGGCACTGCCAGACTGTTTTTCAATCCGCCCGCCAAGCACCCACCACCACAGCAGGTTGAAGATGATGTGGGTGGCAGAAAAATGCAGTAAGGCATGGGTAAACAGCCGCCAAAGCTGCCATTGCTGTGATTCACCGGCAGGGAAATGCAGCAGGGAGAAAACATCGTTGCCAAAGCCAAGGGTCAACCCGGCATAGACAACAATACAAACCACCATGATAAACAAGGTGAAGGGCCCTGAATTTTGTTTCAGGGACGCCATTATCCCCTGGCGCGGGTAGTAGAAACGGGCAGTACGGCTTTCCGCCATGTCCCAGGAGGCGGCCTGATACTTTTCCGCCATCGGGTTTTGCAAAAACGCCTCCAGTTCGGCATGCGCTTCCACCTCAAGCTGGCTGTCAGCCAGCCAGAGGGCAAACTGCCCTTCGCCCTCGGGCATCAGTTTGATGTCGATATTGCGTGAAGCCATGTAATCAATGAAAGCCTGTGCCGCACGCGGGTTGGAAAGTGCAATCAACCGTACCATAGTGCCCCTTCTTAAAGGTTATTCAGTTCCTGCTGCTACCGGTAAAGCCTGTCGAAGCCAGGCAGCAAAGCCACCATCTACACTGTACACCTGCTCAAAGCCTTGGTTAACAAGATATTGTGCCGCGCCCTGACTGCTGTTGCCATGGTAACAGATCACCAGCACGGGCTGACCGTAGTCCACCTCTTGCGTAAACTGCACCAGCGTGTCGTTGGTCAGGTGAAATGCGCCCTGTGGATGAGATTGCAGAAATGACTGAGGATCCCGGATGTCCGCCATAACAGCGTGATGATCATCACTTTCCAGCATTGCCAAAGCATCGGTCACAGAGATATGCGCAAATTGTTCCATGAGTTATACCCTTTCCACTCCGTCATAGTATCCAAAGGTTTGAGCCATTCAATGCGCCCGGAACCTGTAATGCTCCATTGTACATGACTTTTTTCTTAAGCTTGCCACGAAGAAGTTACGGGCTTTGTATGCTTTTTCGCCACCTGTGGAAAAGACTGTGGATTGCGTTGATAAAGTGGGATCAGAAGAAAGGATCCACAACATATAGTGTTGATCGTAATAAAACTGTGGACAACTTATCCGGACACAGGCAGAAAGCGGATCAACAGGCACAAAAAAACCGGCAAAATGCCGGTTTTCACCATCGGGCTGGGGGCGATCACAGAGCGTCGCCCACCGCCTCTTTCAGTTTACGCATCGCGTTCTTTTCCAGTTGGCGAATACGTTCTGCAGATACCTGGTAGTGATCAGCCAGTTCCTGCAATGTTGCTTTGTTGTCGTCGTCCAGCCAACGGGAACGGATAATGTGTTGGCTGCGCTCATCCAAACCTGACATGGCCTGGGCTAAACGACGGTTTGCATGGTCTTCCCAGTTCTGGGATTCCAGATTTGTCGCGACATCTGAACTTTTGTCTTCCAGATAGAAAACAGGCGCTACGGCACCACCGTCACGCTCGTCGTCATCAGCGCCGGCGTCAAACCCTGCATCTTGCGCAGCAAGACGGGATTCCATCTCACGGACTTCCGCCGCATCAACGCCCAGTTGCTCCGCAACCATATTCACTTCTTCAGCGTTGAACCAACCCAAACGCTTTTTCGATTTACGCAGGTTGAAGAACAGCTTGCGTTGCGCTTTGGTGGTCGCGACTTTCACGATACGCCAGTTTCGCAGGACGTATTCGTGGATTTCCGCTTTGATCCAGTGAACAGCGAACGACACAAGACGCACACCCACTTCTGGGTTAAAACGCTTAACGGCCTTCATCAGACCGATGTTGCCTTCCTGAACCAGATCAGACACTGGCAATCCGTAACCGGAATAACCACGGGCAATATGAACAACAAAGCGAAGATGAGAAAGGATCAGGCTTTTTGCCGCATCCAGATCTTCTTCATAGTGCAGACGTTCTGCCAGCTCGCGCTCCTCTTCCGCAGTCAGCATTGGATAGCTGTTTACCTGCTGTAGATAGCTATCAAGGCTATCTTGGGAGATGGGGGCCAGTGCATACATCTCTGCTGTCATTTTCACCTCTTTTCGAATCATTCGAACATTTTTACGCCATTCAAGGCGACCGACATACTCTACTTGAGTTCAAAAAAACTGCAACCCTGAGTCGATGTCATTCCTTTTCAGACCTGCCAATATTAAACAGGTTCAATATCCCGCAAATGTTTTCCCGTCGCCAGACGCGCTGCCAACCAGCCAATCAGCCCTGTCACCATCAGAAGAATAAAACCTTCATCGATGCCAAGACCCATCAGCCTGAAGCCACTGCTATATAATGTAGCCAATTTTGCCACGGCTGCATCAATCAGCAGGCTATTCACAGCAGTGACCAACCAGGCAACCACGGCGCCTGCCAGTGCCAACCACACGCCTGTATATAAATACGGGCGAAGGATATAGCTGTCAGTGGCACCCACCAGCTTCATGACCTGAATTTCCTGCTTTTGGTTCAACACCTGTAAACGCAGGGTATTGCCGATAATCAAAAACACTGCCAGTAACATCAGACCGGAGAACACCCAGGTTAATGTCAAAATAAGCGATTCAATGGCTGCGAGGCGCTGGAGCCAGTCGCTGTCGAGGCGCACTTCTTCCACTTCAGACTGGGTACGTAGCTTGGATGCCAGCCCCGTCACATCTTCCGCCTGGTCACTGACCGGCGTCAGCACGACCACTGCGGGCAACGGGTTGTCATCCAACAAACTCACGGCCTCTTCAAAGCCCTGAATCTGGCGAAGCTCGGTCAAGCCGTCTTCCGGCGAGATAAATTCCGCTGTGGCCACTTCCGGCCAGCCTTTGAGAGTATCACCAAAATCCTGCGCACGGGATTGTGGCATCGACTCCAGGTAAACCGTCAGCTGGTTTGGTGCCTGCCATTCAGAGGTCACTGCCACCACATTTTTGGCCAGCATAAACAGGGTTGCCGGCAGCGCCAGCGCAAATGCCAGCGCCAGTACAGTCAGTACATTGCCCAGCGGTTTTGCCAACAGGTCGCGCAGCGCCTGACCACCTTGCTGCTTATGCAGCGAGAAATAGTTAGCCACGCACCACCTCCGACAAATGACCCTGGTTAAGCTCAAAACGGCGCATGTCATAGCGGCTGAGCAATGACGTATCGTGGGTTGCCATCAGCACCGTCACGCCCACCTGGTTGAACTGACGGAACAGCTCCATGATTTGCGCCGACAGTGCTGCATCCAGGTTACCGGTTGGCTCATCCGCCACCAGCACCATAGGCCGGTTGACCACAGCGCGGGCAATACCGACGCGCTGCTGCTCACCACCGGAAAGCTGGATGGGCAAACATCCGGCTTTATCCAGCAAGCCCACTTTATCCAGCGCCGCTGAGACACGCTTTTTGATGTCGTTTTCGCTCGCCTGTTCAATACGCAGCGGCAAAGCTACGTTGTCGAAAACGCTGCGGTCCATCAAAAGCTTGTGATCTTGAAAAATCACACCGATATGACGACGCAGGAAAGGGATCTCTTTTCGGCTGATCTGGCCGATATCATGGCCGTTAAACAGGATTTGCCCGTCACTTGGCCGTTCAATCGCACACAGCAATTTCAGCAGGGTGCTTTTTCCCGCGCCAGAGTGACCGGTAAGAAACGCCATGTCGCCTTTGGGTAAGTGAAAACTCACTTTCTGTAATGCCTGTTGCCCACCGCGGTAGGCTTTACTTACCTGCTGAAACTGGATCACGCCGGTCAGTCCTCCTGACTAAACAGTGCTTCGATAAAGTCTTCCGCCACAAACGGGCGCAGATCGTCGATGCCTTCACCCACACCGATATAACGGATTGGGATATTAAACTGATCAGCAACGGCGAAGATCACGCCACCTTTCGCTGTACCGTCAAGCTTGGTCAGGGTAATGCCTGACAGCGGCGCGATGTCGTTGAACAGACGCGCCTGGCTGATCGCGTTCTGGCCGGTACCTGCGTCAATGGTCAGCATGATTTCATGCGGCGCATTCTCATCAAGCTTTTTCATCACGCGGACGATTTTCTTCAGCTCTTCCATCAGGTTAGCTTTGTTTTGCAGACGGCCTGCCGTGTCAGCAATGACCACGTCGACGTTACGTGCTTTTGCAGCCTCAATCGCGTCATAGATCACTGATGCACTATCTGCACCTGTGTGCTGGGCGATCACAGGCACGTTATTGCGCTCACCCCATACCTGCAGCTGTTCAACCGCTGCGGCACGGAAGGTATCACCTGCCGCCAGCATGACGGACTTACCCTGCTGCTGGAATTGTTTGGCCAGCTTACCGATGGTGGTGGTTTTACCCACACCATTCACGCCAACCATCAGAATAACGAACGGGCCGTCTTTCTTTTCCACTTCAAGCGGTTTTTCTACCTTGCTCAGGATTTCAGCCATCTCTTGTTTGAGCAGGCCGTACAGCGCTTCACCGTCTTTCAGCTCTTTACGCGACGCTTTGTCGGTCAGGCTGTTGATGATCTTGGTGGTGGTGTCCATGCCGACATCAGCAATCAACAGCTGCTCTTCAAGTTCTTCAAACAGCTCATCGTCGATTTTCTTGCCACTGAACAGACCAAAGAAACCGGCACCCAGGTTGGCTTTGGTTTTTTGAAGACCGCGCTTCAATCGGGCGAAGAAACCTTCGCGCTTTGGTTTTTCCTGCTCAGCCTGTGCTTTAGCTTGTGCTTCCGCTGCTAAACGGGCTTCTTCTTCAGCTTGTGCCTTCGCTTGGGCTTCCGCCGCCAGACGTGCGGCTTCTTCGGCTTCTGCCTTCGCTTGTGCTTCCGCGGCCAGACGTGCTGCTTCTTCAGCTTCTGCCTTCGCTTCTGCTTCCGCCGCCAGACGTGCGGCTTCTTCTGCCTCTGCCTTGGCTTGTGCTTCTGCCGCCAAACGCGCTGCTTCTTCAGCTTCTGCCTTCGCTTGTGCTTCCGCCGCCAGACGTGCGGCTTCTTCGGCTTCTGCCTTCGCTTGTGCTTCCGCGGCCAGACGCGCTGCTTCTTCAGCATCTGCCTTCGCTTGTGCTTCCGCCGCCAGACGTGCGGCTTCTTCGGCTTCTGCCTTGGCTTGCGCTTCCGCCGCCAGACGTGCGGCTTCTTCGGCTTCTGCCTTCGCTTGTGCTTCCGCGGCCAGACGCGCTGCTTCTTCTGCCTCTGCCTTGGCTTGCGCTTCCGCCGCCAGACGTGCGGCTTCTTCTGCCTCTGCCTTGGCTTGTGCTTCTGCCGCCAAACGCGCTGCTTCTTCAGCTTCTGCCTTCGCTTGTGCTTCCGCCGCCAGACGTGCGGCTTCTTCTGCCTCTGCCTTGGTTTGTGCTTCCGCCGCCAGGCGTGCCGCTTCTTCCGCTTCTGCCTTGGCTTGTGCTTCCGCCGCTAAACGGGCTTCTTCTTCAGCGTGCGCTTTGGCTTCTGCCTCCGCTTTTAAACGCGCTTCTTCTGCGGCTTTTTGCTGTTCTTCTTTTTCGTCATTTTTTCGGCCGAAACCCAGCCAGGACATAAATCCGCGTTTCTTTTTTTCTGCCATTGGCAAATCCTAAAGCTTGATTGGTACAATCGGCGCGATAACAGCGAGCTGATCTAAAACTGTGAACACTGCGCCTTTTCATGCAGTGTGGTAACGGCGGGTAAATGCATTCCTTTTCGACGCAGCAGCCTTGGCGAAAGTAGCCAATAAGCCCTTACGTCGCGAACTTTGTATGAATGGGGAAATGCAGAGCCGTTACCGAACGCGTATAGTCTAACACCTTCTTAGCGGTCAAAAAATCTATGGTACGACGTAACCCGAAAAACCCAGCCAGCCGAAACACTGGTCGTGGCAATGCTTCACCCGCCAACAATGGCGGTGGTTCAGGTTTTGTCCGCATCATTGCGGGCAAATGGCGCGGACGTAAATTGCCGGTCAAAAATGTTGAGGGTCTGCGACCGACCACAGATCGCGTAAAAGAAACGGTCTTTAACTGGCTGGCTGCGGACTTGTACGAAGCCCGTTGTCTGGATGTATTCGCCGGCAGTGGCGGTTTGGGGTTGGAAGCTTTGTCGCGCCAGGCGGAGCAGGTCACCTTGCTGGAACTGGATAAAGGTGCGGCGACCCAAATCAGCCAGAACCTGGCCACGCTGAAGGCCGATAATGCCGTGGTGCATAACACTGATGCCCTGACGTTTCTGTCCAAACCCGGCCAGCCTTTCGATGTGGTATTTATCGACCCGCCATTTCGTAAAGATCTGCTGAGTGATGTTTTCAGCAAACTGGAGCAGAACGGCTGGCTAAGCCACAACGCCCTGATCTACATTGAGGCAGAGCGCGAACTGGGATTGCCTGAAGTGCCAACCCACTGGGACATGATTAAGGAAAAACATGCCGGACAGGTAAGTTTCCGGTTGTATCAAAGAGAGGAAAAATGAAAGCACTTATCCTGTTAGCGAAAGCCGCCATCGGTTTTGTCTGGTTTGTTCTGATCGCCAATATCGTCCATCCGTTTCCGGGTGTGGCAGCCATGGCGCTCTACATCATGACCGCATTCCTGTTCTGTATGCATGGCCTGCAGATGCTGATTTTTATCGGCGCATTTGGTGACAAGATTTCCATGACGCGCTGGGAAAAGTGGTCAATCCTGCTGTTCGGGATTTTTGCCCTGCTCGATATTCGCCGCAAATATATGGTCGGGAAGTAACACTTCCCGGAATGACAAAAGGCCTCGCTTGAGGCCTTTTGTGTTTTTGCTACAGCGAGAATCAGTGATTACACACCCGCGCAGTATTGACGGACAGTTCACCCATCTCATCAAAGATTTTTTTGCGGCGGCGCAAAAATTCCAGCACTTCGCTGAAGGAAAGTCCCTGCTGGCTGCAGGTGTGGAATCTCGCGTTTTCACCCCACTGCGCCACCACCCATTCGGTCAGTGCGGCTTCAGACAGCGGCTGTTGCTTGAGGTGGTTCAGGATTTCGTGGACATGAATAGATGCAGGCATCTGGACTCCGGCGTTGGTAGTAATAACCGCGCAATGGAACCATGTTCAGAGGGTTGGGACGTTGATATGGCGCAAAGGTTGTACACAAACCGCGCAAAGCAGCGACTGTCAGTCCCGCTCGCTGCGCGCCGTTCCACATTGCCAGCAAATCTCGAAGCTGCCACTGTTTTCTTCCCCGCAACCGGCGCAGTGCCAGACAGTGTCGGCCTGCTCTTCATAATCCCTCAGTGCGCCGAGCGCCTGGGATTCGCGGTTTGCATCGACCCAAAGGGTGACCGCAATGGCATCTGCCGGCAGTTCACCGGTCGCGCTGGATAATGACTCCCCTTTCAGCACGACATCGATACCCAAGGCTTCCAGCATCCCTTTCAGACTGTGCGCCTCCAGTGAATTGCCTGCGCTATACACCTGCACCCAGGACATCATCTGCCTTTAACTGAGCGCTGACAGGGTGATCAGCCCCTGCGCGCAGAAGTAAGTGCCCATAATCAGCAGCACGGAAGTGCGGAACGGGCCTTTAAATCGCTCAAACGCCAGCACAGTATCAGACACCATAAAGAGCAAAGCACCGCCAAATGCATAGGCTGCTGGTTGTGAGTGGGTATTCATCCAGAACTCTCCCGCGCCCCAGGCCATCTGGGCAATCACGGCGATATAAAGACCAACCGGCAACAGCAAGGCACCGAGATTCGGCAGCAACAACAGGAATATGATCACCCCTGCTGCGCCAATCATAGAGGGCAGCCACCACACCATCGGGCCTTCAAACTGCTGCCAGAACGCAACACTGTAGAGGATATGGGCGACGAGGAAACTGAGCAGGCCGGGGATAAACCGGTCTTTGGGCAACATGAGAAAAATGTCGCCTACCAGGGAAAACAGCAGCCCGGCAAGGATCAGGTGGGTATAGGCACTGGGCTCTGCACCCATTGCGGCAATAGCCATCATCAGGGCGATGGTCAGCGGTTTGAACAGGTAAAATTGCCAGCGGGGGCCCTTGTATGCCGCGCTGATATGGAGCAGGCCAGAAAAGCAAACGGCAAACCAACTCAACATGATCTTTTCCCTTAAAAATCGAGCCAACCAAGTCTAGAGATGCGAGATGGAATGTCTACTGCTGACCTCTCAGAAAGCGAACAAGGCATCAAAATGCGTGGCTGTTTTTGTCCGCAAATTCCCCACAAAGAATATGTATTTTTGCCTCTCTGTCCGTCTCAATTTCACGAATACATTGAAGAGAAAGCAATAAAAAAGCACCCTTTCGGGTAATGCCGATCAGTTAAGAGATAAATGATCGGTTGAACGATCCAACAGATGGCTTATAAAGGCTCTAAGTCCCCATACTTAGAGCCTTTTATTTTGCAATTGACCACAGCCCTTACCCTCGCG
>NZ_JAHUTS010000008.1:0-231846 GCF_019209835.1 Enterovibrio paralichthyis | reverse complement strand
GGAGGCGATACATCATGTGTTGCCCATTAAGCGAGAAGATCGAATATACCCGAGAGCCGTGAAGCCTAAGGCAAAGAAATACCCCAATAAAAAGAAAGCCAGTCAGCTTAACTGACTGGCATTAGCCTATGCTCCCTTTTTTTCGGTAATTTGTTGGTTAAATAAGCAATTTAACCGCACACAATATAAGACTTACTCAGCGCCTGCTGCCTGACTTTCTGATGTTTCATAAATCAGTAGCGGATCAGATTCGCCTTTGATTACTGACTCATCAATCACCACTTTGGTAACATCTTTGCTTGAAGGCAAGTCGTACATGGTGTCCAACAATACCGCTTCTACGATTGAACGAAGACCACGTGCACCGGTTTTACGATCCATGGCTTTTTTCGCAATCGCCGTCAGAGCGTCATCACGGAACTCAAGCTCTACGCCATCCAGTTCAAGAAGTGCTGCGTATTGCTTGGTCAGCGCATTCTTTGGTTCACGCAGGATCTGTACCAGGGCGTCTTCGTCCAGCTCACCCAGAATCGCAGTCACTGGTAAGCGACCAATGAATTCAGGGATCAGACCATATTTCACCAGATCTTCTGGTTCAACTTTGCTGAACAAATCACTCAGGGTTGCTTCTTGGTCTTTAGAGCGTACTTCTGCACCAAAACCAATACCGCTGCCCTTCGCTACGCGCTGATCAACAACTTTGTCCAGACCGGCAAACGCACCACCACAGATGAACAGGATCTTTGAGGTATCAACCTGCAAAAACTCTTGTTGTGGGTGCTTGCGGCCACCTTGTGGCGGAACAGATGCGATCGTACCTTCAACCAGTTTCAGCAGCGCTTGCTGCACACCTTCACCGGATACGTCGCGGGTGATAGATGGGTTGTCTGATTTGCGGGAGATCTTATCGATTTCGTCAATGTAGACGATACCGCGCTCGGCTTTAGTTACGTCGTAGTCACACTTCTGAAGCAGCTTCTGGATGATGTTTTCAACGTCTTCACCCACATAACCGGCTTCAGTCAGCGTGGTGGCATCTGCCATGGTAAATGGCACATCCAGGAATCGGGCCAGTGTTTCTGCCAGCAGCGTCTTACCACTACCAGTAGGGCCGATCAAAAGGATGTTACTTTTACCCAGCTCAACGCCGTCTGCCGTCGTGTCACCGTTTCTCAGTCGCTTGTAGTGGTTGTAAACCGCAACAGAAAGCACCTTCTTGGCGCGATCCTGACCGATGACGTAATCATCGAGGTGCGCACGGATCTCTTGGGGAGTCGGAAGCTCGTTGCTGTCGCGCTTAGGCATGACCTCTTTTATTTCTTCACGAATGATGTCGTTACACAGGTCAACACACTCATCGCAGATATAAACAGAAGGTCCAGCAATTAACTTGCGTACTTCATGCTGGCTTTTGCCGCAGAAAGAGCAGTAGAGCAATTTGCCGCTGCCACCGTCTTTTCGCTTGTCTGTCATTCGCTAACCTCTTTAGGCCTTCGCCCATGTTTGCCATGATTTGAGTCTATAACAACTCAGCAGAAATTTCCGAAGGCCGTTTGACTCAATTCTGAGACAGTAAGTGTCAGTACCACCTAACTGTCTCAGAACTAAAAATTAATCGCGTTTATTTAAAACTGCATCGACCAGACCATAATCTGCCGCATCTTGCGCCGACATGAAATTGTCGCGGTCGGTGTCACGCTCAATGATTTCCAGCGGTTGGCCAGTATGCTCTGCCAACAACTTGTTGAGCTTGTTTTTGATCGTCAAAATTTCTTGCGCATGAATTTGGATATCAGACGCCTGACCTTGGAAACCACCCAGTGGTTGGTGGATCATCACACGTGAATTAGGCAGACAGTAACGTTTGCCTTCAGCGCCGCCCGCTAACAGGAATGCACCCATTGAACAAGCCTGACCCATACACACGGTGCTCACGTCTGGCTTAATGTACTGCATGGTGTCATAAATAGACATACCTGCTGTTACAGAACCGCCTGGAGAGTTGATGTACAGGAAGATATCTTTATCCGGATTTTCGGATTCGAGAAACAGCAGCTGCGCAACCACCAAGTTAGCCATGTGATCTTCAACCTGACCGGTCAAAAAGATCACACGCTCTTTCAGAAGGCGGGAATAGATGTCATACGAACGTTCACCGCGGGAGGTTTGTTCGACCACCATCGGCACCAGTGCATCCATAATCGAAGGCATTCCGTTTTTTTCTTGAAAGCTCATAGTGTTATTTCCCTAAAATAAATGGCCCGGATGAAAATACTTCATACGGACCATTGTTATCAGAAGAGTGAATTCTAAGTCAAATGTCCACTCAACAATTCTAGCACTTAAGCTTGAGCTGGGTTCATCAGCTCAGTAAAGCTTTGCTCTTTTTCAGAAACTTGTGCTTTAGCCAGCAGTGCATCGATAGCTTGTTCTTCCAGCGCAACGTTGCGCATGTTTTCCATCAGACGCTGGTCTTTTTCGTAGTAAGCAACTACTTCAGCTGGATCTTCGTATGCAGAAGCCATTTCAGCGATCAGCGCTTTAACGCGCTCTTCGTCTGCTTTCAGCTCTTCAGACTTGATCACTTCGCCCAGCAGCAGGCCAACAACTACGCGACGGCGTGCTTGTTCTTCGAACAGCTCACGTGGCAGCTCTGGCGCGTTTTCCATGTTGCCACCGAAACGCTGAACAGCTTGCTGACGCAGAACATTGATCTCTTGGTCGATCAGCGCTGCAGGAACGTCGATGTTGTTTTTCTCAACCAGACCGTCGATCACTTGCTCTTTAGTCTTGTTCTTAACCGCTTGCTTCAGTTCGCGTTCCATGTTTTTACGAACTTCAGATTTCAGGCCTTCAACACTGCCGTCTTCAACGCCGAAACGTGCAACGAACTCTTCAGTCAGTTCTGGCAGTTCTTGTGCTTCAACTTTGATCAGTTTGATTGCGAATTTCGCCGCTTTACCTTTCAGGTTTTCTGCGTGGTAGTCTTCTGGGAAGTTCACGTCGATAGTGAATTCTTCGCCAGCTTTCTTACCAACGATGCCGTCTTCGAAGCCTGGAATCATGCGGCCTTGGCCCATAACCAGTGCAAAGCCTTCTGCTTTACCGCCTTCGAACTCTTCGCCGTCAATAGAACCAGTGAAGTCCATAGTTACACGGCTGTTTGCTTCAGCAGCTGCGTCAACTTCTGACCAAGAAGCCTGCTGCTTGCGCAGAGTCTCGATCATTTCAGCAACGTCTTCTTCTTTTACTTCAGCCAGTGGCTTAACCACTTCAACTTGATCCAGATCTTTCAGTGCGATTTCTGGGTAAACTTCGAAAGAAGCCTTGAATACCAGATCCTGACCTTCAGTAGTATCAACTGGAGTGAAAGTCGGTGCACCTGCTGGGTTGATTTTCTCTTTGATGATTGCTTCGATGAAATGACGCTGCATCACTTCACCCATCACGTCGTTACGTACTGCTTTGCCGTACATACGAGAAACCATCTTCAAAGGCACTTTACCTTTACGGAAACCATCGAAACGACGATTTTTAGCGATGTTGCGCAGTTCTGCAGTCACAGCATCTTCGATGTTTGCTGCTGGAACGGTGATAGTCAGGTGGCGCTCTAGGCCTTCTGTGGTTTCAACGGTAACTTGCATTGTATTTTTAACCTCAAAACTTACTCAGGGTCACTGAGTGATGTTGCCCGGCATAGCCGGTAGCATCCTTTCGTGCTACAGCGAATCATTCACCATAGCGCCTGTGAATCTGGATACACGGCACATTGTGCACGGTATCGAATACCCTCGATAAACAAGGTGCGATTTTTAAGACGCGCCATTATAGCGGCACCGCTCGGTCGAGTCGAGACGGGTCAAGTCCATCGTCGTGTTTCTGTGAGGTTGGGGCGGGAAATGTGAATTCAAGAGGGAAAGCGAAGATTAAGAGATGCGAGATAGAAGATTAGAGATTAGAGATTAGAGATTAGAGAACAAAGGGGAATCTGAACAGATGGGGAGGAAGAGAAAGTGGCACGCCCTACAGGATTCGAACCTGTGACCCACGGCTTAGAAGGCCGTTGCTCTATCCAACTGAGCTAAGGGCGCACTTCATTTGCACAATCGCGCGAATGCAGGGCAGGATTATAAAGCGACGAGAATCCCCGTCAACGCTTTTCCGTTACCTTTCCCGTCAAATGTTTAATTAACCAGCACGCTTACGCTAAATGGGGAAAGTTTGTCCGTTTTCCGCCATTCAATGTCAAAAGAGCCATTCAGAAACGGATTTCTTTATCACGATTAAATCATTTCATCTCCCGCACTATTGTTCTTTTACCGTCTTAGACCGATATTTCGCACTAATTACATCATTGTTTACCTCACTATGGAGAAAAGGTAGTTGGTCGAGTTTTTTGATATCACCCCATTTAGCTGGGAAGGTGTTTTAACTTGTGCGGTTTGCGGGTGGATATTGGGTTTAGAGCGGCAGCTACGAGGAAAACCCGTTGGGATCCGCACCGCAATACTGATAGTACTCGGCACTTATCTTTTTATGCGTCTGGCTACATCCCTTTCAGACAATTCGCTTGATCACGCCCGCGTGTTGGGTCAAATCGTTACCGGGGTCGGCTTTTTGGGTGCCGGTGTCATGATGGCACGCGATGGGCAAATTCAGGGAGTTACTTCAGCGGCAGTTGTTTGGTTGATGGCAGGCCTTGGAATGGTCATCGCATTTGATTACTGGCGACAGGCTCTGATTTTATGCGGGTTTGTACTATTTGTCCTGGTTGGAATAGATAAGGTTGAAACAACCTTTTCTTCCCTGACTAAAGGTGTTCACAAACGCTGGGAAAGGAAGCGGAAAAAAGACGATATATTGCCTTGAAACGAACAGTAGCGAGGCTTGAGCTGAAACCAAGTCGTTAATCGACATTTTTTGTCGTCACGATTAATTTATCTCACTTTACGTTTCGAGTTGGCGAAATAATAATCGCGCCAAACTCTTCCCAAAAACCTGCGTGTCCTACGCGGGTTTTTTAGTTTCATTCAATCGTCTAGAGAAAGAAATTGCAGCAGAACCCTGTTATTCAGGCTGATCGCAACAGTCCACTTGTACCTGTGCTCAGCCTCAGTTTATTTGCTATTGCATCAGGTTACTTGATGAGCCTAATTCCGCTTGCGCTGGAATCACGCGGTATGTCAGTAAGCCTGGCATCCTGGCTTGCAAGCGTATTCTATGCAGGACTCTTGGGCGGTGCGTTGATCAGTGCACGAATTGTGGGGCGCTTTGGTCACAGAAAGTCGCTGGTCGCCTTTCTACTTGTTGTGGTGGGCACCGTTGCGGTCATGGCCGTGTTCGGCTCAGCACCCGCTTGGTTGGTCGGGCGCTTTATCGCCGGCGTCGCGGTTGCCGGGGTGTTTGTTGTTATCGAGTCCTGGCTGCTGATGGCAGACACAGAAAAAGCGCGGGCAAAGCGTCTCGGTCTGTATATGGCTTCACTTTATGGTGGTTCAGCGCTTGGTCAATTGGGTATCGGCCTTTTTGGCACAAACGATGCTCTGCCACTCATGATTGTGGCATCGATTTTCTTTGCCGCGGTATTGCCACCGGTTGTGTTTAAAAATGGCCGCCCAAAAGCAGTAGGCCACTCAAGTATTAAAGTCAGTGAAATGAAGTTGCTTCCATCAGCCGCTTACATTGGCTGTATCGTTTCCGGCTTGGTATTGGGTTCTATTTATGGCTTGTTACCGCTGGAACTGGAAAGCAAATACAGCCACAGTCAGGTCGGTGCGCTAATGGCAATCGTCATTCTTGGCGGAATGATAGTTCAGCCTTTGGTGAGCTGGCTAAACTCCCGCGTAGAAAAAGCATTGTTGATGGCTGTATTTTGTTTCACAGGCTTGCTGTCTATTGCCATGATTGAGATTGCCACTGTTGCTGGAGGTGTTATGGCGGGCATGTTCTTGTTGGGTGCTTCGGCATTTGCACTCTACCCTGTCGCCATCACCCTTGCCTGTCGAAACGTTTGTGAATCAAAAATTGTTGCAGCGGCGGAGCTTATGCTGCTTAGCTACAGTGTCGGTTCAGTCGTGGGGCCAGTATTAGCCGGCAAAGCAATGCAGGTGAAAGGTGGGCTGATGTTCTATTTCGTTGTCTGCTTCGCTGCAACGCTTCTCTATATGCTGGTATCTACCAAGCGCAACCGTCATACCGGTACTGATGGCGTTGATAACGCTGTATCAATGGATATGTAATCTTTAGCGTGTTTAGCGTGGCTTGTACCCAAAACAACGCCACGCTTTTTTACTTCCTATACCATCCAGATTTCTCTACAAATCACTCTCAAATACTAAAGTACCGCTTCAGACGGCAAATTTCCGTCATGTTTTGAGCGCAAGCCTTATACCAATCCGACATTAATATTATCTTTTTGTTTTTTATCGAAAAACATATTTTCCGTGACGAATGTCACGTTAACAAAAACATAACACCAAACTCATACTGACTAATAAAATGAGCACGCATGGGTTAAAAACACATCAAAAGCCAGACAAAAGAGAGAAAAAAACATGGACTACGGTAAAAATTTGACATCAGGCTAACATTTCAGCCAATCACGACCCCAGTCAACGATAATAATCCATATATATCAGAGAGATAATAATTCTCAATAAAAAATAATTACCAATATTTGTACATTCTGTAACGGCTTCCTAGGCTCCTGTTAACTGTCAACTTTGAGACAGTCGTCACACTACGGGAGATTTGAGCATGTACCTTTTTAAGCGTTCGACGATGATCTTAGTTGTTGCACTATTGACACTGTCAGGGTGCGTCCATATCAATGGCCCACTTGAATACGCCAATGAAAATGAAACCAACACTCCTTCTGTAAATTATTTGCCTGTTGGCATCCCCTTTTTGCTTGGCGGTCACGGCACCAGCGTCCCCCTTACTTCAGAATTGAGCCTAACGGCAAAGCATGTTGCGAAAATAGACTTCAGTGAAGTCGTTGCGTACCATCCAGATTGCGACATAGCGCTTATAAAAGAAGACAACACAGGTAAGAAACTCGCTTCTCTCGGCAAGATTCACTCGCAAGAGAGCATCAAGACTGTCGGTCGTGGACTAACAGGAAAAACGCTTGTCGGAGAGGGCAAGTATTACCAAGACGTCAACTTTGTTGACAGCAAAATGTTTGCGCGCTGCCCTGCGAGCATTACAGATGCCGCAGTGCAATCAGGAATGAGTGGTGGTGGAGCGTTCAACGCAAAAGGACAGCTTGTAGGAATTATCTCAGGGATGTCAGGATCAAGATTTCGAATGCTTGACGGTAGCGAGCTGGGTAACGAACGAACCAGTATTTTTGTGTCGACATACTTTGTACGTGACTGGCTGATCAGTGAAGTAGAACAATTTTACGGTGACACCATTGAGCATCTGGCGGTGACAAAAGATACGTTTACTACAGCCTTCCTCAAAGATTAATCCGGTACTAAAATTTTTAGGTAACCGTGCTTCATCGTTTCGCCGCCCCACAAGCACCATTTTTGAGTTGCAAAATTAGAAACTCCGAGTAACAGCACCCTTTCAATTCCATCGCCCATAGCGCAAACGTTTGCGCTATGGCTAAGTCACACTTTTTTTGACAAAATAGCGGCAGTTAATCTTTCCTAAATTTGTCCAAGGAATAACATGGCCGCTCAAATCATCGATGGAACACTAATATCAAAAACAGTTCGCCAAGAAGTGGCGGCACGCGTCGAAGCACGAAAAGCAGCTGGTTTGAGAGCACCGGGGCTTGCTGTTGTGCTGGTAGGTGATGATCCCGCCTCACAAGTTTATGTTGGAAGTAAGCGCCGCGTATGTGCTGAAGTTGGCTTCGTATCAAAATCCTACGATTTGCCTGCATCGACGAGCGAAGCAGATCTATTGGCTCTTATCGATTCACTCAACGAAGATACAGAAATTGATGGTATCTTGGTTCAACTCCCACTACCGGCTCAAATGGATGCTACCAACGTGCTCGAGCGCATTCACCCTGAGAAAGATGTAGATGGTTTCCATCCATACAACGTGGGTAGATTGTGTCAGCGGATTCCAAAACTCCGCTCCTGTACACCCAAAGGCATCATTACCTTATTGGAAAGATACAATATTCCGCTTCGGGGCAAACACGCTGTCGTCGTTGGTGCGTCTAACATCGTCGGTCGTCCAATGACCATGGAGCTATTATTATCCGGTTGTACAACCACTACCTGCCACCGTTTTACCAAAGATCTTGAAGGTCACGTCCGTCAAGCTGACTTACTCGTTGTTGCAGTGGGTAAACCGAACTTTATCCCTGGCGATTGGGTTAAACCGGGTGCGGTTGTAATCGATGTAGGTATCAACAGATTGGATACTGGTAAATTGGTTGGGGATGTCGAATATGCGGTTGCTGCCAAACATGCCAGCCATATCACCCCCGTACCGGGAGGTGTTGGCCCGATGACCGTAGCAACACTGATTGAAAACACATTACTAGCCTGCGAACAATTCCACTCATAAGCACCAATATCCCTTGGAATGCAGCAGAGTGATCTGCTGCATTACATTGACATATTAGCTGTGTGATGCCACAGAATTACGCCTTACCAAAGTCGGTGAAAATACAGCAGTTTCTTCATCACCCATTTCACCACGAGACAGTGACAGTGCTTGCCTTGCCGCGCGCTCGGCCATCATTTCAATAGGATAACGGACAGTGGTCAACCCGGGATTAAGAAACCGGGCAAGAATTCCATCATCAAACCCGACGACAGACATCTGCTTCGGTACGGCAATGCCATTTTGTTCCAGCACCATCATGGCGCCTGCTGCCATGTTGTCGTTGTAGGCAAATACGGCGGACATATCGAGGGATTTACTCAGTAAGTTGGTCATGGCGCTTTCTCCGCCATCACTGTTGGGCTCCCCGTATTCGATATAGCTTTTACTGAGCGCTATGCCGTTGTCTTTAAGCGCTGCCAGATATCCTTCAATACGCGCCTGGGTATCTTCAATATCCCGCGAGGATGCGATACAAGCGATTTTACTGTGCCCTTGGCGGATAAGGTAGTCCGTAGCAAGGTACGCCCCTTTAAAGTTGTCCAACGCTATACAACGTGTGGCAATTTGTGGGATATGTCGGTTAATCACCACCAGCCCCGGCACTTCTTTCACATACGCTGTCAGCTCTTCGTCGGACAGCCCTTTCGCATGAACAATAATGGCTTCGCAGCGGCTGTTGATCAGAAGTTCCAGTGCATTGCGTTCATCTTCGGCATCGTGATAACCGTTGCCAATCAGGATCTGCTTACCCTGCTCTCTGGCGACATGGTCGATCGCTTTAACCATACTGCCGAAAAACGGATCGGACACATCGGCGACCAACACACCAACGGTGTTTGAACTTTGGCTGACCAGAGCCCTGGCATTCGCATTCGGACGGTAACCCAATTTCGCCATCGCCTTGGTCACCGCTTCAATCGATGCCTGGCTGGCTTTAGGAGATTTATTGACGACGCGTGAAACAGTCGCCACTGAGACGCCAGCTTCTTTCGCAACATCTTTGATAGTGGCCATAGACTTCCTCTTACTACTGGCGTCGGAGACTGAAGAATCAGTGAAAGTAATTACATTCTTTGAAAACTGAAAAGAAACATACCATGCGTGACGGATTGTAATACATCACTTTTTTGTGTTGTTAACGATTACACAGCGTAAGTCACCTTACGCTGTGTTGCTCGCTTAATGATTCAAAAATTGGTAGCGGGTGAAAAAGCGGTAAGCCTTGCCCGGCTGCAGGATACAAGATGCAACCGGCCATTCTGGATGGTTTGGGGAGTCTGGCAAAAACTGGGTTTCCAGTGCAAAACCTGCGTAGTCACGGTATTCGCCACCTTCACGGTTTGGCGTGCCAGATAACCAGTTGCCGGTATAAAGCTGCACAGCAGGTTTATCGGTATATACCACCAGGCTCAATTTGGCATCCGGCGATAACACAGTTGCCACTGGCGCAGACACATCTCGCGCACAATCAAACAGGTAACTGTGGTCGTACCCTTTTGCCGCCTTTTGTTGGTGATCAGTCAAGAGATCCTGACGCAAGGTTTTACCGGCGCGAAAATCGAACGCGGTATCATCAACGCTGGCAAGCTCTCCCAACGGGATCCCATACTCCGTTGTCGGCACGTAGCCATCCGCCGTCAGCGTCAAATGATGGGAAAGGCAGTCTTCCCCGCTGTCAGCCCCCTGCAGGTTAAAGTAAGCATGGTTGGTCAGATTAACTGGCGTGGCTTTATCGGTCGTCGCTTTGTAGTCAATGGTCAGCCCGTTGTCGTCATCCAGTGTATAGGTGACCAACACAGACAGCTCACCGGGAAACCCCTGATCGCCATCGGGTGAAACCAAAGAAAAAGAAACGGATGAGGATGATTGCGCGCTGATTTTCCAGCGACGTTTGTCAAAACCCTCGTTGCCGCCATGCAGACAGTTCCCGGCCTGGTTGACTGCAACCTGATACGTTTCCCCATCCAGTGAAAACAAACCTTTCGCAATGCGGTTGGCATAGCGGCCAACCGTCACGCCCATGTAGCTTTTCTGCGCCTGAAAGTCTGCCATGTTGCTGACACCCAGCAACACTTCACGATGGTCGTTTTCACCGAGAGGCACTTGGCAACTTAGCCAGGTGGCGCCGATATCCATCAGCACCACTTCCATACCCTTTGTATTGGTTAAACACACCAGAGTTGCAGGTTTACCGTCACACGCATTATGCGCGCTCATGGTGTGAGTCAGTGTCGTAAAGGCTCCCATAAAAAACCCTTACTGAGCGTCAACAAGACCCGCACCGGTCATGGCTTTACAGACGTAAATGGAGGCTTTCAGGCCGGTGGCCGCTTCATATTTCTCTTCAACCGCCACTTTTACCGCATCCACCAGTGATGGTGGCACCAGTGACACAATACAGCCACCGAAACCGCCACCGGTCATGCGCACACCGCCCTGCTCGCCGATAACGTTTTTCACGATATCAACCAGGGTATCAATTTCTTTTACTGTGATTTCAAAGTCATCACGCATGGAGGCATGGGATTCGGCCATCAACTCGCCCATCAGGGTCATGTTGTTGTCAGCCAGCGCTTTCGCTGCTTCCAAAGTACGTGCATTTTCAGTGATCACGTGACGGGCGCGTTTCAGTACCACGTCATCCAGTTTGTCCGCTTCAGCATTTAGCTGCGCCAGCGTCACATCACGCAGTGCTTTAACGCCAAAATGACGGGCCGCTTCTTCACATTGTTGACGACGGGTGTTGTATTCACTGTCGACCAGACCACGGCGTTTGTTGGAGTTGATGATCACCACCGCCATGTCTTCCGGCATCGATACAGCCTGAGTTTCCAGTGAACGGCAATCGAGCAGCAACGCATGGTTTGCTTTGCCCTCAGCAGAGATCATCTGATCCATGATGCCGCAGTTGCAGCCCACGAATTCGTTTTCCGCCTGCTGACCCACCAGCGCGATCTCCGCCTGGGTGATATCAAGGTTGAACAGCTCTTTGAAGGTCTGGCCAATCACGACTTCCAACGCTGCAGATGAGCTCAGACCCGCGCCCTGCGGTACGTTGCCGCTCACGGAAAGATCGATACCACCCAGAGCATAGCCGCGGGACAGCAGGCATTTCACCACGCCACGAATGTAATTCGCCCACATTTTGTCTTGCTGGAAGGTAATTTCCTGGGTCAGATCGAACTCATCAACCGCGTTGCCGTAATCGACAGACACCAGACGTACCTGATTGTCGTCGCGCTTTGCCGCCGCAACAACGGTTTGATAATTAATGGCGCAAGGCAGTACAAAGCCGTCGTTGTAGTCGGTGTGTTCACCAATCAGGTTCACACGACCCGGCGCCTGAATAATGTGGGTAGGGAGGTAATGCAGTACTTGCTCAAAAGACGCCTTCACATTATGGATTAAATCAGACATTGGACTTCTCTCTCTAAAACGTAATACCTGAGGCGCGGGCAGCCTTGCCCGCGGCGTATGTTTGTTATTGTTGTTCTTTGTAGTGAACGTCGCTGAGGTCGCGCAGACGTTGTGCCGCCTGTTCAGCTGTCAGGTCGCGTTGGCTTTCTGCCAGCATTTCATAACCGACCATAAATTTACGCACTGACGCGCTGCGAAGCAGAGGTGGGTAGAACAGGGCGTGCAATTGCCAGTGTTCAATGTCCGTGCCCTCTTCAAAGAATGGCGCATAATGCCAGCCCATGGAGTATGGGAAAGAACATTGGAACAGGTTGTCGTAACGACTGGTCAGCTTTTTGATTGCCAGCGCCAGATCGTCACGTTGCGCATCCGTCAGTTCATTCATGCGGCGGATATGGGTTTTCGGCAGCAGCATGGTTTCGAACGGCCACGCCGCCCAATAAGGCACAACGGCGACCCAGTGCTCGGTTTCCACCACAATGCGGTCACCGTCTTTCAACTCTGCGTCTACATAGTCCACCAGCAGGTTGCGGCCGTGCTCGTCGTAATACGCTTTGAGGTTTTTCTCTTTGCGTTCAATCTCATTTGGCAAAAAGCTGTTTGCCCAGATTTGGCCGTGTGGGTGAGGTTGGGAGCAGCCCATGGTCTCGCCCTTATTTTCAAAGGCCTGAACCCACACATACTCTTTACCCAGCTCTTCAATCTGTGCATCCCAGGTATCAATCACGCCACGGATTTGAGGCAGGGAAAGCTCTGGCAGGGTCTTGCTGTGATCGGGTGAGAAACAAATGACGCGGCTCAGTCCACGGGCACTTTGCGCCTTAAACAACGGGTTGTCAGAAGCAGGTGCATCCGGCGTGTCCGTCATCAGTGCGGCAAAGTCATTGGTGAAGACATACGTACCTTGATAATCCGGGTTCACATCTCCGGAAATACGTGTATTGGTCGGACATAAAAAGCAGTTGCCGTCATAGATTGGCAGCGCTTCTGTCGAAGGCTTTTCATCCTGACCGCTCCAAGGGCGTTTGGCGCGGTGTGGGGAAACCAGAATCCATTGTCCGGTTAATGGGTTATAACGACGGTGAGGGTGATCGACAGGATTAAATTCAAGGTTTGACATCATTGGTTTCTCAACACGAACTTTGAAGGATCCGGCGCGCAATGCGCCGGATTATTTATCAATAGCCCTGAGGATTGTTGGATTGCCAGCGCCAGGTATCTTGCGTCATTTGTGCAATGGTACGGGTCGCTTTCCAGCCCAGTTCTCTCTCAGCTTTATCTGTACTTGCCCAGCAAGCGGCAATGTCGCCCGGGCGACGTGGACAAATTTCATACGGCACTTGTTTACCGCAGGCTTCGCCAAAGGCATTCACCATTTCCAGCACGCTGGAGCCCTTACCGGTACCCAGGTTGAAGATGTGAAGGCCAGACTTTTTACCGACCGCTTTCAGTGCTGCCAGGTGACCATCAGCCAGGTCCATCACGTGGATGTAATCGCGTACACCGGTGCCATCGATGGTGTCGTAGTCATCACCAAACACAGACAGCTTTTCACGGCGACCGACGGCGACCTGCGCGATAAACGGCATCAAGTTATTTGGAATGCCCTGAGGGTCCTCGCCCATGGTGCCAGATGGATGTGCGCCCACTGGGTTGAAGTAGCGCAGCAGCGTAATGCTCCAGTCGGATTCCGCCGCAAACAAATCGCTGTAGCACTGCTCTACCATGTGCTTGCTGGTGCCGTACGGGTTAGTGGTTGCACCGGTTGGAGAATCTTCAGTGATTGGCACAATGGCAGGGTCGCCATACACAGTTGCAGACGAGCTGAATACAATGCTCTTCACACCGGCTTTGCGCATTGAACGCGCCAGTACCAGAGAACCATTGACGTTGTTGTCATAGTATTCAAGCGGTTTTGCCACAGACTCACCCACCGCTTTCAGACCAGCAAAATGGATAACGGCATCAATCTCGTGTTGGGCGAATACGCTGTCCAGGAATGCTTCATCACGGATATCACCCTGATGGAATGCAGGAGCCTGACCGGTTAACGCAGCAATACGGTTCAGTACTTCGTCTTTGGCATTGCAAAGGTTATCCACGATCACCGGCGTCATGCCTGCTTCCATCAACTGAACGCAGGTATGACTGCCGATGTATCCCATTCCACCTGTTACCAGAACTTTCACGATTTCGTCTCCTTGGGCGTTTTGCATTTTCTGACGCTGACGCCCTTAATTGTTGTTCCACACAGAAGTGTAAACGTTTACACAACTATATCCTAAGTTGTTTGAGCCAACCAGACACCGTGCAGTTTATTGATTCAATTCAGAAGTTAAAAGTCTAGAAGTGTGAGCGGCATCCAGCTAGTGCCACCCATACCGTTTTTCAGGTCAATCAGTTAGCCGTCACTGCTGCGGCCTTGTGGGGTTCTTGCGCCATGTCGTCGGCCACGAATCCGTCATGCAGGCGGTAGTAGCCTTTGTAGATAAGGGCACTGGCAAGCATCAGGATGGCTGGCAGACCGACCATCATAAACTGCAGGCCAAAGATGGTTGCTTCAGACTGCACCGCGTTTGGCACATAACCCACCACAGACAGGCCAATACCCACGATAAAGCCACCTGCCGCACCGGCAAACTTCACCAGCATGGTCTGTACCGAAAAGATAACGCTTTCGCTGCGGCGGCCGGTTTTGTGCTCACCATAATCCACTACGTCAGCCAGCATCACGGTTTGCAGCGCATTCGCCACGCCCACACCAAACTTGATAGCCGCACCTGCCAAACCAATCAGCAGTGCACTGCCCGGCGCAAACACGCTCATGACCACCAGAACCACACACGAAACAATCGGGAAACCACTGGCAATAAACCACAGGTACTTGCGCGGCAACATGGTCGCAAGGCGTGGGAACAGGAACACACCCGCCACTTCCGCAATGCCCGCCACCATCATGTAAACAGGGAACAGTTCTGCATTGCCAAGCGCGTAGGTGAAGTAGTAGATCGCAAAGCCACCCACCAGCAGGTTTGCAATCTGGAACATAAGTACGGTGCCGATCAGCGCTTTCAGCTGGTCGTTTTTGCCAATGATTTGCAGCACATCCTTGAAGCTGAACTTCTCTATGGTTTTAGCTGGCGTGCTTTTCTCTTTCACGTTGCGGGCAATCAGGAAAGCACTCATCACAAACAGCACAGCAATCAGCATGGCAACGTTGAAGAAGCCCTCACCCTGATCGCCGTTACCCAGCTTGCCAACGATGTGCAGGCCGTAGGTACCGGTGACAAACCATGCGAGGCTCGCAAACAGACGCGGCCAAACCACCAGCTTTTCACGTTCCTGGCGCGAGCTCGACAGCGCAGGGATCATCGACCAGTAAGGGATGTCCATAATGGTATAGGTCAGACCCCAGAGGATGTAAGCTGCTGCGGCATAGATATAAAGCGCAGTGCCTTCAAACATATGGGTACTGAACAGACCTACCAGCACAATGGCGTTCAGCAAGGTGCCGATGACAATCCATGGACGGAATTTGCCGAACTTGGAGCGGGTATTGTCGACAATCACGCCCATCATAGGGTCGGTGATGGCATCAATGACACGGGCTGCCAGGAAAATGGTACCGACAAATGCGGCGGAAAGACCCGCAACATCCGTAAAATAGAACATCAGGAAGATATAAATCGGGGCACAGGCGAAGTCTTTGCCAAGTGCACCCAAACCGTAGGAAAGCTTGGTTTGTAGGGTAATTTTATCAGACATCTTATTATCCTCGATGACCGTCCCAGCGTAATTGCCGGGCGCCATACTGCAGAGTTTTCGTCGTAATTCTGAGACGAATCCTACCTTTGAGTCGCTGACAGTTCTGTGATCGAAGATCTCCAATGGAAACGTTTACACAACCAATTTACCAAAGTGTGACTTGCGCATTAGTTGAGGTGGTGCAGCTAGCAGAACAGGCGGAATACCTGGACACACCTCTCCTTTAGATGCCCGAAATGTTGGGTTAACGATTACACTCGCAGGATGAATGAGATAAAAAAAATCCGCCGGGCTTTCACCAGACGGATTTGACTTACAGGTGTGATGTATTGTTATGCGTCGATACGCTTCAGCGCGATCAACACTGCGGTTTCGGCATCCAGTATTGGCATAGTAAGACCAACCGTAGAACACCACTCGCCGGAAAGCTCACAGCCCTCTTGTGTCCAGGCAGGCTGGCAGTTGACGATGTCGTTAAAGTTCTCCGGTGCGTCTATCAATTCGACCCGGTAAAGGGCGTCCGGTGAAAGCCCCGGAATGCGCACATGACCGCTCAGTGCATTGGTCGGCATGGCAAGCTGGGCGATTTGCACCACAGCTTCCGATTTATCTTCCGCCACGACGGCCAGTATCTGATGCGCCGCATCATCTGTCGGAACGCGCCAGGTTTTGCCGCTGTGCAGCAGTGGACGCAGTGATTTGTGCAGGGCAATGTAGCGCTCGAAACCCTGCTTTTCCTCCTGCGATTCCTTGACCGGATCCAGCTCAATCCCCATATGGCCAAACAGCGCAGTTAAGCCGCGGAATGCAATGCTGTGGCGGCGACGGGTGCTGTGGCAGTGCGCCGCACCAATGTGGCTTCCCATCACTTCCGGCGGGAAGAAGTAGCTCATGCCACGCTGGATATGCTGGCGCTCAAGCGCGTCGTTGTTGTCCGATGTCCAGAACCTGTGGGTGCGTTTCAGCACTTCAAAATCGATGCGGCCACCGCCTGCTGCGCAGGACTCGATTTCCACATTAGGATGGGCTGCTCGCACTTTGTCGACCAACGCATAGTAGCGCTCTGTCTGATTGTGGCCTGCAGCTTTACCTAAATGGCCAGGCTGAACGATCTCCCGGTTCATGTCCCACTTGATATAGGCGATGTTGTAAGTGCTCAGGAAATGATCGAGGCGAGAGAACAGGAACGCAAAGGCTTCGTCATTTTGCAGATCAATCACGTACTGGTTGCGTCCGGTAGGCTGCTCGTACCCATCAACTGCCAGCAACCACTCAGGATGCTCACGGTAAAGATCACTGTCTTTGTTGATCATTTCAGGCTCAAACCAGAGCCCGAACTCCATGCCCAACCGGTTCACATTGTCGATAACCGGTTTCAGGCCGTCGGGGTATTTCCCTTCATCAAGGAACCAGTCACCAAGGGCGGCTTTATCTCCATTGCGACCGCGGAACCAACCGTCATCAATGATAAAACGCTCAACGCCCATCGCCGCAGACTGTGTTGCCATCTCCATGATGTAACCCGGATTGTGGTCGAAGTAGATACCTTCCCAGGTATTGAGATGAATAGGTCTTGGTTTTTGCGCAAAGTCGGCTGGCAATATGGTTGCCCGGACATGGTCATGAAAGTGATGGCTCATGCCATTGAGGCCGTTGGCGCTGTAGCTGGCATACAGCCAAGGCGTGGTCAAGCTTTCGCCTTCCGCGAGCGCGATTTCACCCGGCAGGTAGATTTCTTCAGCCTGCATAATACGTCGGCCGTCGGTTTTCACATCCACGCGAAGGCGGTGGTTACCGCTCCAGGCAAAATGAAATCCCCACACTTCTCCGTGCATTTCATCAAAATGCGGAGTACCGGCGACAAGCGCCGGGTAATGCTCGTGGGATGTGCGGCCGCGGCGGTTTTCCTGCTGATAACCGCCTTGCAGCAAAGGCTGACGCACAGTCTGGAATTCATGTACCCAACGCCCATGATAGGTCATCAGCTCCCCTGCCCGCGCAGGCAGCGGCAAAGTGTTGGCTAGTCGGTTCACCTGATAATTGCTAGGTTTGTTGTTGGTCAGGGTATGACGCACTTTGAGTACATCGTGCTTGTCGAGCGATAACTCGGTCAACAGCGTCAAACCCGCACCTTCATCTGCGCTTTCCAGCGACAAGGTATCATCATGTTGTTCAACGTGATTGAGTGTAAACACCGGTGCCCAGTCCAAACCGTCACGATGACCTTCAATACCGGGGCTGCTGAACACACCGCGACCCAGCTCAGGGCTGAGTGTCATGGCGACATCGTTGTCCAGACGCCCATAAGGAACGGGACGACGGAGCGCCAACACAGCCTGGGTTTTATCCCCTGCTACCGGCTTTCCCCAATGAAGGATTTCAGCGGAGTCACCACACGCCAGCACCAATTGGCTGTCTGTACCATTTAATTCCAGGACCGTTTTTGTGTTCATCTCGTTATCTCACGGCATTTTACTTCTCGCCGAATAATAGGCGATTCCACAAGATCTTCCGTGAACCTCAGCACAAACTGGAAACGTTTACACAAATTAGTCTTATATGCACGTTTATTTGCCAGATGGCTGACATCCATGAACACACCGGAATTCACCTTATCTCCTACCCCCCCAGCCGCTTTCTAAATAAAAGCTGGCGCACATTTTTCATGATGCATTATTGTAAACGTTTACAGCACAAATCTAGAATGCAGCCATGAGCGCCGACAACGGGCGTGTCCGATGACAAAAACGCCCCTTGCGGTATGGCCACAGAACAAATTCGACAGGAAGACCATGACCACTTTTTCTGAAATCCTGCAGCGACGCGACTGGGAGAACCCACAGTCGGTCAATATCCATTGCCTGAAGGCACACAGCCCTCTTGCCAGCTACCGCACTCCTGCTGATGCACTGCAAAAGAATGCTCCTAACCGACGTTCACTTAATGGTGAGTGGGCTTTCCAGCTATTTGATGCCCCGGAAAACGTAGACGGTGATTTTATCGCGCCGGCCTTTGATGACAGCCATTGGTCACGCATTCCTGTTCCGGCTAACTGGCAAATGCACGGTTATGACAAGCCGATTTATGCCAACGTGAAATACCCGTTTGAGGTCAATCCGCCGTTTGTGCCAAAAGACAACCCGACCGGTTGTTACCGCACAAGCTTTACCCTTTCAGAGCAAGAGCTTGCTGAAACCCAGCGTATTATCTTTGATGGCGTGAACTCTGCGTTTCACCTTTGGTGTAACGGCCACTGGGTTGGCTATTCGCAAGACAGCCGCCTGCCTGCAGAGTTCGATCTCTCACCTTATCTAGTTTCAGGCACCAACAGCCTGGCTGTAATGGTCATGCGCTGGTGTGATGGCAGCTATCTGGAAGATCAGGACATGTGGTGGTTAAGTGGCATCTTCCGTGATGTCACTCTGCTGGCAAAACCCAAGCATTGCATTCAGGACGTGTTTGTCACACCGGATCTGGATCCCTGCTACCGCGATGGCTCACTTTCTGTGGTCACCCATATTGATGCGCCACAAAGCTACCAGGTGCAAATCCAGTTGTTTGACGGAGAACTGTCAGTCTCAGATCCGGTGACTGCCGGTACACATAACCGCCGCATTGACGAGCGCGGCAGCTATGACGATGTCGTATTCCAGACCCTTCACATCGACGCACCGAAAAAATGGAGTGCTGAGCAGCCTCACCTTTACCGCTTGGTGGTGTCGCTGCTGGATGAAAACGGCCAGCATGTGGAAAGCGAAAGCTATGCGGTGGGTTTCCGTAAAGTCGAAATCACAGACGGCCAACTTAAATTAAACGGTAAAGCGCTGCTGATCCGCGGTGTAAACCGCCACGAGCACCACCCTGAGTTGGGTCATGTGATGACCGAAGACGACATGGTGCGCGACATTTGCCTGCTTAAGCAAAACAACTTTAATGCCGTGCGCACGGCCCATTACCCGAACCACCCGCGCTGGTATGAGCTTTGTGATGAATATGGCCTCTATGTCTGCGACGAAGCCAACATCGAAACTCACGGCATGCAGCCGATGAACCGCTTGTCGGCCGACCCGATGTGGGCACACGCTTACATGAGCCGCTACACCCAAATGGTGCTGCGCGATAAAAACCACCCCAGCATCATTATTTGGTCCCTGGGCAATGAATCCGGGCATGGCAGCAACCACAGCGCCATGTATGGCTGGTCGAAACAGTTCGACCCTTCCCGCCCGGTGCAATACGAAGGCGGCGGCGCCAACACTTCCGCGACTGACATCATTGTGCCGATGTACGCCCGTGTGAACAGCACAATCGAAGATGACGCCGTGCCGAAGTGGCCACTGAAAAAGTGGATTTCCCTGCCGAATGAACAGCGTCCGCTTATCCTTTGCGAATACGCCCACGCCATGGGTAATAGCCTCGGCAGTTTCAGTGACTATTGGGAAGCGTTCCGTGAGTTCCCTCGCCTGCAAGGTGGCTTTATCTGGGACTGGGTTGATCAGGGACTTAGCCAGTGGGATGAGAGCGGCACCCATTTCTGGGCGTATGGCGGCGACTTTGGCGATACCATCAATGACCGCCAGTTTTGCATCAACGGTCTGATGTTCCCGGATCGCAGTGCCCATCCAACCGTGGAAGAAGCGAAATTCTGCCAGCGCATGATCACCGTTGAACTCATTGAACAAGGCAATGACGGCGTATCGCTGCGCGTGACCAATGAAAACCTGTTCCGCGCCACAGATAACGAGATGCTGACTTGGCAATTGCTCGAAAACGGTAAGGCCATTGCCTGTGGCGAAACAGTGCTAAACATTGGCGCTGAGCAAAGTGACACTATTGTGCTCCCTCTGGCCTACACGCCAAAAGCCGACGCGCAATATCACCTCAATACCGATATCGTGCTGGCAAAGGAGACGCCTTGGGCACCGGCAGGTCATGTGCTTGCCACCGAGCAGTTTGCGCTTACTAACACTTCAAGCCTGATGTTACCTGGCAAAGAGACAACAATAGCCCCAACCCTGTTACAGGAAGGGGAGTCCGTTCAGGTCATCACGGCAGATGGGGCGCAACAGTGGACGTGGAACCGCCAAAGCGGCTTGATGACAGCCTGGACGGCAAACGGTTCAGCAGTAATCAAAGAAGGCCCCACAGACAACTTCTACCGTGCGCCGCTAGACAACGACATTGGTGTGAGCGAAGTGGACAATGTTGATCCCAATGCCTGGGCATGCCGCTGGGATGCGGCTGGCATTGGCCGCTGGGAGCGCGAATGTGTTCAGTTTCATGCGGAGCAAGGGGCACGTTGTGTGCAGATAACCGCTTCGTTTGCTTATCACTTCCAGGGAAGCATTGCTGCACTCACGTGCTGGCACTACACAATCAATGGCTCAGGACAAGTCACGGTAGATGTTGACGTGAAACTGGCCGACTTCCTGCCGCCGATGCCACGTGTCGGCCTGAGTATGACGCTACCGCATAGCAGCGCAGCAGACGCCGTTTGCTGGAAAGGATTGGGGCCATTTGAAAACTATCCGGATCGCCTGGCAGCAGCACGTTTCGGTCACTACACCGCGCCACTTTCAGCCATGCACACACCGTATATCTTCCCGACCGACTGTGGGCTTCGTTGTGGAACGCGATGGCTCCAGGTTGGTGAAATGAATGTGTCAGGCGACTTCCAGTTCAATGTCAGCCAATATGACGCAATGCAACTGACGCAGGCTAAACATACCAACGAGCTGGACCCGCAAGACTGCGTCTACCTGAACATTGATCACCGCCATATGGGTGTGGGTGGCGATGATTCATGGAGCCCAAGTGTACACCGCGAGTTTCAGCTAAACGATAAACACTACCGTTATCAGATCGCGCTAAACCGCCGCTGATCCTATCTCGCGATTTCCCTCTTATCGCCCCTCACTCTGAGGGGCGAGTTTTTTGAAATCAGATTGATTGCGCATCACCTCTTTCATGGCAAAAATTGACGATAAGGCAGGAGCACACTAAAAACACATTAGTACATCCTAATTAATGGATTGACGTATGGACAGCTTTCTCAAGCAAAGAGAATGGGGTTGGTTTCAGGGCGGTATTGCTTTAGCTGCCATTTTCCTGCTCTCAGCTATCTTGGTTCAGCCTATTGGTGTGTCGACCCAATTCGTCATATTCGACGGTATTGTGTTAGATAGCGCAACGGATCTCACCCACGAAAGCGCTACCAACAAATCTGGTTTTGAAAGCAATAACGCCTACCTGAACAAAAGTGGCGGCAAATATGCAGAAAGCGTCGAACACCCGCTCAATTACGCCTTTGTCTTTGTGCTTTCAATGATATTGGGCGGCGCCCTCGGAAAGTGGTCATCGCGTACAGAAAGCCAAATCACCACCTACCAATCCACCAGCATGGGCGAATACCTCAAACTATTTATCGGCGGTTTTCTGGTGTTATTTGGCGCCCGTATGGCAGGCGGGTGCACCAGTGGGCACATGATGAGCGGCATGATGCAAACCTCTGTCAGCGGGTATGCCTTTGCCATCGCCGTTTTCGCTGTCGCTGTCCCTACCGCTATCTTTTTGAAAAAACGGGGAGGCAGCCTGTGACTATCCTCCTCGCCATAGTGCTTGGTACCTTGTTCGGTTTTGTGCTGCAGAAAAATGGCGTCACAAGAAGTGGCTCGGTCAGGAAGATGCTGCAACTGGAAGAATTCGTGCTGATGAAAAAAATCCTGCTTGGGATCGGCGGCAGCAGCTTGGTTCTTTTCATCCTTTTGAGTCTGGGATTGTTCAACACCAGCCATTTCAGCATCAAAAGCATGTATCTCGGCGTGTTGGTCGGGGGCGCTATCTTTGGCCTTGGATGGGGAATTGCGGGCTTCTGCCTCGGTACTGCGATCACCGCGTTGGGCGAGCTGAGCAAAAAGGCATTGGTCTTTGTACTCGGAGGATTGCTGGGCGCACTGGCATTTATGTATGCCTATGAGCCGCTCTCAGACACCATCCTGTTTGAACCGCTCGGTGGTGCAACCACTCTTGCCGACACCCAAAACGGCAAAAATCCTTCGGTTTTTGAGTCCCACTCCCTGCTCGTCGCAGGCGCTATTTCCGCAGTGTTTATCGGTATCGCGTTGTTGTTGCCGGGGAAGGTGGAGTAGAGATTCTTAGTACACACAAACCGTTTTAAGTTTTGCTTTGGTTTGTATTGCGAAGTGCCACATGGCAAAGGCCATGGCTTTAACTCTCAGCCTTTAAAGCATTATTCAACCACACTGTTTTGTGATACATTCCGGCAGTTTTTTGAATTCAAAGCGGTGCTATACCGTACTATTTCGACACACTTCAGCGGAGTGCTGAGTGTAAGTAACAAAATCATCAAGGAAAAATTTAAAGGCGCAGTAGATTACTGACGTATCCGCTTCATTGCCTCAGTTGCCTATCTGGCAACGCAAGGCCCTGTTTAACGTTGTACTTATGACCGTAGCTCAACCCCTCCCTGCTCCAAATCGTACAGTAAAAAAATTTGCTGAGTCACTTTTCCTGCTCAGTCCATTGATAGTGATGCTGTTTTCTATATTCAACTTTGTTGATACAAAATGGACACTTTCACGCCTTATTCCACTAGTATGCATTTATTGTATTTTCCGTTACAAAGGGGCGATGAAGACCAATTGGCATACACCTTCGCTAAAGCCACTGATGACTTCCAGTCTGGTTGTAGCGCTTTATTTTTCTATTACTCACGTGCTGCGTGGTGATGAGTTCGGCTTTTCCCGCACCTTGTTTACCTGTTTGTTTTACATACTACTTGTACCCTGGCGGCAAGTACCATCAACACTGATGACATATATCTTGTTATTCGCCGCAGTTTTTTGTGGTCTCAATGCGGGGTATGAATATTTTGTAATGGGTCTTTCCCGTGTTGGTATTGCAACAAACCCAATCCCTTACGCGCTTTACTGCGCTATGCTCTGTATCATCTCACTGTATTACTTATTAATTGCTCAAAGCTTAGCCATCAGGAGCATTGCCGGAATTGGTGTCGTTTTCTCGACCGCAGCACTTATGATGACAGGTGTTCGAGGCGTGTTGTTATTCTTACCCGCCGTCATTTTTTATCTGACAGTAAGGCTTCTTCCTGCATCCAAACGTTACTACAGCTTAACGTTGATGATTGTGGGTGCTTTGTCTGTTGGGGGGTATTGGGGATTCAAGGACACAATTGATAGCCGCCTGCAACAGACAGTAAAAGAGTTACAGAGCACATCATCTGGTAACAAAAACAATTCAATTGGTGTCAGGTTGGATTTATGGAAAACCGCCCTTTCCGCCTCAGAAAGTCATGCCATTTTTGGTTATGGAGACCTTGCACTAAGAGAAACAATAGCGAAACTACCAAACCCATCCGCAGCTTTGCAGCCACATACGCACAACCAATTTTTGGATACCTTAGCCCGAAGTGGTTTAGTTGGATTAGCATTACTACTTGCGTGGATTTTGTCGCCATTGCTTCGTATCTCATCCTTAAACAAGGCCCAGTTAGCATTGACGCCTCTTGTGAGCAGTCTTGTCCTGATGGTTTTGTTAGCGGGTTTAACAGACGTGCCGTTTCACCATACCCATCTTGTCTATTTGTATACATTACTGATGACGATGATATTGGTATTGGCAGAACCCGAAAATAACCTCGAAATCAGTAAGAACGGCGTGTAACAACCATCATCTTAGCAGGTGAGATTCCCTCACCTGTTGTTTTTCCTCCATATCCCATTGATCTCCCGGCGCATTTCCCTCTCGTTTTTTGTTTTTTTACAGTTGATGCCTTGGCTGGAAGCGACTATCCGCTATACCCAGGTGCCTGAGCGGCTCTACAGTGGTGATGAAAACTTCAGTGGTGACACTTACTACACCGACAAAGGCATCGATGTAAAACTGCGCCTTTGGGAAGAAAGCTATTGGTTACCGGAGACATCGGTTGGCCTTCGCGATTTGGGCGGAACAGGTCTGTTTGACGGTGAATATATTGCCGCCAGCAAGCATGTTGGCCCTCTCGACCTGACGTTGGGTGTTGGCTGGGGTTACATCGGCAACAGTGCCAACCTGCGCGGGAACAACAGCACGGATCTCGACTGTGGCCGTGATACTTCTTATACGGGAAAAGGCGGCAGCTTTGACTACAGCCGCTGGTTTACCGGTTGTATGTCAGTTTTCGGCGGTGTGGAATACCAAACGCCTTGGGAACCGCTGCGGTTTAAAGTTGAGTATGACAGCAACAACTACCGCTCGGATTTTGCGCCGGATATGGTGCAGGATTCTAAATTCAACTATGGTGCCATCTACCAGTTTGGTAATTGGGGGGATATTCGCGCCAGCTTCGAGCGTGGTAATACCTGGACCTTAGGCTTCACCCTGAAAACCAACTTCAATACCCTTTCGCAAAATTGGCTGGATACCCCTACCCCTGCGTATCAATCTACCCCAGACAAACCTGCAGAGGAGATTGAGTGGGACAGCGTGGCTGCGGATCTTGAGCGTATTGCTGGCTACAGTAGCGCAAAAATTTACGCGAATGACGACAGCGTTACCGTGGTTGCCAACCAGTCGAAATACCGCAAGCGTGAAACGGCGCATGAGAAAGCAGCGATGGTGCTGGCAAATACCGGCACAACCGCGATAGCATTCAATTTGATCGAGCAAAGCGCCAACCAACCGACCACTCAAACCGTGGTTGATGCAAAGGCGTATCGCCGCGTAGCGAACCAGGAGTACCTTGGCGCAGGCGTTAACGATGCGACCAGTGTTGTTGATCCGGTGACGCCTCGTGAGATGTTGCAAGTTGACAACAATGATCCATGGTCATTCAGCTTTGCACCGAACCTGCAGCAGTCTATTGGCGGCTCTGAAGATTTTTACCTGTTTAATATCGGTGTGGCTGGCGGTGCCAGCCTGTGGTTCAACGACCACATCGAACTGGGCGGCAATATTTACGTCAACCTTTACGACAACTACGATAAATTCCTCTACGACGTTCCACCGGATGGTACTGATCTAAAACGTGTAAGAACTCTGGTTCGCCAATATATCTCTGATAACCGCGTTCGTATGAGCAACCTTCAGCTGACCGCGTTTGATAAGTGGGGCGATGATATCTATGTTCAGGCCTATGGCGGCTATTTGGAAACCATGTTTGCCGGTGTAGGGGGCGAGATTCTCTATCGACCACTGAGCAGCAACTGGGCTTTCGGCCTGGATGTGAACTATGTTGCCCAGCGAGATCCCAACAACCAGTTTGGTATTTTCACTGAAGAGCGCCATTTCGACCCGACAACCGATCGTTACTACCGCGTTCAAACCGGCACGCCAACTGGCCACTTCACCACCTATTACCGTCCTGAATGGAGCTGGTTCGACGATTTGTTGATTAAAGCAAGTGTTGGCCAATATCTGGCAGAGGATAAAGGTGTCACACTGGATGTATCTAAGCAGTTCGACAGTGGTGTGATTGCCGGTGCCTATCTTGCGAAAACAAACCTTTCAGCCGAAGAATTCGGTGAAGGCAGTTTCAACAAAGGGTTCTATATTTCTATCCCGTTTGACATCTTCACCATTAAGCCAAGTGCCAACCGGGCAATGGTCGGATGGACACCACTTTCACGCGATGGTGGTCAAATGCTGGCACGGAAATACAGCCTGTACAGTATGACCGATGCGCGTTATCCGCGTTCGGAGTTTACGAATAGGTAAGAGTTGGAGATGGGAGATTGGAGATTAGAGATAAAAGATAAGAGAGAAGAGAGAAGAGAGAAGAGATAAAAGCTTGGGGTTTGGTCCCGGATTTCCAGCCTCTGGTCTCAGGTCTTTGGTCTTTGGTCTTTGGTCTCAGGTCTCTAGTCTCAGGTCTCTAGTCTCAGGTCTCAGGTCTCAGGTCTCAGGTCTCTAGTCTCTAGTCTCAGGTCTCGTGCCCTATCACTACCCTTTCAGCCAAACCGCGCGCTTCTATCTCTTTTGCGAACGCTTCTTGTGCTTGGGTATCGCCGTGGACGATGCGGACTTGTTTTGGTGTTTCTCCGATGCCCGAGATAAATTGGAGTAAATCGCGCTGATCTGCATGGGCTGAATAGCCTGACATTGAGTGGATATGTGCATTTACTTCGATGGTGTTGTCACTGATCGTCACTGCTCGGGCACCGCTTTGTATCTCCCGCCCCAAGGTTCCATCAGCCTGATAGCCCGCCAGAATGACATCTGTTCTGGGATCCGGAAGAAGCGCTTCCAGGTAGTTGAGCATGCGCCCGCCGTTACACATGCCACTGGCTGCGACGACGATGGCTGGCTCGCCAGTTTGCTTCAACCGGTTTATCAGCGCCTGATGTTCGGTATGTGAATTAATGACAATGCACTGTTCAAATGCCAGCGGATGTCGTCCTGAATCCAGCTTTTCCTTTGCTTCCTCTCCCCAAAGGGCTTTGAATGTCCGGTATTGCTCTGTCACTTTGGCGGCCATGGGCGAATCAAGAATAACTGGGATTTTTGACCACTCGCGCTTTTCAAAATCATCTAACTGGGTGGCGATAATCGTTTCCAGATCAAACAGTAACTCTTGCGTTCTTCCCACGCTGAATGCAGGAATTAGGATCACGCCGCCATTTACAAGTGAGCGGGTGATAAGCGCTTTTAACCTGTCTCCCCTTTGAGCGACGGACTCATGAACTCCATCACCATAGGTACTTTCTATAACAAGGATATCTGCGCGGGCAGGAGGCTTAGGATCGGGAAGTAATGGCGTATTAGATGGGCCGAGGTCACCGGAGAAAACAATGATTTCTTCAGAAGGTAATCGAACCTCGATATAAGCAGAGCCGAGAATATGACCGGCAGGCTGAAAACGGATATCCGCGACTGGATCACTTGCACCATTAACAGTGTGCCAAGTGCCGTAATGCAGTGGTACCGTTAACGTTCTGATGAGTTTTAGTATTTTCTCCCGCCCTTTCCGTGCCATACCCAGTTGCAAGCGCAACGCATCATCCAGCATGAGTGGCAAGAGGTTAGCCGTTGCTAACGTGCAGAAAATGGGGGAGTTAAAACCGGCAGCGAGTAGCCATGGAAGTCGACCGATGTGATCAATATGGGCGTGAGTGATAAGCAAAGCATCGACATCATGCACATCAAACTCTATGTCCAGCGGGCGCACCTCGCTCCCCTGAAACAGGCCGCAATCAATCAACAGTTTGCCTTGCTCTGTCGCAAGCTCATGGCATGAACCGGTCACACCGTTTTTTGCGCCATGGTGAAAAATGACCATTCTGTACCCTATCTTAGCTATGAGGGTTCAGCAATTTGCTGCCTTCGATATAACAAACTTTTTTAGTGAGTATAAAAATCAAAGCAACTCAGAATACATAAAAACGGAACCACACATGCTTACATACTCTTCTCGCCACTTACTCTCTTATCGATTCAAATATTTTTAGGATTGAAATCAATATGATGAAGAAATATACAACATGCGTATGATGAAATGGAACATCAGTTAGCCCTGCTAAACCAACCATTACGACAATAGCAACAACAAGTGGATCGGAATCAAATGCCAACTTATTGTGTTCATTGAGTCTCAGCAACGCAGTTATCAACCAAGATAAAATGAGCAGCATACCAATCAGTCCATACCTAGCATATGCATCGATAAACTGATTGTGTAAATGTGGCTGAAATACTGCCCCAGGATTAGGTATAGATTGAATTACTTTCTGTAATTTTTCATCTCCAGCCCCAAACACCAAGTCATCACCTGCCGCCATTAAGCCATATTGCCAGAGATTCAAACGAACACCGATATTAGATGAAAGGTTGCCATCGTTGATAGCGCGGAGTTCAATCAGTGTTTGGTTATATCTATCTTCAATACTGCCATGAAAAAGAGACGCCAAAACAAAGATTATCACAAACGCGATACATGTCGTTTTTATATGGTTTTTTTTTGAGGATGGTATGAGTCTCAACACCATAAAAGTCACTACAAAAGGATACGCTAATATCACTCCCCTTACTTCAGTTAGTATTAAAGCAACAGTAGACATAACAAATCCCATCAATAAAAAAAGACCTAGGGAGTCATGCCGCCCCTTGATAGCAAAAGCAATACATACCAATGACAATAATGAGCAATACAATGCATAAGGGATTGCATTTACCGCCACACCGGGACGCTCTACACCCATAACGTAAAATTCATACAGTGCATTTAAACCCGCAGTGATAGATGCAAATGCGATTAGATATTTAATGACACTCTTCGGTATCAATCGCCATGGTACTACAATTACATACAAAACACTGGTAAACAATGTTCGTGGGAGGGAAAAGTTATCGCCACGCAATAGGTGAGCTAGACTAAAATATAAAAAAATGCAGCCACTAATTAACAGAAGCGGCCGCACCTCTCCTAGGGAAATGTTCTCTTTAACTGATTCCCTATGAAAAATAACACAATAGATAGACACTAATGGAATTAGCCTTGACATAATCCATTTCGTATCCGAGAAATTAAATATAACTCCAAACAAAGCAATTAGAGGGGATATCAAGAACAACACCATCAAAAAGCTTCTAAATTCCTTTTTTATCACATTAGAGCCAGCTATCATGTTTTAATACTTTAAATTATAGATATTGAAAACCAATTTCATTACTTATAGAAACAGCACCTCTAGATTATATCAACAATCAGACAAATCTAATTCTCTAACCCTCTTATTATACATTTTTTTTAACATCCATTTTTTATATAGAGAGTATAATTCTCTTGTCGGCTTACGATGAATTGCTGTTTTGTTGTTATCAGCATTTTGAATAGTAGACACATGATGTCCGTGGTCAACAACTAAGCAAGGTGACAGTTGGTAAGAATACTGACCATGAATGTAGTTAGCACCGACGAAGCAATCAACTGGTAAACACCAGCGGTGCTTTATCAAGCGCATAGCTGCTGATGGGGATATGGCATATGCTCTTAGTCCGCCATAATTATCTTCCATCAAGCTTATCGTGTAGTCACCAATTTGATTGACTTGTTTATACTTTCCATTCGGTTCTATAGCCTCAAGTCGAATGAAACCATACGTATCGGCTTGTTCTAAAGCCAGTGGAACAATTTCAGCAGCATTTTCATTGAGCTCAATATCATCCTCACAAACGATGATGGAATGACCAAGCTCTATACACTTAAGCCAAAGATAATAATGACTTGCGTAACAACCAACTTCGCCCAATGAAGGCATTTTACCACTGGTAAACCACAAGCGCTTAGCGTAATCATAGTCTTGAGCCAGTGTTGGTGTACCCTGATGCCCATCAACTGCATCAAAGAAAGCAAAGTCGAGTTTTTTGGTTTCCATTTGCCGTGCGACAAGTTCTCGTCGCTCCCTGGATCGCTTCAAGCTGATTACATGAATTTTGGTGCTCACCATTACTAAAACTCTCTGTGTATACGAGCCAAAATGGTATCTCAAATCATCGTGGTGCGCGAAGAGTTTCGACTTATGTGTACAATGTTCTTTCATCTGACGCTGCGTAACAGAAAAGCACTTAGTAATGACGAACTGAAATGAGTACCAAATAATTGCTGTTAAAACAAAAAAGCAGCTTCATTAAGCTGCTTTTACGAGACATCGCTAACCATCATTCTATGATATCGACCGTTTTAAAGATACGATGTTAGGCCTCTTCGCCATTTCTTTCCAAACTAAATCACCTATATCGTTCGTCGGTGTAAAATCCGCTGGTGCTTCTAGCAAAATTCTACGAATAGCTTCATGGTCAAAGTTATGACAGGCTGCATCCAACTCATCTAATAAGGCCAAGCAATCTGGGAGTGGTAGATATCTCTCATTCGCTGTCATTATCCGCTCATGCTCCGTCCTTTCAACCGAACTGCCAATGAGAAGCTCTTCGTATAACTTTTCTCCAGGACGAAGACCCGTGTAGTGAATCTCAATATCACCATCTAGATTGTCTTCACTTTTGACTTCTAAGCCAGAAAGTTGGATGAGGTTTTTAGCAAGGTCTACAATTTTTACTGGTTCACCCATATCAAGTACAAAGACATCTCCTCCCTTAGCCATTGCCCCTGCCTGGATAACAAGCTGTGCAGCCTCGGGAATTGTCATAAAATAGCGGATAATATCCGGATGGGTCACGGTTACTGGACCACCTGTTTCAATTTGCTTTTTGAAAAGCGGTATAACTGAACCCGATGAACCAAGCACATTCCCGAATCGAACCATTGAAAACGTTGTACCCGCAGATTCCTTTTGTCGCTCTGCTCGAGCCATAGCCTGGAGGACCAGCTCGGCCATCCTTTTTGTTGTTCCCATTACATTTGTTGGGCGTACAGCTTTATCTGTTGATATTAGAACAAACGACTCTACACCAGCCTCTTTTGCAGCTTTTGCTGAGTAATAAGTACCAAATACGTTGTTCCTAACACCCTCTACGACATTGAACTCTACAAGTGGAACATGCTTATATGCTGCTGCATGATAGACAGTCTGAACCCCAAAGTTCTTCATTATTACTGAAAGGCGGTTTATTCTTTGAACTGAGCCGATAAGCGGTATGATATCCAGCCTGCTCCCTTGCTCAGATACTGTAGTTCTTAATTCCCTGTCAATATTATAAAGAGCAAACTCTGAAACATCGAAAAGAATCAGCTTTTTAGCACCCAACCTTGTTATTTGACGACACAACTCTGAGCCGATTGACCCTCCAGCACCAGTAACCATAACTACTTTATTGCGGATATTCTTCTCTAATAAGTTTTTTTGTGGCTCAACTGGATCTCTTCCTAAAAGATCTTCAATTTCTACATCTTTTAGTTCATCAATTTTGGCTCTCCCTTCCACAATATCCTTCATGTTAGGAACAGTAAGAACTTCTGCAGGAAGGTGTACTAGTGAATCAATAATCTGTTTTCTTTTAGAGCGAGTCGCACTTGGAACCGCTAATAAGATTTGTTTCACGTCATGTTTTTCGGTTAAAAGTGCAGCAGCATCTGCGAGATACACATTCAGTCCGAGAATAACTGTACTTTTCAATGTTCGGTCTTCATCGATAAAAGCAACCACTTTATGGGAGTCAGAAGAACGCAAAGCGACTGCTAATTGTCTTCCTGCAGATCCCGCGCCATATATCAAAACAGGAATTTTTGAACCACGGCTAGATTGATTATATAAAGACCTGACACTTAATCTTATTCCACCACACAAAATACACAAAAAGGCCGCATAGATGATAGGTACAGAGCGCGGCATTGGGGCCCCGAAATAAAACGCAAAGACGGCGAGAGAAAAAGCCGAAACAATAGTACCTGTACATACCACTGCCAGAATGTGAAATGTGAGATAACGTAAAACTGCTCTATACAGTCCTAGGTACCTAAATACCAATACAGTAATAATTGTGGATGCTATCAATACATAGTGTATTGAGTTTATATGAAGTGGTGGAGCTACTCCAAGCCGTGTCCAATAAGCGCCATAAAATGAAACTGTAATAAAAAACACGTCACTGATTACGCTCACAATGCGTTTATTGAATCTTGATAATTCCCATACGACGTTTAACCAAGCCATAATTAACCTTTTAAAACAAGCCAACCAGCATAATTTTCTCTATCATCTTGAGGCTTTGATTAGTACTTTTCTGATTACACGACACGTTTTTTCAACCTCTTGGTCACTCAATGTAGGATGAACAAGAAACATCAAGCTGGTTTCGCCCAGTTTAACTGCATTTTCAAGGCGCGTAGCAGGCCTAAATCCTGTTCCATCAAAAGCCTTTTCTAAATAAATTTCTGAGCAACTTCCATGATATACAGGTACGCCTTCAGCATTAATTTCATCAATAATTTTGTCTCTTGTCCAACCTGATTGTAGATGGGATTGCTCAATGAAAAGGTAATGTTTGTACTCCGCATGTTCAATATATTCAGGAACCTGGACCTTGCGCACGATTGAGAGATCTGCAACCGCCTCATCAATCGCAGAGGCATTTTTTTTACGTAGCGCTGTCCATAATGCCATACGCGAAAGCTGAATTCGACCAATCACACCTTGAATTTCTGTCATACGCCAGTTGGTACCGAAGCTTTCGTGCACCCAACGAAATCCTGATGGATGTTGTCTATTATATATAGCGTCATAACTTTTACCGTGGTCTTTATATGACCACATTTTAGACCAAAATGATTTGTCATTTGTAGTTACCATGCCACCTTCACCACCGGTAGTCATAATTTTATCCTGACAAAACGACCATGCACCAATGTGGCCGATGCTCCCTACACTCCTACCTTTGTACTTAGCGCCATGAGCTTGTGCGCAATCTTCAACAACAAAAAAGTTCCTTTCTTTAGCCAGTGCCATGATATCGTCCATTTCAGCGGGCATGCCTGCAAGGTGCACAACGATCACGGCTTTTGTATTTTCAGTCAGTACCGCTTCAATCGATTTGGCGGTAATGTTCTGGCTGTTGAGATCTACATCTGCAAATACGGGGGTTGCACCTGCAGTAACAATACTTGACGCAGATGCTAAGAACGTACGGGGGGTCGTGATCACTTCATCTCCGGCTCCGACACCAATTGCCTTCAATGCTAAATCAAGTGCTAACGTGCCATTTCCAAGTGCAATCGCATACTCGCAGCCCACCCAAGCGGCAAACTCTTTTTCAAACTCTCTACATTCAGTTCCTGTCCAATAGTTTACTTTGTTGGACAACATGACACGACTTACGGCATTCGCCTCTTCTTGAGTGAATGACGGCCACGGAGAGAATTGGGTATTTAACACTTAATGAGTCCTTAGGAGTTTATCACTTGGGCTGGCGTGCCAATGACAGTGACATTCTCTAGAACATCTTTTGTCACAGTCGCACCCGCACCTACTATTGCATCTGCACCGATTTGTTTTAGCTGTATAACTTGGGCACCGATACCAATCCAAGCTCTTTGATTTACGTTTACCGCACCCGCAAGAAGTGCGCCCGGGCATACGTGTACACCATCAGCGATGGAACAATCATGCTCTATAATCGCACCAGTGTTGATGATACAACTTTTGCCAATCACTGCGAATGCATTTATCACCGACTTAGCGCTAACAAGTGTTCCTTGGCCTACTTTGGCGTAGCAGCTTACTACAGCTGAAGGGTCGATGAGACTTGGCAAATTGGCGCCATGAGAATCAAGCTCATAAAACTTTGATAATCTGAGTTTATTATTTCCAATACCAATAAAAACCGCATCAAAATCCGACACTGATAATTTTAGAGCTTCGGTATCACCCTCGATTGACCAATGCTCAATATCCCTTAGACTTGGCCACCTATCATCAAAGAAAACTATATGCTTGTAACCATTCTTCTGCGCGATATCTGCAACCACTTTTCCGTGGCCGCCCGCACCAAGTATTGCGCATTTAGTCATGCTTATTTCCTTTGAATGGTTCTGTGGTGACATGATTTGTGGCAGTAATACCTTCTTTAATAAACACTTTTTTGATGGTCTTAAAGAGAATCTTGATATCGAGTAGGAATGACTGATTTTCTACATACCATACATCCAGTTTAAATTTGTCTTCCCAGCTAATCGCATTTCGGCCATTGATTTGCGCCCAACCAGTAATGCCTGGACGTACGTCATGACGTCTAGCTTGCTCAGCACTGTAGAGTGGAAGATATTGCATAAGTAAAGGTCGAGGCCCAACAAGACTCATGTCTCCTTTCAGAACATTCCACAATTCTGGCAGTTCATCTAAGCTGGATCCTCTTAACCTGTTACCGAAGCCTGTCATCCTTTCCGCATCAGGTAGCGTATTACCTTTTTCGTCGACAGCGTCCTTCATTGTTCTGAACTTAACCATGTAAAACGGTTTCCCATCCTTTCCTGGACGCTGTTGACGAAATAGCACAGGTGAGCCGAGGTTGTTTTTAATTTTATATGCCACTAAAGCAATAATAGGAGAAAATACAACTAAGCATATTAACGATACGACAATGTCAAACGCCCTTTTCATCACTCACCTTTAAGATCTTAAATAACGCTTCATTTACTTTGTGAACATCAAATTTGTTTTTGGCCATGTCGTAACTGATTTTACCCATGGCTTGGCTTTGTTCTTCGTTCTCGATGAACCAGCACATTTTTTCATAGAGCTCAGCAGCATTGCCTTTTTCCACCAGCCATCCGTTTACACCATTCTCTACCGTATCTCGACATCCTGGTACATCGGTTGTAAGGATCGGCTTGGCCATTGCCATGGCTTCTAACACTGTTCTAGGTAATCCCTCGTGATATGACGGCAGCACGAAAACGCCTGTATCTGCAATGAATGGTCGAACATCTGATGTGGCACCATGGTATATCACTGTGCCTTTGTCATGCCATTGCATGACTTCTCTCTCGCTAATTCCGTTTGGTGATGGATCTTCTGGTCCAACTAGATGGAACTCTGCATCAGGGTATTTTTTCTGGGTTAGCTCGGCAGCTTCGATGTACTCACGGATCCCTTTATCAATAAGCAGACGGGCAATAAGCAAAAATTTTGAACTTGATGCTGGGATATCGTTTGGAATAAACCTATCCAAGTTCACACCCGAGCCACTCACAAGGTGACATTTTTCTTTGTCCACAATGTTATTCTCGACAAAGTAATTGAGGTTATCTTTATTTTGAAACGTTACCGTTTTTGCGTTTTTTAGCGACACTCGATAAAGGAAGGTAACTATCGCGACGAGCAGGTTTTTCTTCCAACTTCCTTTTTGGAAGGCGAAGCCTAGCCCCGTGATGAGTGCATTGAAGTTTTTAAATCCAATAAGTCGGGCCGCGATACCCCCAAACACAACAGGTTTGACGGTGTAAGCCAGGATGCTATCTGGCTTCAATGTTAGATAGAACCGAATAAACCGCAGGATGACAAAAAAATCTTCGATTGGGTTAATGCCATTTCTGCTTACTTTGTAGTCATGATACTCATCAGCAATCTCGAGAATGTTCTCTACTTCTTTTTCAGTCGCTCCCGACGATAACGCTGCAACGCTAACACCGTTTTTCGACAGGCCTTGAAGCATATCTCCTCTAAAGTTAACGAGAGAGGAGGGATAGGCCGAAATAACTAGCATTTTCATAATGGTTCTCGTTTTGAAGCAAACAGGTCTCCACGGTCAACCTGTACAACTGTTTTCACATTCCACTATTGGGATAGCTCATGGCTGACGGGTTTTTCTCGTCGTCTTTTATAAAACTATGATTGACCTTAAACACTAATGGTGCCCGACTTGTAACGACACCCCGACTCACGGCATGCAGTGTCGCCAAGTAGAAACACACGATAAAGATGTGTACTAACATAAGCGTACTGTTTTGCGTCAGTGACAACACAAAGAGTGCGATGACAGGAAGAAACAAGGTCAGTCGGCGGCGGCAGGTCGCATTTAGAGCTAACACAAGCCCGGCGATGCCTATAGCGAAAGCCCAAAAAGCGCCAGCAATACCAAAGTTATTAATTATATCTAGCATGGAACTTTCTGTATACAACAGGCCATGCGTGTTCCCTGAGTAAAATTGTCCAAACACCAGATCGCCCGTATTCTCGTAGAAGCGTTCTACTGTCCCTAAAAAAACATCATATTTTGTACTGCCAGAATGAAGCTTATAGTTCAAGTAGTAAATGAAGTAGTCTAATTTAAAAAAGAAAATACTCAGACCAATTGCTGAAAATGCTAACAAAATAGATTTGTTCGCATAGAGAATTGCAAGCGCAAAAAATATCCCAATTGGACCTAATGATTTCCCTACAAGTAAGCAAACAATACAGATGAAACAGCACACGATATATGTTAAATGCCGTGTGTAGTTGTAGAGCGATAAGAATATTAGCGCAGATAAACAGAAGAAAGCCCCGCTCGCATTTGTTTGCAAGAACAAACCGCTGGATGCACGTATTGCAGTGGAATCTAAATCTAGGTCAGAGTACCTTACTATCGGCAGGTCTAAGTCGTAATATTTCACGAGAGACATGGCGATAGCGAAGAAGAGCATTATGCTATAGCCAACTAACAGGCTGGATTTAAGCCTCGATGTATCCATGACAAACAAGAATGATGCAGCAATGAATACGAAGCCAATTTGGTTGTAGCTGATGTATGAAAATCGCACCCCATAAATAAAAGAGTAGCAAATATAAAGTAGTCCCACCGCAAAGAAGCTGATAAAGAACCGATCATATTTGCGCATTTTCGTTTCTAAGATAAGAAATATACCGGAAATAACCATCATGTAAAACAATGCTGCATAGGCAAACTTGGCGTTAATAAAAAACAACCAATCCGAAACTTGAAACCGCTGTCCGTTATCAAATGCCACCACTGAAAAGACTAGCAAGTAAATAAATGACAATTTATAAAAGAATACCATAAAGTTAACGCTCCATTGTGACTTTCTTGTCAAGCGATTCTCTGCATTCACAGTAATTTTCAACACAACGCTACATTTACTGTTGAACGTATCGTTTATCTATCCTTGATATGTCCTAACTACTAATAAGTTAACTTGCGCCACCTTCATTACTTTATTGTGGCAACGCCATGACTACCCATTTAATTGACGCTAATTCAATCACTAACTGCTTAGGGAATGAATATGTTGCCGAAGTCTACTTCAAAAGCATACTGGTGAGTAAAAAACGGTATTCGCAATGAGTGCTTACCCCTGCCAATACCGCCTCTATTTAATGTTTTTAATCTCGCTGCTACTGCTGCTCAATCCAAGACTGGAACATTAAAATATTCCAAAGCAAGTAAGACCAATCGCGCTTACCAGAGAGATGCTCCTGCCAAATTGTTCTTACTCGACTTGCATCCAAGTAGTTTTGGTTTTTCAGTTTACTCTCTTCCAACAAGGATTCCGCCCACTCTCTTAGCTCATCTCTGAGCCAATCCCTTACGGGTACCGAAAAGCCTTTTTTCGGTCTTTCAATAAGCGCTTGTGGTACGCGCTTGTAAAGGATCTCGCGAAGTGGCCATTTCGTCACACCGTTTCTCACTTTTTGGCTGATTGGCATGCTAAATGCGAGTTCTACCACTCGGTGATCCAACAATGGCACTCGCGTTTCCAACGATGATTTCATTGCGGCGCGATCAACCTTCACCAGAATGTCATCAGGCAGGTATGCCAGAACATCTCTCAACATGAACTCTTCTTTGAGTGACAGGTTTGGGTGAGAGCGTTCGTAGTTGCTGTATTGGCTAGCAACACCGGATGAAGGCGCATCTACCACAACCTCCCCAGTATGGGCGGTAACGGAAATCAGTCGGTGGTATAGCTCTAACGCATTATCTGAGCTCATCAGGTTTAAGCCTTTACTGAGTTTATCACCCAGCATGGGTTTTCCAACCTTGGCACCTGCGCCGTTTATTGCGTCAATGGGCAAAGGGCAATGGCCTGCAACGTTTCTCATTGCTCTCGGCACCCGAGAGACTTTCCCCCAAAGGGACAGCGCTTGATTGTAGCGTGTATAACCGCCAAACAGTTCATCACCGCCATCTCCTGACAGTGCTACTGTTACGGAGTTCACTGCCATTTCTGACACTAACATGGTCGCAATCTGGGATTGATCCGCAAAAGGCTCGCAATAAGCTGAGGCAATTTCAGGGACTTTGTCCAAGGCATCTTTGGCGGTTACATACAGCTCTGTGTGCTTGGTACCGAGATGTTCTGCTACTTTTTTGGCGTGGATGGCTTCATCATATTTCGGATCGTTAAAGCCGATGGAAAATGTTTGAATCGGTTGTGACGATTGCTCTTGCATCAATGCACAAATGAGCGATGAATCTATCCCCCCGGACAAAAATGCCCCTAGCGGTACATCGGACAACATCTGCTGTTCTACGGTGGTTTTTAGCTGCGCTTCTAATGCGGCAATGTGCTCGCTTTCGCTCCCCTCTAACTGAGGCTTACTGGCGATTTGTTCGATTGACCAATATTGCGCATGCTCTATTTCGCCACTGCTTACGGTCAAAGTCATGTAGGTGCCGGGCGTGAGTCGCTCTATATCTTGGTAAATTGAGCGGCGGCCGGGTATATAGCCGTGTTGCATGAGCAATGACACGCTACCTTTGTCGATTTCTCCCACAAAGGATGGATGTGCCTTGAGTGCTTTTAACTCTGAGCCGAAAAGGAATGTACCGTTTTGTATTCCCCAATATAGCGGTTTTTCACCGATTCGGTCCCTTGCCAAAGAGACGGTTTGACGCTCATTGTCGCAGATTGCAAACGCATACATACCCACGATGCGTTCAAGTGCTTTTTCGAGACCAAGCAGGATGATGGCTTTTAACAGGGTTTCCGTGTCCGAATGCCCTTTCCACTGCGACGCTTGGTCACCGAAGGTATCTTGCAGCTCTTGCCGTACAATTAGGTGGTTGTAGATTTCACCATTAAAAACCAGTACATAGCGACCGCAATCACTTACCATTGGCTGATGCCCTGCTTCGGAGAGATCAACAATAGCAAGCCGCTGATGAACAAAGCCGATGCTGCCATCATTGTTCGCCCATATCCCTTTGCTGTCAGGGCCCCGAGTGCGAATTTTGTCACCCATTGAAGTTAGGGTGCTTTCTACTAACGCGGGCGTTTTCCAACCCACGTATCCGGCTATTCCACACATATTATCTGCTTTCGTATAATTTTTTGTATTGCGACGCTATAGCGCTCAAAGAGTAATACTGAATGATGCGCTCTCTCGCCTGACGTTGAAGTGCAATGAATGCGTCGTGCTCTCGCTCAATCAGCGATGTCATGCCTTGGGTTAGCGCTTCCATATCCCCAATGGGAACGACTATCCCTGCATCGCCAACGACGATCCGGCTTTCACCCGCATCTGTTGAGACTACCGGCAAGCCTGATGACATTGCTTCACCAATTACATTTGGGAACCCTTCGGTGTCACTGGACATGACCAGAAAATCTGATGCGCTCATGATATCAGGAATATCATTTCGCAACCCCATCAGGTGCAGCTGTGACTTCACTGCATCTGGCACTAAGGTGGCTATCTGCTCATTGCTCTCATCAACATTCAACCCCACCATGACAACGGCAACGTTGCTTTTCTGCTGCAAAACCGGAACGACGGCTTTGATAAAACCGAGGTGGTTCTTTGCCGGATGGAACCGCCCCACATGGGCGATCACAATAGTGTCGTCAGGCAGGTTCAATTCTGCGCGAATACGCTCGCGTCGCACTGAATCTGGCTTGAAATGCTCGGTGTCAAAGCCATTGGGGATAACCTTGCCGTGCGTTTTAGCGAAGCCGGCTAACTCGTGTTGGTCACGCGAAATCGACGAGTTGTACAAGATCCCGTCGCAAAAACCAGAGATTTTGGCGCTGAATTTAATGAGCCATTTCGTCGATCGCGTTTCCTTCGAAAAGTCGTACAGCGAGTGGCGTACGTTCCAAATCAATTTTACATGTTTGGGCAATACGAGTTTGCTGATGCTGGCAAATAAATTCCCGTGGTACATCCACCCTTGTACAACGTCTGGCTTTATTTGCTTCACCGCTTTTATCAACTTAATCACAGCAGCGGGAATGCTCTTGGCGCTATTCATCTCTAACGAGATGACTTTGATGCCCAATGCGTTGATTTTCTCTTTGTAAGGACCGGGTTTCATCATGCTGATGACAAGGTGATCTGAGTGACTGTCTTGTGACAATTCACTGAGTAACTTGTACAACATGGTCTCAGCGCCACCGACACCGAGCCCCGTAATAATGTGTAACACCTTCATTTAGCGTTCCTACGTTGAAGGTATTTTTCGACCTCATCAAAATTTGCATCAGACTGACTGCGACAGGTTTCAAGCACGTCTATATCGACTGGGGTTTTGCCAGCACGCTCTACTAACTCAAACAAAGTTGTTTCAGGCGGTTGCGTAATATTCCACGAAGGGAAGCCAAACTTTTCGCAAAGGTCAGTGACTTTATGATCACGTGAAACGCCAACAAATGGTACTTGCGCCATTGCTGCTAGCACTAAGCCGTGAAAGCGCATGCCCAACACAACGTCAAACGATGAAACGAGCGTTAATGCGCCTTCAATGGTATTGGGCACTTGGCAAAACTCAACGTGGTTTAGCGCCTCTTCACCCACCAGTTTTGTCATCATGTTTTTATCGGACAAACGCACACCGGTTGCGGTTTCAAAATCTTGAAACGTTAGGCAACTGATTTGGCTTTCTGGCTGCTTTTCTTTTATTTCTTTGACCAACCGCTTGAGCTGCTCGCTCAAGGTATTGAGGTTTTGCTCGGTGAGTTTTGAGTCGCTCGCAGCAATAGTGATCGCAATATGCAGAGCCGTGCCTGTTGCTAGCGGTTTAGCGCCTTGCTCTTTAATACCTGCACCAAAAACCAAATCACTGGTCAATCGCAGTTTGTCACTACCAGATGCGGCCTTGGCGTTCGCCATTGAGGTTAAATCGCGTACAGCGAAATCCGACGCTAGGCGCAAAATAAGCGTAAAAAGGCGCTGACTTAAACCATCTTTTAACGGCCCAACGCCCACCCCTAAAGCGTATACAGGCACGTTATAAATACGCGCTAACACGCACAGTGCTGTCATCAAGATCAAGGTGTAAGGAATTCGACCCGAAGATTGAAACAAGGTGCCGCCACCAAAAACAAAGGCGTCACTCTGCTTCATGTATTTCGCCGCTGCGCGTAAGTACTTGATGAAGCCCGTCAGTTTCGATGTGTTGGGTTGCGTGAGACTTGCATCGATATTCACAAACTCAACGGGGTCGTTTTCAAACCCTGTTTGTGATTCGTCATGGCATCTCACCACAAAGCTAACGTCTGAAGTTCGCGCTTTGAAGTATTCAATAACACGTCTTAGCAGCAGCTCGTCACCCGCATTGCCAAAACCGTAATAGCCGTAAACAAAAACATTCATGCGATTACTTCTTCCCTAGGCGTTCTACTATTGCATCAAACTTCGTAAGAATTGCCTCTGTAGAGAACTCTCTGTAGACGGCGTCGAAGGTACCATCAAGCAAAGGCTGGCAGTATTCCTGCCGCTGTTTTAGGTAAGACTTCAACATATCTTTAATGGCTGAATTGTCTTCTGGGTTCGCGGTTGCAAAGCCCATTCTTTTCACCAACTTCTGTGAGGTACCGTTTGGTGTGATCGCCAAAATGGGACGTTTAGAGCCGACGTAATCGATCAGTTTACTTGGCAAGAACACACTCTCAGTCGCTGGCGCATCAATGATCATCAGCGCATCGGATGACGACATTTCACTGAGTGACTGCATGTAGTCAACACCACCTTTGAAATGAACGAGACCTTCGGGCAATGCCTTTAAGTCCGTATTGTTTTTCATTCGTGGTGCTACGTAACCTACAAACTCAAAACAGACATTTTTTAGCAGCTCTGGCTCTTCGAGGTGGAGGCTGTGTAAAGCTTTAAAAAGTGGCTTTGGCGAACGATATCCATAAAGGCTGCCAATATGTTTTATAACGGTCTTGCCATCTTCACGGTGAGCTTGAGCTTGAGCTTGAGCTTCAGGGTAAAGGGCCGCGTCATAGGAGTGCCCCAACACTACACCTTTTTGAAGGTCCGGATACTTTGACATGACCAATTTCTTGGTTTCTTCAGACGTAAAAATGACTTCATCCGCCGCGCTTATGACTATCTCTTCCAGTTTTTTGTTGATGAACTTAGAGAGAATATGGTGTTTTTTGAAAGGGTTATCTGACCAAGGGTCACTGAAATGCGCAATCCAAGGCGTGCCATATTTCGCTTTCAGTTTCATGGCAAGAAGATGATCGCTCATTGGAACACCAAAGCTCACAATGCAATCTGATTGCGTTTCCGCTTTGCTATCTAGCTTGGCGGAATAGTCTGAAAAGACATTTTTTGCCCAAGGTTTGAAGTTGTCTGGGCACGCTCCATAGAAAGGGGCAAAGTAGTACAGCACCTTGTGTAGCAAGGATGGCAGCTGCTTTGCCTCTTTATAGTGGTTGATACGAGCAACCCTGTTAGCAAAGTCGTTGTAAACGCCGAGCTTTCTTGGCTCATGTTCAAGGTCAGCAGTGATAACGTGGTGTTCGAGTTTTGAATGATAAAGGAGTCTGCCAATCTGAATAGCCTGAGGATACATCGCGGGTGGCAACATGTAGCAGATAGAAAGAACTTTCACGTTATTTTCCTAATACCTTTTTAATTATTGGAAATAGCATCAAATAGCAAGCGATAACTAATAGCGCCCAAACGAGCAATTTGATGAAGATGAGCGTTATTCCTAAGCTGGATTCGATATATGCATAGAGATAATGAGACAAAGCCATTAGTACAATGATTGGCATTACATCAAGCGCCAGCTTCACATAGTGAATCTTGATGCTGGATGACGCCGTCAGGATCCCCATGTTAACGAACACCATTAACAATGAGTTGCTCGTAACTGCCAGCGCATAACCGTATAGCCCAAGGTCTAAATACGCTACACAAACATAGAGTTGTATGGTCATGGACACAATCGACAATACGGTGATGAGAATCGTTTTATGCACGATATCGACAATTTGGAACATACGCATCACAGGGACATTCACTGCCGACGAAATGATCGAGAACGAGAGAACCGCATACGCCAAACTGGTTTGATGCACGCTGTCTGCGTTGAAGTTTCCGCCACCATAGACAAACGCAATAATGTCTGTCGCTAGCACATAGTTAACAATGGCGATGGGGACGGTTAAATAGAACAAGCCCACCAGAAGTCTGTGAAACTTTTCTTCTCTCCCTTCCGCTTTTGATAGCGGCACGACATATATCTGCTTAAAGTTTAATACCGCCGAGATGGAGTTTGTCAGCTGACTGGCATAGCCCAGTGCTGAAATACCGCCCACCGGCAAGTTAGATTGAAAGTTCCTTTCGATTACGCTGCTCGCGGTTTTAATCGGATGAGAAGTCAGCAGCAATAGTGCGTTTTTGATCACTTGCCTGTAGTCTGCGAAAGAGAAACTCCGCAGCCATAGTCGTTTTGATGATTTAACAAAAATCACGAGCAAGAAAATGATGGCCAGCAAATGCCCAACAAACTGAGATATTGGGATAATTTCCACTCTTGTTGACGCATAGAAGTAAATCACCGCCAGCGACGAGAACATGTAAATGACTTCTGCAAACGAAGAAACGAGGAATTTCTCCATGCTCTTTAGCACGCTGGTCAGGGCATTAAAGATTGGATAGACCAATAACCAAGGCACAAACCAATAAACAAAAGCGCTCAATGCTTCTGTTTCTTTCTCACTAAACCCTGACGTCATGAGCTTGGCCAGCAAGGGAGACAACAGGGCATATAGCCCAACCAACACCACAGAGGTGATGACAGAGAGGATGATTATGCCTACGGCATAATCATAAAACTTCTCCATGCCGTGCTCTTCCATGTGTTGCTTTAGTTTTGGAACAGCCACGTGCTCAAATAGAGCACCCGGCGTGATCACCAAAATTGTCGTAATGGCATAGGCAACATAGTAAATATCCATTTCCAGAGACGTACCGAATTGTCTCGCAATGATAATTTGTCTAATAAAGCCAACAATTAAAACAATGATGGAGATACCAGAAACCGTGAACAGAGAACGCAGAAAACTTTTCTTAGCAATCACATTGAATGCCCTGTTTTTTGCAATGCTCTACAAAGCCATCAAAGAAACGAACGATGTTAGATTGCTTTAATGCAGGCTCGCCAGGAATACCTGGGCCTGTAAACACGGCTTTGGTTTGAATGTTGAACACTTTCGCTAATGCTTCTACTTTTGCTTCTTCACTGATTTTATAGTCTGGAGAAAGCAGCACACCAAGCGTTTCAGATAAGTTACACAAACCAACCACCCCACCAATCACTTCTGACGGTAACGCTTTGGCTAAAGACATTGAAGCCTTTCCAAGCATAAAGGCTTCCATCACTACTGTGCCTGTCACAGAAACAACCAAATCCGCTTTTGCACAAACTTCCGCTGTGTTCAGGTTGTACTTCGCTACCCTAACACCCGGTGTTTTCAGTAACTGGCGAAGCAAGCCACCGCCTCGCGTTTCAATACATGCGGGGTGTTCTTTTACCACCAGCGTGTAATCTGACGGCATGCTAAAACGCAGCGCATCTACAGCCCGCATTTGATCAAGAAAATACGCCGCTGGGGTATTGATGGAAGACTCCGGCGTGTACTGAAGCGGGAAGAAAATGAACTTTTCCGGTAACTCGTTGACCGATTCGATATTACATAGACGACTGTTACGCTTGGTGTTTAAACGCCAAATCGCATTGCGAAGCATCGGTAAGTTGTTCAAGAAGGCGACGCGGATTTTATCCAGTTTAAAGCTAGAACCATCAGCAAGGGCATACTTTACAAAGTTAATCAGCCGCTTAGTAAAAGGGGCTCTCAACGTATCTAGGGTTGGCTCATCTGCGTTGCCAAGCGCACTCCACGCAGGCATTGGTTTTTCATTAAATTGACGAATAAAGCGTTCCGCTTCTTCGCGATACTGCTCAGCCCCTTCATTTGCATACTCAGGGAAGCTTTCACATTCGTCAGGAGAAAAGTAGATACCGCCGACATTTCTCAAGCCCGTCGGCACTGCTACCTCTATGCCAAGGCTTTGTGCTGCACGAATGAAGATTTTGCCATCCATCCCTTCGACTTGCGAAACAAGCGCGACATTTGCTCTCACATCGCTCATGAATTCACGCGCTTGGTGAAACATCCATTTCGCTTTGTTTTCGTAGTCAACCGCTGTGACATTCAGCGTGGGTCTTTTTTCTGCTGCAATGTCTTCTGCTAACTTCTGTGGATAAGACACGGCATCAACAATAGCTTTTTGCTTACGTGCCTCTGAAAACCTTGTGTCTATTACGCGAACGTTATCTGGGCCCAAGAGCTGCTCAAAGGCCTCTTGAAAGTGCGGCGTGCTTAGTAAGATATACCACTCAATACCTGAGTTACTCTGCTTACTGTGCTTGATCAGGTGATAAAAGAAGACAGGAAATGTGCCAAAACCATGGAGTACGACTTTCATTTTCTATCTCATCTATAAAATTGCAATTGAGCAAGGCTTAAGTTACTGAATCCAGATTTAAATTTAACTATATTGCGTTCTTTATCTGTTGACTCATCGAGAATGCTGACATTTTCGCCAATCTCATACCATTTAAAGCCTTTACTTATCATGTATTCGATCGCCTTGTATTGAACCACATGACCCAGTGGTTCTTTGAATAAGCTCCGATCATAAGCCGCAATTGCATAGCAAGCATTTGTCCTGTTGTTTACAAAAAAACCTGCCCCAACTAGCACGCCATTATCATCTCTCAAAGTGATTAAAAACGCCTCTCCATTGACCATCATTTCATAATGCAGATCCCACGTTTCTCGGCTTCTCGTCCAGCCCCCAGCAACATCATGATGTAATTGCATAAACTCCTCAAACACATCTCTACTGCTAGTAACAACTTCAGAGTCCCAGAGCCGGAGCCCCTTTGTCACAAGAGGCCTATAGCTTTTCCGAAATGAAGACTTTATTTCTTCTAAGCTGCAGGTTAAATCAACATAAAGCAATTGCTTGGATAAACACTTCATGCCTTGGTTATGTAAATAAACAGCCCATTCTGACAAGTTTATATTGCTAAGAATTACGCCAAATGGACTTGGCTTACATGCAGTTTCATTTTCAATTGAACTAATAAATGAATAGCTCATTTCAAAAAGCTGCTTTCGAACTTTTTGTGGCGTACCTTCAATCACCAAAGGTTCGACGACATCTCCACCATGACTACTCAAAACACCATTAATGATAGCAAGTGGCCAAACAGCAACCGGCTTGTTTTTATAGAAATAAATCAATGGGATCTGTTTGTAACCACTTTCTTTAGAGAAGTACGTATTAAGGTAGACCAGATTATTCCAATCATATCTGTTCGACACAAAGTTTTTAGTTTTAAGTACAGCTTCCCAGCTTTCTTTATCTTTTTCTGTGGCAAAACTAACAACGATGTTGTTATCTGATAGCTGCTCTAATATATTTATCATATTTATAAAACCAAATAACTAAAACGAAAATCGGTTACGATGTTATTTCTATAGCCAGTGGGAAGCGATACGTTTAATGTATCAGTACACTCCCATTATTTTTCATGAATTAAAAATCTAGCACGCCATATCTATTCAATTAAGTTTGCTTCATCAAGTTTGACATAAATACGATGAAGGTCAAAAAATGAACAATTTACCATGTCAGCAATTTCTAATAGTGACTTGGTGCCATCAGCATAGCTCATAAAGTCCATCATCAACTGAACTTGACTTTGTGTATCTTTAGTACTCAAACTCGGATAAAGCCCTCTTTTTCCAAGTTGAGGTTCGCATAATACATTAATTTTGGGATAGCAATTGTTTTCAATAATTGATACTGCCTGCTTTAACGCATTCAGTCCACCAGTCAAACCTTTTGGCGTTACCAAATCAAAGTTATCCAACGATGTATGATACTCCGGATACTCCGCATATTTAGATCTCATGATGGTCGCAACCGGAAGGTCAACGCCTGGCGAGCAATACTGCCTTTCGTCACTTCCTCGGTCTCTCCACTCATATACTTTATACGCTGGGTCAATGTGTTTTAACGCATGTCTTGCAGCGTGGTCCGCAAGGGTTTCTCCATTTCTAGAAGGAAGATAAGAGTACGCCCTTTCATCTCCAACACATGTCACCATAAAGCCGGCTATAACATTTTGTTTTAGACTTTCCAGATGTCTGCTTATATAGACAATTGCACCGATCGTTTCTGGTACAAAAACAATGCGATATGTGTATTTTCTATTCTTTAATGTTTTTAACCACTTCCCTAAATATATTGAAACCAATGGGCCAGAAAGCTCATTATTCGCCATGGATGGGTGGCATACATAGGTAGAGATAAGAATTTCTTTTTCACTTTCACCCGGAAGAATTATCTCGCCATAATTTAGTTCGCCAGGTTCAAGTTGAGAGTCGATTACTGCTCTGTACTTACCGGGTTGAAGTGCTGTTATCTGCTTTTCAGTCGCACAAAAGCCCCAGTAACGAGAATAATAAGAAGTGATATAAGGTATCGCGTCAGGTTGTTCTGGCAGGGTGTGAATACGTTCTACCAAATCAGCCAAATCAAGAGTCTTGTCTACAGGCTCTGAATAACCAACGACATGTAAGTTTGACTCTTTGAAATCAATAACTTTCTTCCCTGATGGATCAAGAATATATGCATCATGTACATTCCACTCATCAGGTACTGTCCAGTCAAAAGCCTTCATACCAGACGGCACAGAGAAAATTTCTAGCTCAGGGAATTCTTCTTTCAAAATCTGAAGTGTTTCCCTTACGCCATTTCCTGTCAGGCTTCTGCAAATAGGAAACAAGCGCTTCCCAAGCTGATACATTTCATCGCCACTATCAGTCATTTGGTGTACCTATCTGTCAAAAACCAAGCATCTTGCTGATAAAGCAAATTAAACGCTTGTTCCACATCTTCGATAGATATACTGCCGATACTTCCTCGGCCAACACTGCATCGCTTATACAAGGCCGCGTTTGAAACATAGCGGTTAAAGGCGTCAAAGTTTGCATCACTACCTTCAAGGTCCATATCTCTGACCCACAATGTTGATGCTGATTGAACTAAGCACCCATCTTCCATTTTCTCACCATGGAATGTCTTATCAAAGCGGTAAGAAACTTGGCATTGCTTTTCTAAGTAATGAAGTAGTGTTGTACCTGCATCAAAATTAATATTGAAAATACGAACTCTTTGCTTCACTAAACGACCAAACACACTGTCTTCAGAGTATGCATCCTGAGGGATGTTTTTAGTGAGATCTTGAGCCTTTCTCCCAATGGCAGCAACAGACACTGACGGATCATTGCTGCGAAAAGCACTTGGGTGCATTCTTATAAACTCAGAAAAAGCACCACAATTTGACACCGAGCTATCAACATCAAATATCTCGTTCTTACCAAACGAGTAAGTGAATGTGGGCACAACCAATGTGCCTTCCTCACCAATTACATCTTGAATAGCTGATAATATAAGCTCTAGTATGGCCTGCCTGTCTTTTAAGCCCTCAGGCACCCCTAAAAAACCGACATTGCTATGACAAAATAAAATATCGTTTTCTTTAACACCGACAGCTCTGACTGCTGCTACTAACTCTTCGTAAGTGTAAGAAGACGCCAAATCATTCACCCTTTAACTCTTGAATGATATCAACCAAGCCATCAATGGTAGAGAAACGTCTGTCCTCAAACTGAACTTCTGAAAAAGTCACACTCATCTCTGACTCGCAAAAATCCATTAACATAATCACATCAAACGAATCGATTAGACCTTGCTCGAAGTAATTTGACTTAGTATCTATGTTCTTTTGACCAGACTGCGTTTCGAACCATTCTATAATTTTATTTTTTACGGTCATTACATTTCCTCGATCACAAAGCACCTTACAGGAGCACCATCTCCACCTTTGATTTTTAAAGGAGCTACAATCAATGTTACTTCCTGCTGTGATAACTTCCGAATATCCACTAAGTATTCCACTATCACCGTTCCTGCTCCCAGCAGGATTTTATGATTTGGTGCATCTTTCTCAGCCCCTCTTCCGTTAAGCGGGTTGTCTGGCTGAGGAGTATCAAGAGCGATGACACGACAACCATTGTCAACAAGCCACTGGCAGGCTTCTTCAGAGAAAAAAGCGTGATCTGTGTAATACTCGTTTGTGTTCAACTTCAAATCCCAGTCGAACCTCGCAATCAACCTTTCTGGACAACGATTATTGAGAGCATCACATAACTCCTCTCTGCTGATTTCATGCTTATCAGGTAGAGCAGAGAAGTCGACCACTAATGCGGGACCATTTATCTGTTCAAGTGGAACATTTTCAATCGTCTCTCCCCTAGCGATGAAGTGTCTTGGTGCATCGATATGTGTTCCAGTATGTGTACCAAGAATTATTTTCCTGGTTTCCCTGTTCTCAATGCCATGTCGCCCTAACTGAGTCGATTCAAAAAATGGATGCCAGTGTGCAGCAAATGTCTGCATCCCCTCTTCAAGCATCATCGATAAGTCCGTGATTTTCATGTTATACCTCAATCAGTTCCACAATAATTCCTGACGGTGTCTTGAACAGAACGATCGATAGCTCGTTTCCATCCACTGTCAGTTTGAATAACTCAGACACCCAGGGGGCAATGTTTTCTAGCTTAAGAACGAAATTTTCAATCTTCTTTACAATAAATGCAATGGAGGTCACTCCAGATATGTCTAGTTTCTGCTCAACCAGTTTGTCTGGGACCTCTGTAAAGCACATTTCAACGTTCCAAGAGGGGACTGGGCGCTTTAAGAAGGCAGAACTCTCTGTGGTTTTAAAGCCTAGCTGCTCCCAGAACTGCAGTTCCTCAGCCACACTTCCATCGGGCATCACGATATTTAGAATTTTGTCTTTATAAAAGATTCTATCCTGTACGACGTTGCACTGACTGTGATGGTTAATTAGCTCAATGTCGTACCCGTCTGCAACCCGATACAAGTGAATATCGTGTTCTCTTGAGTACTCCGTCAGCAACTGTTTCTTTGATGCGTTGTTCTCTAACCCAACCTCGGAAAAAGAACAGTGATAGCCTTGCTCTATAATATGAGCCGAATCTTTCTCTACATCACTGCTGTTCACAATCAAATGCGAAAAACCAATAATCATCAAGAATACTTCTCAATCAGTTCGCTTTTTATCACTTTACCGGTCACTGTCCTCGGAAAGTCATCAAGCACTACTATTTTTTCAGGCTGCGTATCTTTTGATAACTTCTCGTTCAGCCAGATTTTTAACTTTTCGATGTCGAATTCAGGAGAAGGAATAACAAACAGCCAAGGAACTTCACCCCAAAAAGAGTGCGGAACAGCAGCAACTGTCGCTTCAGATATTCCTGAAAAGCCAAGGGCGACCTCTTCTACGTGTCTTGGGCTGATATTCTGCCCTCCCTTAATTATGATGTCTTTCTTTCTTCCAGAAATGTGTAAGTGTTGCTGCTCGATAAATCCCGTATCGCCCGTGTTGAAGCCTAGGCCATCGGCATTTAAATAGCCCATCATTGCCCAAGGAGTATGTACGATAAGCTCGCCATCTTCTGCCACTGTTAACTCTACACCGTCCAGCAGTCTACCTACCCCGTCACAGTGCCCTTCACCTGATACTGCACTGGAAATAAACAAGAGTTCACTTGTGCCGTAGCTTTCCAACAACTCAACTGAAAATTTGTCTTCTGCAAACTTCTTCGTACCTGAAGGTAAAGGGGCGGTCCCAATAAACAACTTGGCTTTGATCTGTCCTACCCAGTCTATCACTTTGCTATCACGCGTCATTTTAGATGATAACATCAACATAGATGGGCTTAGCCAAACTGTGTTTGACTCGGTCTCATAGAATTTCTTGAACAGTTGATGGGCATTCTGTGCAGAGAATGTATCTGCTATAACAACCGAACCACCAGCCACTAGTGGACTCAAAAAAGTGTTTAGAATGCCGGCCATATAGAACTTTGGCATAACGTGCAACATTCTTGTAGATGAATCCAATCCGTTATGTGCGTTAAACGCTTTCGAACAACTTAAAAGGTTACCAAGGCTATGGCAAACTCCCTTTGGAACGCCTGTAGTTCCAGAGGTGAACGTCACCATTGCTAGGCCGTCTGGGTCAATACTGCCGCTTTTCCAATCTTCATCAGGCAAAGGGATAGGGACAGGGAAAGCACTTCCGCCTTCAATGATCTCGGACGGCTTAAATATTTCAAGGATTGTTGATTTATATTCTTCTGAATAGCTATCTGATAGCGGGCAAACAACTATTCCCTTGGAAAAACAAGACAGCAATATTACAAAATACTCTAAAGGGTCAGCCACGTTCAAACAAACACGTGAGCCTTTTACTAAGCCTTTTTTTTCAAGTTCACATTCATAAAAAAAGACCAAACCCGATAGTTCTGGGTAAGAAACCGCTCTTCCCTGATATTCAATTGCAATATTTTCCCTATCTTTAAATATTTCGTTAATCATAGTGCCGCTTGTTCATTAATATAATAGTTTCGATAACTTGGCTTCCATGCTCCCTTAGAACTCTTAGTATCAGCAATTAATTTCGCATGTCGCTCTACCAGTTCCAGTGATGCGTTAACAATGTCTTCGCTACATACAGATGCAATCAATTGACGGGGATCAATTCGATATTTAACTGACATTTCATGAATTGTTGGCATATAGCTAGAATGGAACAAAGACATACCCGACACCGTGTCAATTGAAGTAAGCCCTCGTTTCTCAATCATTGGCTTAATCAAATCTTCACCGATATCCATAACATGGATAGGATCAATATGGCCTTCTAACCCCATACGAGCAAGACAGCCTATCATTTGCTCCGTAGTGGTGTTACCTGCACTTCTACCAAACCCTTGTAACGAGGTATCAATAATCGTCGCTCCAGCCTCAAGAGCCGCTAAGGCATTTCCAACCCCTAAACCTAGATTATTGTGTCCGTGAAAGCCGATTACCGCATCTGACTTCTCTGCCTTGATCGCTTCAACATAGAGTTTAACTTCATTTGGTAGCATCCCTCCTGCAGAATCAACAACATAAACCGCATCGACTCCCATATTAAAAGCATCTCTAGCCGCACGAGCTAATTCTTCCGGAGCTGCTGCATAAGACTTCATGAAGTTCACACATGTCATCATATCTTTCTGCTTGGCAGAACGAATAAAAGGCTCACTCTTTGAAAAATCTTCGATAGTTGAACCGACCCTGACAAAGTCCATATCATACTCTTTTGCAAGCTCTAAGTGACGAAGCTCAGCAATCCCTGGGATGGCAAACATTCCCCATCGCCCCTTGGATACAGAACTCGCTGCCGCTTGCATATATGTCTCGTCAGACTCTAACGCTACACCAATATTTTTTTCAGAGGCACCTAGGCCAACACCATGCCCAACCTCGATGAGTTCGAAACCTGCGTTATCCAAAGCTGAACAGATATTTAGTGTATCGTTTTTGGAGAACTGAAAATCAATTTCATAGCTCCCATCTCTGAGAGTACATTCTAGAATCGTAGGATTCATTTTTTATGCTCCTAAGGGCGTTGTTTCCTAAATCCGTGAGCTAACTGCTTATGTCGCAATCAGATCATCCGAATCTCAATACGAGTAAAAATAAGGGACAAACTCAATGGCAGAATCAGTATCAAGAAGCAATAATCAACCATGGTTTGAAAACCGTCTGAATTGATAATACCGCGATAAATTCGTTGCGCTGTAATGAACATCAAGGTTTCGAGTGAAAGGCTAAAAATTAAGGGTATTATCATCGAAACAGTGCTGATAATTGAAAGTACGTTTTCGTTCTGTTTGCTTTACAAGATCTTATGTAGCCTATCTCCATGTTTACGTCACTACGCTATCGCCGCACAAATAAACAAACAATTAATGAATGGATTTGTTGTCATCACCAAGCCAAACCCAGTCTAAACTTCGCTGCACAAGTGCTCGATACACCTACAGGTGATGTATTGACCAGTGTCTAAGCGAAAAACAATGCCGTGAGACTGGGTTTGCCTTTATGTTATTGATCTAGTATTCAGATTACGCGCCGTTTGAACGATGCTTTAAATCTTCTTAGCTACAAATACAAACCATCTGTATGATAAGCCAAACCAATCCATTTCTATTGTCGCCAATCGGAAATCGTCAAAGTGGCTTTTGAACGTCTCAACAACTTCATCTTGGCTCGACATACAGCGCATTACCTGGCCATTTCTAAGCCCAAAGTAATCATCACCTACTACTCTGTAGCCTTCGATTTCATGCGGAACACTATCTTTAAAAATAAAGTTTTCACTGGTAGGTATAGAGCAAACCAATGTTCCACCAGGCTTCAATACTCTGGCCATTTCTGCAACGTGACTATCGAAATCAACATTGTCATCAGACATGTAATAGTAACTGTTCCAAGATAGTAGTGCATCGAAAGAAGCATCTTCAAATGGTACATTCTCTGCTTTACCCACTCTGACATCACAGTCAATATCTCTTGCAGTTAAAGCACTAGACAAGTTATTTACGATAGATTCAGAGATCTCAACAGCATGGCATTTATAACCAAGACTGTTGAACAGGAGAATGTGGCGACCATCACCTGCCCCAAGGTCCAGAATTTTTGTATTCGTGTCAAAGTGAGTCAAATCCAAGTTCGGAAACGTTCCTTTAAAGATACGAATCACGCCTTCTGCAGGGTAAGCAATATTGCTCAGGTCTTCGTAAACCTTATCCCAACCTTTGGTCATAAAATCTCCTATTTATAATATGTGTTCATTTTTTAGTGGGGTGCCGAGCTTTATATCAACAGTAAATCTCTGCCCAACAACGTACTCTAGCATACTAGGATGCATTCCGAAGCCCGGTCGAATGCTTCTTACATTTTCGTGTGTAATCAACTCACCGCTTTGTACATCTTTGACGACATACAAAGAACGTCGAAACTTCACATTCCCTTTTTCAGCTTCAGTCCGTTCATAGCTCACTTTTCCAAGCGACTGCCAAGCAGTTCTGGTGTCTCGGCAAAGAGCTGTAAGCTCCTTGGGTTCCAAGGAGAAACTGTCGTCAGGTCCTCCACCATTTCGGTCCATTGTTACGTGCTTTTCAATCAGACATGCACCCAGTGCGACCGATGCTACTGCTGTCGCATTATCAATAGTGTGGTCTGAAAGTCCCGACAGGACGTCAAAGCGTTTAGAGATATCGGCAATCGTCCTCAGATTATATTGATCAGCGGGAGCTGGATAACCACTGACACAATGTAAAACAACCAACTCTGTGCAACCGTTCTCTCTCGCTGTTTGAATCGCTGCGGCTATTTCGTTTTCATCTGCCATGCCTGTTGAAATAATCATTGGCTTACCTGTTTGCGCAACACGCTTAATCAGAGGTAAATCGATAACTTCAAATGACGCAATCTTATATGCTGGGGCATTTAGCTCTTCTAGCAGTTCTACCGCAGTGAAATCAAATGGCGAACTGAAAATGGTAATCCCTAACGCCGCCGCTTTTTCAAACAAAGGTTTATGCCAATCCCAAGGCATATGAGCTCCCTTGTAGAGCTCATACAAGGTTTGACCATCCCAAAGTCCCCCATGTATTTGAAAATCTTCTGAATCACAGTCTACGGTAATGGTTTCATGAGTATATGTTTGCAGCTTTATCGCGTCAGCTCCTGCTCGCTTAGCCTCTTCCATGATTTGGAAAGCACGATTTATATCACCATTATGGTTCGCTGAAAGTTCTGCAATGATATACGGCGGGTAATCAGGACCTATGCGGCGTCCATTAATTTCTATAAATTCTTTCATCACTTTACTCTGTCGAAGGGCGAATAAACGCTTCTCTGCTCTGCTGGATATACCCGGCTTTTTCGAACAGTTTTCTTGAAGCGATATTGTCTGCCAAGACGGTTGCATGAATGTTAACGTGTGGATGCACGCGACCAACCAGACTTAATGCTTGATGACCAATACCTTGGCCATAGTGGTCTGGATGGATGAATATAGAGACCAAATAGTCGTACTGGCTTTTTCGGTCTAGCCTTATCACGCCAACACGCTCACCTGACGTGTTTATTATCAAGTAGAAGTAGTCTTCTGTTCGTTTAAGCTTATTTTTCATCCAAACAACATGCTGTTCCCATGTTGGTATGTCTGGGTTTAGGGCATATTTTCTGGTGTTTGGATGACACTGCCATTCATAGACCTGCGCAATATCATCTTCGGTCGCTCGTTTTAGTGAGACGGTTCGTTGATCGTTCACAAACAGGCTTTCAATTTCCACGATCACTCGATAAACCCCCAATCCGTCACAGATACTGAGGTTGGCCTGATAATAATCGCACCAGTCACTCTGTAATTGTTTCAATGAAGGCATGAGGCTGCATTCAATGTCATCTAACGGAACGCGAATAGCAGCTTGATGCTTCACCAATTGATTGGCAATGTCTAATTGATTCGTAGCAAGAGGCACGATAAGGCTGGGTAGCCCAAGGCAAGCACGCTCCCATGATGTCGTGCCTGGTGCGCCAATAGCTAGATCACTCTGCAACATGAGACTGGCCATGTCTTCACAAAAGTCATGGTGCGTTACATTTTTGCAGCTGTCACTGAAACGTTTAACGTCTTGATAGTGTGGTGCTTTGGGCCCCAGCAATACCGTCACGTTGAAGTCGGTGTCTTTCAACTGTTTTAGTGTATGGAGAGTAGCATTAGGTTGATCAATGCCGCCCATTGATACCAGTACTCTGACATTCTCTCTGGAAAGCTGTTTATCGAAAGCTCGCCCTCTTAATCTCGCGAAGCGGGAGTTCAGTAGCGCAAACTCACTGCCAACCAACACGCGAGCGTCGCTATTGTATTCACTTGTCTGCCTTCCCAGCGTCTGATCCAAAATCAAATCGGCAGCGTGTGTACGACAAAGATCATCAATCGCAAACAGCTTACATTTCAGCGTTTCTTTGACAATTCCTTGCCAGACTTTGCCGATGGCATAGTGATCGGTGATAACCAGCGATGCGTTTTTTATGTGACGGAGAAAGTCTGATGCATCCTCGCTTTCTGTGCGCTGTAACCATCCAAGATAGTCTGCATCGTGCGTGGGGGTAACGTCTTCTGCTGGCGGTGTTAGCGACACAACCTTAAAGCCTTTGGCTTCGATGAAGGGGATCATGTTCCCCTTCAACGGAAGACAAGCAAATTGGACGTAAAAACCACGCGATTTTAGCTGTTCAGCCAAAACAAGGCAGCGCATGATATGCCCGCTGCCAATATTTTGTGAGGCGTCAGCCCTGATTACGATATTCATCTAACTTGGAATAGCGGTACAAGCACATCACATTCCAGCTCGTCGGCTAGGCTGCCTTTTTCAATGCACACCGCCAATCTTCCAAAGAAGCGATCATAGCTGTCAAGTAAAGCGTTGATATGCTCAGAGGTATGAGAGAAGCTCAGGTTATGCGTGCCCAAGGTCAGAATGCCTGACTTGAACATTTCCTGCATAAAGTAAGTTTTCATCTCAAACGGCGTAATTGACTCTGCGCCTTTGAAGATGGTGAATGACCAAGAAGGATGGCCTTGGCAGCACACGTAATCTTCTAGCTGATGAGATTTGATCAAGGCAGTAAGGCGCTCTTTCAATTCGTTGCCCAACTGTGCCAAATGCTGGCATACGCCTTCATTCTTCACTTTGTCGAGTACGACATTTGCCGCAGCAAGAGAAGCCGTTTCACCTGCAAAAGTGCCTGAATAGAAAATATCTTCCATCAAGCGCATGATCTCTTTCTTACCCATCACCGCAGAAAGCGGGAAACCATTACCAATGCCTTTACCAAACGTTGCAAGATCTGGCGTTACGCCGAACAGTTCTTGCGCACCACCTTGAGCGAAGCGACAACCTGTGATGGTTTCGTCAAAAATCATCACGATGTTTTCGTTTTTGGTGATCTCACGGATGTGCTCTAAGAAGCCTTCCTTTGGATACTCAACATTCATTGGTTCCATGATGACTGCTGCAATGTCACCACGATGCTCGTTGATGAGAGCATTGAACGACTCAATATCGTTGTATTTGAAAGTCTTGGTCAAAGCTTGTGTTGATTTAGGCACACCAAGGTTACGTGATGTCGAACCGATGTACCAATCCTGCCAACCGTGGTAGCCACATACCAACACGAGGTCTTTACCCGTGTAAGCACGTGCTAATCGAATGGCTGCTGAGGTGCTGTCTGTGCCATTCTTGCCAAAACGAACCATCTCAGCACAAGGGACTAAGTCGATCAGCTTTTCGGCAACATCGGCTTCTAACTGGTGCGACAGCGAAAAGCTCACGCCATTTGCCAGCTGTGCAGTCACGGCGGCATTCACTGCATCATCTGCGTATCCGATACAAACACTCAAGAGGCCATTGATAAAATCGATGTACTCGTTGCCATCAACATCCCACAGTTTGGCGCCTTTGCCTTTTTTCGCAAAGTAAGGGGAAACACCATGAGGGAATTGAGTAATACTCTTTGAAAAAGTCTGAGAACCCAGAGGGATAGAGGCCTTCGCACGCTCTAGTAACTGCTCAGAAATAGCATAACGATCTGACATAGTGAGTGTCTCAACATTAATCTTTTAACAGGGATTTGGTATAGCCTTCGTTACGCTCAAAGTTTTGATTAATTGATGCGAGCTCTGGCTTTTCCTCAATAAGTGTTAGTACGTCTTTTGTCGTAAAACACGGCTTTTGTGCATAAAGCTGACGATAAACTTCAGAAACAAAGTCAAAATCTTCTTGTTCATCGACTGTCCAACGACAATGTGAAAGATCTTGTTCACCTTCGACGTTTTCTAGCTTGTAACCCGCTTCAGGTTTACGGATGTATGAAGTGACGTGCTCTCGTTCAGAGGGCAATTGTGCATTGCGCCATGCTGATTCCAAAGATGAGAATGTCATCACTTCAACATCCAACCCGTCAGGATAGGTTGGGGGGCAAACATTCGATGTATAATCTGCGCCACTTTCCAAATGGTGTTGCACCACGCGATCAATCACGTCGGGATCGGCTAGAGGACAATCACCTGTCAGCCTTACTACGTGGGAGGGTTTTACAGTCAGTGCAGCTTGGTAGAAACGATCCAAAACGTCATCTAAGCTTCCGCGGTAGCAAGGTAAACCCAAGCCTTTTGCGAGCGCTGCGACTGCATCATCTGACGCGTTTTCGGATGTTGCGATAATGAGCGTGTTTAGCGTACTACTGCGCAGTACCCTTTCGATTTGCCGTTCCAACATTGGCTTATCTAAGAGTGGAAGCATGACTTTACCAGGTAGACGGGTAGAAGATGCTCTCGCCTGCAAAATGGCAACTACGGTCATATTGAATTCCTTACCACTTTGATGGGTTGACTAATACGTCATCGTGCGAAGATAACGTTAGATTGGAGTGCAACCCCATGTTTTCTATTTTCTTATAAGCCGTGATAATTTCATCAAGCTGTTCTGGGTGAACGCAGCCGATAACCCCATAGTGGATGTTCGGTTGTGTCACGAGGTAAGACAACGCCATTTCTACCGGAGATAACTTCATCTCGCGGCAACATTCGTCGTATTTCAGCAAGTCTGAATGGTGTCGAAATTTTGCAGGCCTTTTGGCTGCGTCAACCGCTAACAGCCCTTGCAGTAACAAGGAGCGAACATGCACTTCAACGTTGTTTTCTGCGGCAGCAGCAAGCAATCCGCTCTCGTCAAAACGGCAATCTAATTGATTTGCAGGGACTTGAATAATATCAACCAAGCCACTTTTGACGACATCTAGCGCTATGTCAGTAGAGTAAAATGATGCCCCTACTTTCTGCACCAGACCTTGCGCTTTTACCGCTTGCAGTTCTTCTAGGTATTGGCCATTTCGATGAATCGCATCCTTTTCATCGTGGAGCATAAGGCCATATAGCACATCAATATTGAGGCGTTCTTTTGAGTCATGCGTCATTTCTTCAATGACATCTTCTGCCCCTTTTAGCGATGGGATTTTTGATGTCACAGAGAAATCCGATAAGTCAAACTGACCCAGCACTTTCTCGCTATCGCCGTAAGCAATCGCGGTATCTATCATGGTGATGCCCGAAGACTTGGCCAAATCAAGGATTTGACCAACCAAATCGATATCGACTTTACCACCAGTGTTTGTGACGCCATAGTCAAGCCCAAACTGGGCTGTGCCTAGGGAAAGCTTCATCATTTGCGTTTAAGAACCTCGTGCAATACGCGAACCACTTCGTCTTGCTGCTCTGTCGTCATGCCATGGAACATGGGTAGCGATATGGCGTCAGAGTAGTAGCGTTCTGACTCTGGGAAGTCGCCATTGTTGAAACCAAGTTCTTGGTAGTACGGCTGAGTATGAACCGGAATATAGTGTAAGTTGACACCGATGCCGTTCCCACGCAGTGCATCAAACACTTCTTTATGTGTCAGCGAAATCGCGTCTAGCTTCAGTCGAATAACATACAAGTGAAGTCCAGAGTAAGTGTTTTCTAACTGGTACGGCAAAGTGATTGGCAATTCTTTCAGAAGGTCATTGTAGCGCACAGCATGTACATGGCGTGCTTCGACAAACTCTTCTAAACGTTGCATCTGGCTAACACCCAATGCGGCTTGCAGCTCGGTCATGCGGTAGTTGTAGCCAAGATCAATCTGCTGGTAATACCATCCGCCATGACTTTCGCCTTTCATTAACGCTTCGTTGCGTGTAATACCATGACTTCTCAACAACTCCATTTTTGCTGCAAGCTGTTCGCAGTTTGTTAGCGCTGCACCGCCTTCCGCTGTGGTAACAATTTTTACAGGGTGGAAGCTGAATACGGTAATGTCGGAGTACTCACAACGGCCAATAGGCACACCATGATACTTGCCACCTATCGCATGAGATGCGTCTTCGATAACACGAAACCCATACTCTTTAGAGAGTCGATGAATGGCCTTCATGTCACATGGCTGTCCACATAGATGAACAGCAACTAAAATTTTCGGCAATGTCCCAGCATTTTTTGCATCACGCAGTTTTTGCTCGAGCTTTTCAGGACATAGGTTATAGGTTCTCTCATCGATATCCACAAAGTCGACTTGTGCACCACAGTACAAACCACAGTTTGCAGATGCAACAAAGGTGATGGGTGTGGTCCACAACCAATCGCCAGGACCAAGGCCAAGAGCAAGGCAAGCAATGTGAAGTGCTGATGTTGCACTATTTACAGCTAATGCATGCTTTGCACCTGTGTGCGCCATCAGCGCTGCCTCAAAAGCAGGGACTTTCGGTCCCTGCGTGAGGAAATCCGACTTAAGTACTTCTACAACCGCGTCAATGTCTTGTTGACTGATATCTTGTTTACCGTAAGGGATCACGTATTGGCTCACACTGAAAATGTTGGATCTACATGCTCTTTAATCAACTGTCGAAGGCTTTCAACAGTTTCCCACTCAGTGTTGGTACCTGAGTTATATTTAAAGCCAAAAGGCACTTTTTCTGCTTTGTGGTGCGTTAGGTACTCTTCTTCCGTGTAAGTAAACGACACAGAAGGAAGAATTGCATAGTAGCGACCTAGATCGATGGTGTTAAGTGAGTCGGTATCAGTGATCATCTCCTCATGAAGCTTCTCACCTGGGCGAATGCCTACCACCTTAGTTTCACACTCTGGCGCAACCGCTTTTGCGATATCTAGGATTTTGTATGACGGAATTTTTGGTACGAAAATCTCACCACCAAGGTGGTTTTCCAGCGCATACATCACCATGTTTACGCCATCTTGTAGCGAAATGTTGAAACGGGTCATTTCGTCGTGAGTGATCGGAAGTACACCCTCTTCACGTTTTTTCATGAAGAATGGAATAACCGAACCACGAGATCCCATCACGTTTCCATAGCGTACAACACTGAAACGAATATTTTTCGAACCTTTGATGTTGTTTGCCGCCGTGAATAGTTTGTCGGATGCCAGCTTGGTAGCACCGTAAAGGTTAATAGGTGCACACGCTTTATCTGTTGAGAGCGCAACGACGTCTCTCACACCACACTGCAGTGCTGCATTGATGACGTTTTCAGCACCCGTGATATTGGTACGAATACATTCAGTCGGGTTGTATTCCGCTGTATCCACCTGCTTGATCGCTGCCGCGTGAATGATCACATCCACACCTTCACATGCTTGCATCATGCGCTGTTGATCACGCACATCGCCAATGAAAAAACGCAGTTGTGGGTATTGTGGCTCTGGGTAGAGCTGTTTCAGTTCAAACTGCTTTAGTTCGTCTCGTGAAAAGATGATGATTTTTTTCACATCTTTATAGCGCTCTAAGATAGTTTTGATGAACTGCTTACCGAATGATCCCGTTCCGCCCGTGATCAATACTACTTTGTTATTTAACATGCGATGTTCTCTTAATACCGAAAGCGGAGGCCGCTGTACCTGCCATAAATTGGCGAGGTTGCGTAAGTCATCCACTTAGGTTTAGTGTTCATTAATGTGAAAGAAACGACTTGTACCATGGCATAGCTTTACCAATGCCTGATTTGATTGTAAACAGTGGCTCATAGCCAAGCTTGGACTTCGCTTTGCTAATGTCAGCTTGAGAGTGACGAACGTCGCCAGCACGGAAGTCACGATATTCCGGCTCCATGGTAACTGTTACGTCATTTTCTCCTAGGGCTTCTTTAAGGTATGCATACAACTGATTAAGTGTCGTTCTATCACCAACGGCAACATTATACACTTCATCTTTACTGTCGCTCTCTGCTGTTGCAGCGAGTATGTTCATTTGAACGACGTTTTCGATAAAACAAAAGTCTCTACTTGTTTCACCATCTCCGTTAATGCAAACACCTTCGCCCGTAATCATTGCGGCGGTCCATTTCGGGATTACGGCGGCGTAAGCACCATTTGGATCCTGTCTTTGTCCAAACACATTGAAGTAGCGAAGACCAATGGTTTTAAAACCATAAGTCCTTGCAAATACGGAGGCGTAAAGTTCGTTTACGTATTTGGTGACTGCGTAGGGTGACAATGGACTTCCAATGTTTTCTTCTACTTTTGGCAATGCAGGATGATCACCGTACGTTGAGCTACTTGCCGCATAGGTAAAGCTTGCTACCTGCGCATCTTTCGCTGCAGTCAACATGTTCAAGAAGCCCGTAATGTTGGCCGAGTTTGTCGTCACAGGATCATCAATCGAACGTGGAACCGAGCCGAGTGCGGCTTGATGCAAAACGTAATCTACGCCTGTTACGGCTGATTTACAGGTTTCAAAGTCGCGAATATCACCTTCGATAAATGTGAACTTTCCCCACTGTTCTTCTGATACGCGTGTTTTCACTTCATCAAGATTACGTTGGTGCCCCGTAGCAAAGTTATCCAACCCCACGACGGTTTGTCCCAGTTTTAGCAGGTTCTCAAGTAAATTTGAGCCGATAAACCCAGCAACGCCAGTGACTAACCACACCTTTGGTGCCGACTGCAATGCCTGCTGAATTTGTTCATATTTTGACATGTTTACACCTATGAATTTTGCGGATTACAAACGCATATCGACATCATTTTTGCCGAGAACGTATTTCAGGTCATAAAGTACGTGTTCTGGCTTACCGAAGCTTCGTATTTCTTCTGCACCCATGTTTTTGAACTCATCATGGGCAACAGCAAGGACAACAGCATCATAGAACCCTACCTTCTTCTCAGTACAAAGCGTTAATCCGTACTCTTCTTCGGCTTCTTCTGATGAACACCATGGGTCCATAACGTCAACATTGATGTTGTACTCTTTCAATTCAGAGACGATATCGATGACTTTGGTGTTGCGTAGATCTGGACAGTTTTCTTTGAACGTCAGACCCATCACCAATACATTCGCGCCTTCAACGTGGATGCGTTTCTTCAACATCGTTTTTACCAGTTGAGAAACGGTATATTGCCCCATCCCGTCATTGAGTCGACGTCCCGCTAGAATCATTTCTGGATGATACCCAACCGATTGCGCTTTGTGGGTAAGGTAGTATGGGTCAACACCAATACAGTGCCCGCCAACAAGGCCTGGGCGAAACGGTAAGAAATTCCATTTCGTGCCTGCGGCTTCCAGTACTTCTAGCGTATCAATACCCAGTTTGTTAAAGATGATTGATAGCTCATTGATCAACGCAATATTGACGTCACGTTGTGTGTTTTCAATTACTTTCGCTGCCTCAGCCACTTTGATGGATGACGCTTTGTGCGTACCCGCCGTAATGATGGACTTGTACAACTGATCAACGTAATCCGCAATGTCTGGCGTCGAACCGCTGGTCACTTTTAATATGTTTGTGACTCGATGCTCTTTATCGCCTGGGTTAATACGCTCTGGTGAGTAACCAGCAAAAAAGTCTTTGTTGAACTCGAGGCCTGACACGCGCTCAACGACTGGAATGCATTCCTCTTCGGTCGCTCCTGGGTAAACCGTCGATTCGTAGATAATCACATCGCCATTTGAGATCACTTTACCCAACGATTCCGACGCTTTGATCAATGGCGTAAGATCGGGTCTTTTGTGGTTATCAATGGGTGTTGGAACAGTCACAATATAAACATTGCACTGCTCTAAATCAGCCAGCGTTGCTGTGTATGTTAGTCTGGATGCTTGCGCCAATTCAGTATCACTGCACTCCAGCGTGCTGTCATGACCTGACATTAGCTCATCAACACGACCCTGGTTGATGTCAAAACCCACAGTATCGAACTTTTTACCAAACTCAACAGCAAGAGGTAGGCCAACGTAGCCTAAGCCAATAATTCCAATTTTCGCATTCATGGTATTATTCATGAATCTAAGCCTCGATAAGTAAATCGTTATAAAAGTTGTTCAACAATGCGCTTTGACGCTTGTCCATCACCGTATGGATTGTGCGCAAAGCTCATCTCTTGATATTTTTTCTCGTCTTGCAGAAGCTCTCTGATGCTAGATGTTATGAGTTCGACATCTGTACCCACCAGTTTGACAGTACCCGCGGCGACCGCTTCTGGGCGCTCGGTCGTTTCTCTCATCACAAGCACAGGTTTACCTAGTGAGGGAGCTTCTTCTTGAATACCACCCGAATCTGTCAGGATGATATGCGCTTGATTCATCAAGTACACAAAAGGAAGATATTGCTGAGGCTCAGTGAGAACAATGTTCTCGATCCCAGATAAAATGCGTTGTACTGGCTCTCGAACATTTGGGTTTAGGTGTAACGGGTAAACAATTTGGCAATCTTTGTGTTCACTGGCTATCTGCGCCAACGCAGTACAGATCCGCTCAAATCCTCCACCAAAGCTTTCTCTGCGATGCCCTGTCACCAAAATCATTTTTTTATCTGTGTCTAAATAGGGGAATTGCGCCTTTAATGTGGCTTGTAGTTCAGCATCGCTGTCGATCTTTTCTTTGGCTAGCAATAACGCATCAACCACGGTATTCCCAGTGACAAAGATCCCCCCTTCAGAGTAACCCTCACTCAACAAGTTATTTTTCGAGTTTTCAGTTGGCGCAAAGTGATAGTTCGCGAGAACACCTGTTAATTTTCGGTTTGCCTCTTCCGGCCAAGGTGAATAGATGTTTCCTGTTCTTAACCCCGCCTCCACATGACCAACTTTGATTTGTTCGTAGTAGGCGGCCAAGCTTGCGGCGAACGTTGTCGCAGTGTCACCATGCACTAGCACGACGTCAGGTTGGAACTCTCGTAGTACGTCTTTTAGCTCCAATAGAATTCGCGCGGTCACGTCATTTAGAGTCTGTCCGGCCGTCATCAGGTCCAAATCATAATCTGGTTCTATTTCAAAAAGTTGTAGAACTTGATCTAGCATTTCTCTATGCTGTGCTGTTACGCAGCATTTTACCTCCACATTGTGATGGTTATTCAACTCATGAACTAAAGGCGCCATTTTTATCGCCTCAGGTCTGGTTCCGAATATAGTTAGTATTTTTTTCATTGTCGTTACCCAAGCATCTCTAGACAAGTAAAACAAGCAAATAATTTACGACGCGAAACCTTTTATTTCCGAGCCAGTAGAGAGATTTAGCTTTGCACGGAATGCTATAGAAAAATCTTTCTAAACAAAGCAAGCACTATACCAAAAATCAAACCTAGAAATACTCCTGTAAAGAGCACGAAGAATCTTTTACTGTTACCATTAACCTCTGAGGTTGTAGCCATTTTGGGTATCGATACGATATTTTCTATTCCTTCGTTTGCTATCGGAAGTTCTAACAAGCTTTTTTTCAACTTTATCCCGGAAATCTCACTATTAATGACTTCCATATGTTTGAAATTCTTCAATGCTGAAATTTTTGCATTTAAAACATCTACGCCAAACTCAACCCCCAAATTGTCAGAGCCATAAAAACTTTCAAGGGGCTTAACAATCCCAGCCTCTAACGCTATTTTTAGAGCCAACTTGGACTTTTCAATCTCTGTCCTTAACATTTCTTCTGCTAGCAACTTCTGCAGAGTCAATCTTTTATTAAGAATATCTTTTTCAATAGAAATTATCGCATCGAGTTCTTTTAATACCTCTCGATAAGCACTTTCCTGAGTATAGCTTATGTAATTATTCAAAGTGTCATGTATATTATTTCTGTCTTCACTTCGAATTGAAACAATAGACTTCCCTTCATCTTTCCTTATAACTTTCAGAGTCGATATTTCGCTTGAATTTCCTAAATTACGTCCAGAGAACTCTGATTTATTCTTATCAGACTCCAACATACTTATAAAGAAATCATATAAGTAATCATCATTGAGAAAAAAATTCAAATCTATAGCATCTTGCTTTGATGCATCATTTGCGTTCTCATTATCAGTACTTTTCATTGCCAACAGAATTTGATAATACTTAACTAGTTGGTTTAGCTGTTTCAAATCTGAAGTATTGGCTTCAACGACTATCGCACTTGCTGTCCAATAATCTTTGATTTTTGAAGTGTAAAAATAGCCAAGCAACAACCCAAACATAGAAAAAAACAGTATGAGCTTTTTTGCATCCCTGAGAGCCTGCACTACTGCTCTAACGTCTATTTCATACCTAGGTAGACTACGTTCATTGGTATCTGACAGTTTGCTTTCATCCCTAAATAGTGTGTTCGCCACTATAGACTCTCCTTGAGTTTCATCCTTGACAGCTACGCTACCGCACTTAGGTTTCGGTCCTAAAGCACGCGGTAACTAAATTTTTTGCCGATTATTTATGTTTGAAAAATTTATATTCAGCCGAAACTTCGACTCCCTTGTTAAGAAGATTGATTAACAAGATTGCTCGCCTTTCTCCATCTGGTTCTTTGTAAATAGCATCTGTACCGGCATAGTGTCCAGACAGGACCTCTACAGTATCACCGGGTTTAAATACTTCACTCAACGTTTGCCGCTGTTCATCACTATCCTCTTTCGACATCAAATTGATGAGCAGCTCTCTCGAAACCAAAATAGGAGTCGCTCCTTGTCTCACAAAATCTACAACACCACGCGTTGAGCGAACTGTTGTGAAGGAAATTTTCTCAGGATCGAAAGAAGCAAAAACATAGTTTGGGAAGAGAGGCTCTAGCTCACTTGAACGTTTTCCACGTCGTACTTTCTCTACCGACACTTGTGGATAGTAGCAATCAACGCCCTGTCTTTTAAGGTGCTGCTCAGCGCGTTGTTGCTCGCTGCGTTTACAATAGAGCAGATACCATGGATTCATTTCTTGTTCTCGTCGATTTTTTGCTAGCCAATTTTTGCATCGTCTTTGCGAAGCAACTCAAGAGTATATTAGGCTGGCCTTTGAGCAGCAAGCATGCGGGCTCCAACTGCACAAATTGTCTGCACTGCTTCATAGTTTGGATAAACGCACCTAAATTTGTTTCACAAAGCAATAAAAAACACCTCACTTGGAGGCGTTTTCTCTTTGTTTTTATATGCAAAAAATCAGAGGGTATTAAAGACTCAAGCGCTGTATATCCAAACTAAAACTAGTAAGTCCTATCTCGCTGAGTGAAACACGTACCCCGCCGTCTGATAGGTCAATAGTCTGGAAGTGTGTCGATGCTGCATCAACCCCTAATAAGTGGTCGTTTTTCACTATGATGGCATTGCCCGAGTTGTCTACGACAGCATTCAAACCCGCCGACAAAACATCCAGTTGGCAATCTGCCGCATTTAGAATACCGAACATGGCTCGGATTGGGCTGGCGTAGGTCGAACGTTTGATGGCGTGTTCTATTTGATGCACCAAATGGATGAAGCCACGCTCATCGGCCTCATTGGAACGCAGATATTCATTGAAAAACGCGCGGATCATCAGCGTGGTGGCTGTCCCGTTTTTACCTGCTGAAGCGCTGTCGACCATGTAAAACGCCATCTTGCCGTCCATCATCCACATGTAGTCGAGCACTATCGGGCTTGAGTCTGCAGATTGCAGCGAATGATAGGAAAGACGCCAGTCGCCCTGTTGGGAGTCCTGCGCCGGCATTAACCCCATCAAAAGGTCTCGCGCATTTCCAGGATTATCCAGCAGATCGTCCAAGTGCCATTTTAGCTCTTCAGTAAACGGCTGATCGCTGTTTTGGGAGACTTTGAACCATTGCTGCGAGAAGTCTGCTTCGGAGTTGACACCGTTTTCGGCTTCTTCCAACACAGAGAGAATGGATGACTTCACCGCCATGATATCTTCAATTGGCTTAATCAAAAAGTCTTTGACACCGTAGCGAAGCGCCTGAGCCACTTCAGACATTCCGCCTGTGCCGGATATCACGATGACAGGCAGCATTGGGTACTCCAAGCTCACCTCTTCAACAAACTCCAGCCCATTCATAATTGGCATGGACAGGTCACTGATAAGAAGGTCTGGAATGCCTTCACGAAGCGCTTTTAGTCCATCCAGACCGTTTTCTGCCTCTCTGACGAGACATCCTTCTTTCCGTAGGAAACTGCCAATAATCCGGATGAATATCGGGTCGTCTTCAACAATGAGAACTTCTTTTCCATCTAACACTGTCTGTACTCCTGATTGCTCTGGGGTCAGCGTTGTTATCGTCACGTTTATTCATTCAGGATAGTTTGAAATCCGCTTCACGATCGAGACAACTTACCAACAAACCAACAGCGAGCGCTTAACCCAATGTATAAAGAAAAGAAAAAAGTTAAACTTTTTCTGCGTTTTCTTTGCCACTTTGGCTCGCAACAACTTTCTTCTTGATATGAGACAACGAAATGAAGCGCTTGTTAATTTGAAATAGTAAAATGAGCGCCTTTTGGTGAAGCCAATCGCAAACCCTTGAAACCACATGAAACTTGATGATTTAAATCTCTTTCGCCATATCGTAGAAAATGGCAGTTACACTTTGGCATCAAAGAAGACGGGCATTCCCGTAGCTACGCTCACACGCCGAATTCAGGCTTTAGAAGAAGATCTGAAAATCAAGCTCCTTCATCGTGATGCCAGAAAGCTATCTTTGACAGAAACAGGGCAGGAGTTTTATGAGCGCTGCGCTCCCTTGTTGGAGCAGTTGATTACTGAAACCGATAATCTTTCTGAATGTTGCCAGGGTACCGCAGGTACGCTGAAAGTGAGCGCACCATCAAACATTGCGATGAAAATGCTACAACCCATGTTTACGGCATTTTTAACCGCTTACCCTGAAATCAAATTGGATCTGAGCTTGTTCAGCGACACCTCTGCCACACAGAATGAGGATCGCCATGCCTTGATCCGAATTGGACCACAACGCGACTCGTCGATGATTGCGCGTAAACTGCGTTCTGTGAAAGACATTCTTGTTGCGAGCCCAGAATATCTTGCGGGACAGGCACCGCTTCTGGATGCCAGTGAACTGTCGAAACATCATTTATTGAAGGGATGGCCACTGATGAGATGGCGGCTTTCCAACAAAAATGGTCAGCAGTTCAGTATCACTCAGCAAGGTAGGTTTGAAGCCTCTGAGCTTCGTGTCGTGCGTGCCGCCGCAAAAGATGGTTTGGGTATTGCCCTTATCCCAGATGTGCTGGTTCAACAAGACATTGAGGCTGGCGAACTGGTGCAATTGCTTCCAGACTGGACAACGCCGCCGCGCGATATCTATCTGATGTATCACGACAAAACCAACCATCCGGCGAAGCTTCGAGCCTTTATTGAGTTTTCTCTGAATTACTTCAAATCAGACCTCAACGAAGGGTGAGATCCTTTTAGTACCCAAATAACCTGAAGGTGCTGGATTTCTCTTGGCGCAGTTTTTACAGCCGAGGACAGCACCTTCTAGTTGTTTATTTCCTTTTTGATGGAGGTGACTACACCTACAAAGGAACGCCGCGATCACAACGCCTGTTAATCTCGCTGAATCCTGCATCTTCAGGTTGTTTGGGGATGGGTATATGTCACATTTTCGATAAGCACATCCAAATCCCCTTACCATTTCTCCGTGAAAACTTGCCAAGCGCCCTCACTAAGCTAATTGTTATAATTATGTAACGAGACTCTAGATGGCATCGTTACGACAATCTGTACTGGTTTTTGCGATGTAAGGGGTAATTATGATTCTGGGACATTTGCTAGGCCTGTATACGCATCCCAAAGAAGAATGGAAAAACATCGACGATCGCCATGAAGGCACGGCGAACAGTTTGGGACATGCTGCACTCATGGCGCTCATTCCGCCCGTCTGTGCCTATTACTCCAGTGTGCACATTGGATGGCAAATCGGCGTCGGGGAACCTATTTTTCTCACACAACAAAGCGCGCTCATTATTGCTGGTGCGATGTACTTTGCGCTGATCACCGGTGTGATGGCACTGGCTTACCTGACGTTATGGATGAGTAAAACCTTTGGCTCCTCCCCTACTTACACACAAGCGTTGGAGCTGGCTGCATATACTGCCACCCCTATTTTTATGGTGGGTTTAGCAGCACTGTATCCAACCGTCTGGTTTGTCATGATAGTGGGGCTTTTGGGCATCGCTTATTCGGTCTACCTGCTGTATACGGGCGTCCCGATATTGATGCACATTCCTGAAGAGCAGGGCTTTATTTACGCCAGTTCTGTTGTGACCTGTGGACTGGTATTGCTCGTCGCCATTCTGGCAAGCACTGTCATTATGTGGAACGTGGGTTTTGGCCCTATGTTTATGCATTAAATTATTGATTATTGGAAACAAAAACGCGGCTTAATGGCCGCGTTTTGTCTATATGCTGATTATCAACTCTCGTTGTATATCTCGAGGTTTGCCAGCTCTTGCTGCTGCTCGCGCACCGTTTTGGCATCATCATTACGCAAGCTTTCCAGATACTCCAGATACGCTTGGTTGATGTCTTTGGTGACGTAGTGGCCGCTGAATACTGAGCTTTCAAATTGCTGGATATCCGGGTTTGCCTCGCGTACGGCCTCTTCCAAATCAGTCAGATCCTGGAAAATTAGGCCATCTGCGCCGATGATGTTACAAATCTCGTCCACTTCACGGCCGTGGGCAATAAGCTCGTTTGCGCTTGGCATGTCGATGCCATACACGTTCGGGAAACGGATTTCCGGTGCAGCTGATGCCATGTATACGCGCTTCGCACCTGCCTCACGTGCCATCTCAATGATCTGTTCAGACGTGGTACCACGCACAATGGAATCATCCACCAGCAAAACTGATTTGTCTTTGAACTCAGAACGGATTGCATTGAGCTTACGGCGCACCGATTTACGGCGCAATTGCTGCCCCGGCATGATAAAGGTACGGCCGACATAGCGGTTTTTCACAAAACCCTGACGGTATGGCTTATCCAGCACTTGCGCTATTTCCAGCGCCACATCGCAGGAAGTTTCAGGAATTGGGATCACAACATCGATATCATCCCACTCACGGCGGATTTTCGCACCGAGCTTCTTACCCATGTTTACGCGGGCGCCGTAGACGGAAATTTTGTCGATAAACGAATCCGGGCGGGCAAAGTAAACGAACTCAAAAATACACGGCGACAGCGATGGCTCCAGTGCGCACTGGCGCGTAAACAGCTCACCATCGAAGGTGATGTAAACCGCCTCACCCGGCGCGATATCACGCAGGAAATCAAAGCCAACGGCATCCAGTGCAACAGACTCTGACGCCACCATGTACTCATCACGGCCATTCACCTGACGCTTACCAAGACACAGGGGACGAATACCATGCGGGTCACGAAACGCAATCAAACCATGACCAATGATCATCGCTACCACTGCATACGCACCGGACACTTGTTGGTGTAATGCACGTACCGCATTGAACACGTCATCTTCTGTCAGTGGATGGGTTGGTGCTTTATCAATTTGGTGGGCGAGAATGTTTAGGAGAACTTCTGAATCAGACGTTGTATTGAGGTGACGACGGTCCTGTGCGAACAGGGACTCACGCAACTGGTTGGCATTGGTAAGGTTACCGTTATGCGCCAGTGTAATGCCATATGGCGAGTTCACATAGAATGGCTGCGCTTCCGATGCGCTTGAGCTTCCTGCTGTGGGGTAGCGCACGTGCCCTATCCCCACGGTTCCTTGCAAGCGCTGCATGTGCTTAAGTTGGAAAACATCTTTGACTAAGCCATTCGCTTTTCTCAAACGAAAGCGATTGTCATCAATGGTGACGATCCCTGCCGCATCCTGACCGCGGTGCTGAAGTACCGTCAACGCATCGTAAATCGACTGATTAACCGGGGTTTCACCCACGATTCCAACAATCCCACACATGTATGCTGTTCCTTGTAACGCGAAATTGAGCCCAGGGAACTGTTTACGCCATCCGCGTGTTACTTACTGCGGGGTTTGACGTCAGATCACCTTGGGCAGAAAGCTGGAGCTCTGCTCCAAATACGAGAAAAACCACTCAATCACTACCCCAAACTTAGGGATCAAATGTGATTGTCTCCACTCAACAGAGTTTGCAAACCCGGTGAATGCATCCAAAAAGAACAGCAAGGCAGCAACAATCAGCACGCCCCTTACGCCACCGAACACGATACCCAAAACACGGTCAGTCCCTGAAAGCCCGGTTTTTTGTACCAGTTGCCCAATCACGTAGTTCACCACAGCGCCAACTATTAAAGTGGCTATAAACAGTGCCGCTATCGCCGCACCATTACGAAACATTTCATCGTGAATGTTAGTAAAGTAAGCCGCCAATTGCGGATAGAAGTTGCTGGCAACAAAAAAGGCACCAAACCAAATCACCAGAGACAGGGCTTCTTTAACAAATCCACGAACCAGGCTAATCAGTGCAGAAAAGCCGATCACGCCGATAATGAAGTAATCAATCCAATTCATTTTTATTCATCTGTGCGATTCGCGCGCATTTTAACAGAAAAAATAGCGACGCAAACGTTTTCTTAAGGGTTAAGTGGGTTAAATCTGAGCAGTTGACCTTTCAAACCGGTCAAGGATTCAAGATCAGCGGTCATCGCCTCCAGCTTTTCTTTGGAGACATTCGGTCCAACTTCGACACGGGCCAGTTCACCTTCTTTAACACCACGCGGCATCAATTGGGCTGGGTAGCCTTTGCTGCGCAATGTATTAACCAGGCTCTGGGCATTTTCCAGATTGCGGAAAGTTCCGAGACGGATGATCCACGCTGAATCTGTATAGCCCTCTTTCGGCGCGGTGACCGCAACGCGGTCCGTCGCATCTTCCAGCGTATCATCGATAGTGACAGTGACGGGCTCATCAACAGGCATAAAAGTATCTGCGGATTCAGGCGCCTCTACCGGCGCTTCCAGCAGGTTTTGATCAAACTCTTCTTTAAGCGGAATAGCCTGATACGACTCTTCATAGTGCGCCTTTTCACCATCAAAGACATCCGGCAGAAATATAACGCCCAGGGAAACCAGAATCAGGGTACCGACAAGGCGGTTTTGAAATTGCGTTGCCACGTTTATTCCTCTTTGGCGAGGTGGTCAGCCACTTCACCGACAGTGTGGAAAGAGCCAAATACGATGAGGATATTTCCTTCCCATCCCAATGATTCACGTGCCGCGATAAATGCGTCTACCGGCGATTCATAGCCTTGCACACCTGCAGGCAGATATGCCGCGATCTGGTGCCAGTCAGCGGCGCGGGGGCCATGCAGGGAAGCGGGATACCAGACATCAACAACCGGTGACATTTGAGCAATGGTAGCGGCGATATCTTTGTCATGCAGCATAGCGACAACTGCATGTACCTTGGCGTTATTTTCTTCCTTGAGTGTCGCCAGCTTGCCAGCCAGATAAGCGGCTGAATGCGGATTGTGCGCCACATCCATCAGGATAAGCGGAGCATCAGACACCTTCTCCATGCGTCCTGCGAGTTTCACATTGCGTAACCCGTCAACAATGTTCTCGTCGCTGACATCAAGCTCTGAAAGCCCCAACGCCATCAAGGCTGTCGCTGCATTGGCCAGTGGAAGGTTTGGGACAGGAAGGTCGCAAAGATCGAATGCCCCGCACTGCCAGTGCCAGGTATCTCCATGCACCGAGTAATCAAACTGGTAACCAACTTGATGCAGCTTTGCGTCAATATCGTCTGCGTGGGCAGCGACACTTGCTGGCGGCTCAGGCTGACCACAAACGGCCGGTTTGCCACTGCGGAAAATTCCGGCTTTCTCAAAGCCAATCACTTCAATGTCATCCCCCAGCCAGTCGACATGGTCGATTGCCAGGCTGGTGATCACCGAGACATCATGGTCAACCACATTGGTCGCGTCCAAACGCCCGCCCAGACCCACTTCCAGCACCACGACATCAACCTGGTTGTTGATAAACAGCCATAGGGCAGCCAGTGTGCCGTACTCAAAAAAGCTCAGGCTGGTTTCACCACGCAGGGCTTCAATTGCTGCAAAAGCTTCGGTGTGGCGCTCATCGTCGAGCTCCTGACCGTTAATACGTACCCGCTCGTTATAGCGGATAAGGTGCGGCGAGCTATAGACACCCACGGAATAACCGGCATTGAGAAGAATGGCTTCGATGATGGCGCAGGTCGAACCTTTGCCGTTGGTACCGGCAACCGTGATCACGGTTTTCGCAGGTTTGGTGAGATTGCCATGTTTGGCAACGTGGGCGACGCGGTCCAGCCCCAAATCTATCGCACTGGTATGCAGATCGCCAAGATACTGCAGCCAGTCTGACAACGGCGCGTTGGCGCCCGGTGTATTTAGTTCAGACATCATTAATCTATCTATGCTTTTTGTGCTGCAATCATATCAGTTAAAAGACAAAGAGCGCCATAAGGCGCTCTTTTGTATGTGTCATCAAGTCACAATCCGACCCGGCACAGATTTATCACCAATTACTTGTCGTCCATTGGTTCTGCTTCAATCACTTCACCTTCAAGCGGCTGGTCGACTGAAACCACCAGCGGTGATTCCTGGTTGGTCATCTTCGCCAGAAGACCGCCGATACGTTGACGCATTTCGCGACGATCGACAATCATGTCAATCGCGCCGTGCTCAAGCAAAAACTCACTGCGCTGGAAGCCTTCCGGCAGTTTCTCGCGAACGGTCTGCTCGATAACACGTTGACCAGCAAAACCAATCAGTGCTTTTGGTTCACCGATGTTGATGTCACCCAGCATCGCAAAGCTGGCTGTCACACCGCCAAACGTCGGGTCAGTCAATACAGAAATAAACGGCAGACCTTTTTCGGTCAGGCGTTCAAGCGCAGCACTGGTTTTTGCCATCTGCATCAGAGACATCAGTGCTTCCTGCATGCGGGCACCGCCACTAGCAGAGAAACAAACCAGACCGCAGTTATTTTCCATTGCCGCTTCTACCGCTTTTACAAAGCGTGCGCCTACAACCGCGCCCATTGAACCGCCCATAAAGGAGAATTCAAATGAACAGGCAACCACTGGCATGCCCAGCAATTCACCTTTCATCACAACCAGCGCGTCTTTCTCACCACTCGCCTTCTGGGCGGCAGACAGACGGTCTTTGTATTTTTTCGAGTCACGGAATTTGAGCAGATCTTTTGGCTCTAGCTCACCGGCAATCTCAACGCGGTTTTCCGCATCAAGGAAGGTTTCCAGACGTTTACGTGCGCTCATGCGCATGTGGTGGTCACACTTAGGACACACGTGCAGGTTACGCTCAAGCTCTGCGTGGTATAGCACCTGCTCACAGGACGAACACTTGGTCCAGACGCCTTCAGGGATAGACGCTTTACGTGAAGAACCAATGTTGCTTTTTGTCAGAATTTTTTCAAGCCAGCTCATGAACGACCTTTAATATTGGAGCACTCGCCGCTTACATCAAAACTTCGCACTGTTTCGTTCGCCATGAACGCGGTCTGTGCAAAATTGGGCAAGTGGCCTGGGTATCTACGAATTCAACGATGGATTAAAACACAACTTGTTAAGACTTTGGACAAAAAACTGGTACTACCTATTGATAGCCCAATCCCTGACAAGTTCAACCAACCGCTGCGTCACAAGATTGTATCTGCAACGCAGCGCAAAAAATCACGGCAAACGCACCTTAAAGTTGCGCATCCGGTAAAAACAGTGGACCGACAGGAGAAGACGGCAAATCAAATTCCGCCGGGTAATCCACTTCCACCAGATACAGACCTTCCGCTTTGGCTGTTGCCGACGCCAGATTGCGATCTTTGGCTTCCAACAGCCATTTAATCCACTCCGGTTTTTGCTCTTTAAGCCCAACCGTTATCAGGCTGCCAGTGATATTTCGCACCATGTGGTGCACAAATGCATTCGCCTTGATATCTATGATCACAAAACGCCCCTGCCGAGTCACATTCAAATGGTGCACATTTCTGAAAGGGCTGTTTGACTGACACTGCGCTGCACGGAATGAGGTGAAGTCATTTTCGCCCAGCAGGTATTGTCCCGCTTCGTGCATTAACTTTTCATCTAGCTCACCATGATAGTGGCTGACGCCGTGGCGCAGGATCCCCGGGCGCAAGGCATTGTTATAAATGATGTAGCGATATCGGCGTGCGGTTGCCGTGAATCGCGCATGGAATTCATCAGGCACTTCTTTCGCCCAGCGCACCGCAATGGCATCAGGCAGATGGGTGTTCACACCCATTGTCCAGGCGCGCATTGCTCTAGAACAGTCAACATCAAAGTGAACCACCTGGCCTGTCCCATGAACCCCGGCGTCGGTGCGACCTGCACACTGCACTTCGATAGGTTGGTTGGCAATCTTGGACAGGGCTTTTTCAAGGTGTTCCTGCACGCTTGGCACTTCGCGCTGACGCTGCCAGCCGTAGTATTTCGAGCCATCGTATTCCACACCCAGGGCAATTCTCATCGTGTCGTTCTCTGTCTTACTGATACTCAATTTGGAAGCGGCGCATTATATACCCAAACAGCCGCAAGATGCAGACCTGTGTATTGGTGGGCCATAAATCGCGGTCATAAAAAATGGCGGGATAACCCGCCATTTTCCGTCGTTGCCTGTTAATTAAGATGCTCAATCATCAGGCGCGCTTCTTCTTTCAGTTTGCTATCATCACCTTGCATCACTTTTTCAAGCAATTGCAAGGCGCCGTCGACATCGTTCATTTCAAGGTAGGCTTTTGCCAAATCCATATTGGTCGCCGCCTCACCACTGCTATCGACATCAGCAGGATGGATATCACTCAGCACATCTGGAAAATCTTCCAGACCCACGTTCAGGTCCATTTTCAACGAATCCGGGTCTTCCTGCGGTGTGCCGTCGTCTTTCATCAGCTCATCGATACTGATGTAACCGTCGTCAGAAGAGGATTCCTCTACCAGCTCACTTTCCGCATCACCCAGTAAGCCTTCAAGATCCGCATCCAAATCCATCGACTTGATGTCGTCACCCAGGATTTCCGGTTGCTCAGACCAATCTTCACTTTCCAGCTCTGGTTCCGGTTCTTGCTCTGCGCTCCAGATGTCGCTTTCGTCTTCCGGAATATCCAATGCTTCGGTTTCAAAATCACCAAGGCCAAACTCGTCTTCTTCCAGAGGCTCTGACAGCAGGGCGTCCATGTTCAGACCCGCAACCTGATGCTCGTCGTCATCAAGTTCAGCCAACTCGTCCAGTTCAACAGCGCGATATAGCTGTGATACCGGCGGTGTTGGCTGCGAGAAACCCTCGCCTTTGCTTTGCGGCAGGAACTCTTCCATCTCACGCTGTTCATCCAGCGCTGCGCTCAGAGCGTCATCCTCATCAAACTCGCCCAGTTCATCAAGGCTGATGGCATCCACTGGAGGGAACGCTAGGGTGTTGTTTTCCGTTGCCGTAAAGGCAGGTAACGCTTCGTCAGCTGGGAGTGCGTCATCTTGTGCATTGAAACTGTCAGCCAGTGCTTCAGCTTCTTCTGCGTAGTCCTCATCTGCCATGGATTCCGCAGTAGATGCTTCCTCGATGTCGGACTCATCGAAACTTTCAACTTCAGATGCTGGCGATGTCAGATCGACATCTTCCGCATCAAACTCCTGCGCAGCGTCTTCTTCGGTGTATTCAGGGAAGTCAGACAAATCCAGCGGCGCTGACCCGGCCTCATCTGCAACAGGCTCTTCGTCTGAGTTCAGTTGGGGCTCCAACTCACTGTCTTGCAGTGCAGCCTGCTCGTCATATTCCGGCAAAGCTGACAGATCAAGCGGTTCATCTTCCTCGCTGACAGTCTCGTCTTGCGATAAAGGTTCTTCCGTTACTGCTTCAGCTTCCTCTGACTCTTCGCTATCCAATGCTTCGACATCGGGTTCAGCAATTTCCGGCACTTGAGCCTCTGGCGTCTCAACGTCCGGCGTAACAGCATCCGCTTCCACGATTTCTTCCGTTGCCTCAGGCTCAGAGTCGGACGCTTTCTCAGCCTCTGTTTCAGTCAGGCCTTCAGTCTCTAATTCACTGTCCTGAAGCGCGGTTTCGTCAACAAGCGGTTTGTCACTGTCGGTTTCAGTCTCTGCGGGGGTTTCTTCACCAACGGGCTCATCTACGGCCTCATCAAGTGCTGGCTCCTGCGTCTCTTCCGCAACTGTTTCAGGGTCGTCACCGTCAAGCAGACTGTCCAGCAAATCCAGATCTTCCTGCGATGCTTCCGGCTCTGCCTCTACCTCAGGGGAAGCTTCTTCTGCAACTTCCTCGTTCAGTGCCTCAGGTTCGTCACTTAGTTCCAACACATCGTCGAGTAGATCCAGATCTGAATCTGACGCTTTGGGAACATCAATATCTTGCTCAGCCGTTTCGTCCAGCATCTCTTCAAGCTCAGAGACTGACTCGTCGTCTTCCAGCAAAGCATCCAGATCTGACAAGGCATCATCGCTTGCTTCGTCGCTGCTGTTTACGTCAGATTCTGCAGGGTCAACAGAAGACTCTGATTCCTCTACTTCGTCAGACCCTAGCAACTCCAGCTCGTCAGAATCATCGCCTTCTGGCGCAAGCAGCGCTTCATCGGTACTTAGCTCATCACCACTTTCAGCTTCGTTGTCGAGTGCGAACAGATCGTCGTCAAGATCGTCTTCTGGCAGCTCATCCAACAACGCACTTTCGTCATCGAGTGCCAGCTCTTCTTCTTCGTCGACCAGCTCATCCAGCAAAACATCAGTGTCTGCCAAATCAACGTCTTCTTCCGGCTCGTCGATAAGGTCGGCGATCAAATCGTCTTCGTCGACAGACTCATCCAGCAGCGCTGCTTCATCGAGCGGATCCTGGTCGTCATCACCAAGCAGTTCATCCAGTAGGGCATCGGAATCAGAAATATCCTCTTCGGCAGCATCTTCCAAGGCAAGCAGGTCGGAGTCGTCTTTTTCTGCATCAACAGGGTTGCCATTTTCATCCAACAACTCGTCATCGAGCATTTCATCCAACAGTGCATCCGGGTTGATGGTTTCTTCGTCTTGCGCAGCTTCGTCTTCTTTATCAAAGCCGAAGTCTTCGTCGTTGAGGAACTCATCCAGCATGGCGGTTGGATCTTCCGCCAATACTTCTTCATCTGCCTTTTCCCCTGCAGGCACATCCGCCAGCAGATCATCAATATCATCGTCAGCCAGATCGATATCCTGAGACAGATCCACCTCAGGCTCATCGTCCATCAGCTTATCGAACAGGGCTTCATTGGTTTCTGGCTCAGATTCTTCCTCAGCCGCGACAGCATCTTCCTCTTGAGGCGCTTCGGCAGGTGTTTCGTCACCGCTCTGCTCTGCAGCCAGCAGCGCATCGATATCATCGACATCGGCATCATCACCCCCGGCCAGGGATTGTTCCCACATTGCCGCCAACGCTTCATCCGGGCTCAGTTCAGACTCTTGTGGCTGCATGGACATCTCGTCCAGCGCGCGTTCCATGTCTTCAAGGCCAATCGCCCCATCGGTGCTCGGCTCGACATCGAGATCACTGCTAAAGTCATCATCCAGCGCGGCATCCAGTGCTGAAGTCAGGTCTGTATCGGCATCCAGATCCAGACCGCCTTCATCCTCGTCGTCAGAAAGCTCCAGGGAATCGGAGAGGTTAATATCATCAATGCCTGAATCCATCATATCGTCGCCAAACAGGTCATCGGCGTCGATATCGTCTGTCACTTCCAGTTCGTCGTCTTCAAGGATCAGCTCATCGCTGTCATCATCCTCTTCCGGCACCATAATGACGGGCATATCCGGCTCTTCGCCATCCAGCCCTTCTGGCTCTTCCACATTTTCGTCGTCTTTACGTCGACGCATGATGAAGAAAGCCGCAGCACCAATCACCAACAGGGCGGGAATAATAGCAAGGGTTGCCAACATCAATGGGCTTGCCATCAACGACTCGAGGAAAGAAGGCTGCTTCATTTCCATCTGAGCCTGTCGGGCACGCTGCATTTCCAGGAACTGGCGGATCTCGCCGGTCAGCTCCTCGTCAGCCGTCATCTGCTCTTTCAGCGCTGCCAGTTCGTTCTGGACTTCCGCCAGACGGATTTTCAGGATGTGATTGCTTTCAACCAACTTACCCATCTGCAAATCAGACTCGTTGATTTGCGCCTGCACCGTAGACATGTCCGGTTTTTCCGGAATCATGTCGGGCTTCATTGGCTCCGTTTTCGCGGTTTCCTGTTCAGCAGGTTGCTGCGCCATTTCAGGCTGCGCTTTTTCTTCTGTCGCTGGCGTGGTTATGGCTGGGGCTGGTTTCGCAACTGGCGCTGGCGTAGTTGCCGGAGCAGGAGGCACTTGCTCGCTGAGCGGACGGTTTGCTACACGCTGGGCATCTTTGCGCGCCTGGTCAAGTTGCAGACGGCGGGCAACATCATCGGTACTTTCACGACGGATTTCTGTCAGGGTTGGGAGCAACAGAGTGCTGCCCGGTACCAGCCCGTGGATATTGGCATTTTCAAACGCATTGGGGTTTAAGCGAAATATTGCCCCCAACGTCTGGTAAACCGTGACATTGTTGTTGGGTTGGTAGCGGGTAGCAATAGACCAAAGGGTGTCAGCGTCTGTGGTCGGCCCTACAGACTGGCGACGGTTAACCGTGGATGTCTGTGGCGCGGTACGCGGTGAAAGCGGCTCCGCAGCGGTAGGCGGTGGCGACTCTTCCTGCGGGCCAAGAATACGGATGGCAGACTGAACGGAAAACGTAGCGCCAAGGCTCAATAGTAATGTTGAGACAACAAGGGATTTGCCGAGACGACGACCGGAAAAAGGTGAAAAAAGAATTCGCTTCATCGCTTTAAAAAAATCTGGGTCAGACACTGCCCGCATTCCCCTATGGCAGAATAAAAGGCTCTTCTCAATCACAGATCTTCACTCAACTGCTTACTGCGATTGATATTACTGGTAATTCCCTAACTATATCGGAAGCCAAGCTGAAAACTGTAGTGTGATGAGATAAAACTGTGTTTTGTGATCAAAACAACCGGCCTCCGGAAACGGCAAGCCGGCTGTCTTGGCTCAATACGCTTGGGTCAGCGGATGAGGATTACAGGTAGTCGCGAACCAGCAGCTCTGCGATTTGCACGGAGTTGGTTGCCGCGCCTTTGCGAACGTTGTCTGCCACAACCCACATGTTCAGACCATTCGGGTGACTGATGTCGTTGCGCACACGGCCTACCATCACGTGGTCTTTACCGGTCGCTTCTTTCACCTGGGTTGGGTAGTCTTCGCCGTAGTAAACTTCCACGTTTTCAGCACGGGACAGCAAGTCCATGGCTTCGGTCGCGTCAATCGGCTGGCGACACTCGACATGTACCGCTTCTGCGTGACCGTAAAACACAGGCACGCGCACACAGGTCGGGTTCACAGCAACAGAGTCATCGCCCAGGATCTTCTGGGTTTCCCACACCATTTTCATTTCTTCTTTGGTGTAGCCATTGTCCAAAAACTCATCAATGTGTGGCAAGCAGTTGAATGCGATCTGCTTTTTGTACACGTTTGGCTCTGCATCCTGGCTGTTCAGCAGCTTCACGGTCTGCCCTGCCAGTTCATCAACGCCTTTCTTGCCGGTGCCGGACACTGACTGATAAGTACAGACGTTAATACGTTCGATACCCGCAGCATCGTGAATTGGCTTCAGCGCCACCAGCATCTGAATCGTTGAACAATTCGGGTTCGCGATGATGTTTCGGTTACGGAAATCAGCAATCGCTTCCGGGTTCACCTCTGGCACAACCAGTGGAATGTCGTATTCGTAGCGGAAACGGGAGGTATTGTCGATCACCACTACGCCTTCGTCAGCGGCGATAGGCGCCCAGCGGTCAGACGCTTCAGAACCTGCTGAAAACAGCGCGATTTGCACCTGACTCCAGTCAAAGTCTTCCACGTTTTTTACGCGAACACTTTTACCGTTAAAACGGATGGTTTCACCGGCGCTGCGCTCACTGGCCAGCAAGTGCAGGTTGCGCACTGGGAATTGACGCTCTTCCAACACCTCGATAATGGTGCGCCCTACTGCGCCCGTTGCACCTAATACAGCGACGTCATAAGCCACATCGAATTCTTGTGTCATGATTATTCCTCTACGGTAAAACCTAAATTAGCGAGCGACTCTAACCCAAAGGCTGCCTTACCCGCTACTGTAATTGCACTGTACTCGCGTCTGTCCCAGTAATTCTTGCGCAAGCGGTCAAAGGTTGCGCGCTGGGCGGCTTCGTCCGCCATCTCACGGCGGAACTCTGCATCATCACGGCGGATATCGTAAATCAGCTGGCAAAGTGCCATTAGATCACTTTCGTCCCATGGTTTGCTGAGTGACACGTGCGGAATGGGTGCTACTGGCAGCAATGACGCAGCCTCGACGCGCTCTTCCTGATTATTCAGAAATTCGCAGTAGCTGTTGTAAATCATCGTGGTGCCGCGTGCTTTCCCTTCCAGCCCGTAACCAGCAATGTGTGGGGTCGCAAAGGCCAGCAATGGCAAAAGCGCCAGATCTACTTCCGGCTCAAACTCAAACACATCAAGCACCGCAGTCAGCTCTTGCTGCTTCAGCGCCGCTTTCAGGGCACCGTTATCTACCACAGGGCCACGGGCAGCGTTAATCAAAATTGCGCCCGGCTTCAGGGCTGCAAGCTCTTTCGCGCCAATCAGGTGATGGGTAGCGTGCTCGCCGGTTTTGGTGAGTGGTGTGTGCATGGTCAACACATCACATTCATCCAGCAAGTTTTCCAGAGCGTGAAACTCGCGCGTATCGCCTTCGGCTTCTTTCAGCGGGTCGCACAGCAGGTGCGGGATATTGAGCGCCGACAGGCATTTGGACAGGTAGCTGCCCACCTGACCGGCTCCGACAATGCCGACTTTCCGGTCAGTGATGGAGAAACCCTGCTGTTGCCCCAGCACCAGCAGCGCACTGATCACATACTCGGCAACGCCGACCTTGTTACAACCCGGCGCAGCCGTAAAGTGGATACCGCGTTCAGCAAGCAGTGCCGCGTCAACGTGGTCAGTCCCTGCCGTTGCCGTACCGACAAATTTCAGGCGGTTGGCTTTTTCCAATAGGTCTTCATTAACTTTGGTGACTGAGCGGATCATCAGTGCATCGATATCCACCAGATCATCAGCGGTCAGGGTGCGACCAGCCTTGGCAGTTACCGTACCCAGTTTGCCAAACAGCTCAGCCGCGTATGGCATGTTTTCATCAATCAGAATATTCAATTGCGTTTACTCTACCTAAAATCTATTACCGCTATTGTGAACTTTTTCAGCAGCAGCGCAAACGAAAAAGCCCGGCCAAAAGGCCGGGCAAAATCCAGGATTGAAAGGTAATGACCGGCTCTCAACGGTCAAAACCCGCGTCTGTTTAGGCTAATAGCCAAAGTCCCGGAAAACCGAAGAGTCCATGACAGGACTCTGGGGACAAGGCCTGACCTTATCCCTCGTATTTTTTGATAACCAGTGTCGCGTTGGTGCCACCGAAACCGAAGCTGTTTGACATCACTGTCTTCAGCTCTACATCACGGGCCTCAGTCACGATGTCGAGACCTTCCGCCGCTGGATCCAGGTTTTCGATGTTGATGCTTGGTGCCACAAAGTTGTTATCCAGCATGATGGTGGAGTAAATCGCTTCATGAACACCCGCCGCGCCCAGTGCGTGACCTGTCATCGCTTTGGTAGCAGAAATGGCTGGGCTGTTATTGCCAAACACTTCCTGAATCGCACCCAGCTCTTTTACGTCGCCCACTGGCGTTGAAGTACCGTGGGTGTTGATGTAGTCAATCTGGTCAACGTCCTGCATCGCCATCTTCATACAACGCACCGCGCCTTCACCTGACGGTGCTACCATGTCGTAGCCATCAGAGGTTGCGCCATAACCTACGATTTCACCGTAGATTTTCGCGCCACGCGCCAGTGCGTGTTCCAGTTCTTCGATAACCATCATGCCGCCACCACCGGAGATAACGAAACCGTCGCGGTCTGCGTCATAGGTGCGTGATGCTTTCTCTGGGTTATCGTTGTATTTGGTCGACAGCGCGCCCATGGCGTCAAACATCATGGTCAGTGACCAATCCAGCTCTTCACCACCACCGGCGAAGACGATGTCTTGCTTGCCCAGTTGAATCAGTTCCAGCGCATGGCCGATACAATGTGCAGAGGTCGCACATGCCGAGCTCATGGTGTAGTTCACACCACGGATTTTAAAAGGGGTTGCCAGACAGGCTGATACGGTTGAAGACATGGTGCGTGGCACCATATATGGGCCTACACGTTTCACACCTTTCTCACGCAGTGTGTCCACTGCAGCAACCTGGTTGATCGATGACGCACCACCCGAACCCGCAACCAAACCGGTACGGTCGTTAGATACCATCTCTTCAGTCAGGCCAGCGTCTTCGATAGCCTGTTCCATGCTCAGATAGGCGAAGCCTGCAGCATCGCCCATAAAACGAAACTTTTTGCGATCAATATGATCAGCAGGGTTGAGCTTTAAATCACCCCAGACATTGCTGCGAAGCTTCATGTCTGCGAATTGTTGGGAAAAGCTAATCCCTGATTTACCCGCCTTCAATGACTCCAGCACTTCTTTAACGTTGTTACCGATGCTGGAAACAATTCCCATACCTGTAATTACGGCTCGTTTCATCTTTTGTTCCTACAATTCGAGTTCGACCCGATGATAGCGGTTTTGATACAGCAAAGTGGTCAGCTTTCCTGTGTACGCGTGTAAGCTGAAATTTCAGTCATGCTCGCACACATGGTAGGAAAGTCCCAAGCTCTCCATCTGTATCTTGTCTGGGTTTGACGATAGAATCCGCGCCCAGAGTGCAAAGACAGCAAAATGAAAGGTAAGGCTTGTGACCCATCCCAAAATTGAACACGCGCAAATCCACTGGAACGAAGCCGGTACCCCGGTTTCCGACAACTTTGACGATGTCTATTTCTCCAATGCCAATGGCCTTGAAGAGACGCGCTATGTGTTCCTGCAGCAAAACCAGCTGCCAGAGCGATGGCTCGATTTCCCGCGTGACCGCTTTGTTATAGCCGAAACCGGCTTTGGCACCGGCCTGAACTTCCTTGCTGTCTGGCAATGGTTTGCCAAATTCCGCGAGGAAAATCCACAGGCGACGGTGAACCAACTCCACTTCATCAGCTTTGAAAAGTTTCCGGTGACTCAATCCGATCTGGAAAAAGCCCATGCGGCATGGCCTGAGCTGGCAGAATTTGCTGCCGGACTTCGCGAGCACTACCCTGCTGCAGTGCCGGGCTGTCACCGTCTGGTACTGGCCGATGGCATGATCACACTGGATCTCTGGTTCGGCGATATCAAAGATTCTATGCCGCAAGTGTGGACGCCAGATGACGGTATTGTGGATTGCTGGTTCCTTGACGGTTTTGCCCCAAGTAAGAACCCGGAAATGTGGAGCCAAAGCCTGTTTGATGGCATGGCTAGGCTGGCAAAACAGGATTGTACGGTAGCGACCTTCACCGCAGCGGGCTTTGTGCGCCGCGGCCTGATTGAAGCTGGCTTTGCCATGAAGAAAACCAAAGGCTTTGGCACAAAGCGAGACATGATTGTTGGCACCATGGCGGAACGCGCAAACGCGAAACAACAGGTGCCTTGGTATAAGCGCACCTCGCCGGCTGACAGCAAGGATATCGCGATCATTGGCGGCGGTGTGGCGAGTGCCGCACTGGCAATGTCTCTGGTGCGCCGCGGCAGAGCTGTCACCTTGTATTGTGAACATGATAAGCCGGGCTTGGCAGCATCAGGCAACCGACAAGGTGCCGTGTATCCTTTGCTAAATGGCAGTGACGATGCGCTCTCCCGCTTCTTTGCCCCGGCATTTTTGTTCGCACGACAGTTTATTGAGCAGGCAGAAAAAACGACTGCGTTCGACCACGATCTGTGTGGCGTCACCCAAATTGGCTGGGATGAGAAAAGCGCAGACAAACTGGCGAAAATGCTGAAAGGTGGTTTTCCTGACGCGCTTATCCACGCTGTCAGTAAAGAAGAAGCAGAAGCGCTGACCGGTATCGAAACCGGACACGGTGGTGTGACCTATCCGCTTGGCGGCTGGCTGTGTCCGCAGCAACTGACCCAGGGCTTGATTGCCAACGCGCAACAAACTGGCCTGCTCACCTGTCACTACAACACGGAAGTGATGGCCCTTGAACGCAGCAACGACCAGTGGACACTGAAAACCGCGCAGGAGAGCTTTAACCATGCGACAGTGGTGGTTGCCAACGGCCACAAGTTCACCCAGTTTGAACAGACTGCGCCCATTCCGGCCTATCCGGTGCGTGGTCAGGTGTCACACATCAACACCACGGAAACGCTGAAGCAGCTGAAAACCGTGCTGTGCTACGACGGCTACCTGACGCCTATCAACCCGAAAAACGATACCCACTGCATTGGTGCAAGTTACAGCCGCAATGATGTATCGATGGACTTCCGCATGGACGATCAGGCTGACAACAAACAGCGCCTGGTTGACTGCATTCCTGCTGAATGGCCGAAAGAGATTGATACCGACCACGGCGCAGGCCGCGTCGGAATCCGCTGCGCCAGCCGCGATCACCTGCCGTATGCCGGAGATGTGTGTGATTTCGACGCGCTGACATCGGTGTACAGCGATCTGCGTGAAAAGAAAGATGACGCCGCAGATGTACCTGTCTACCCGAACCTTTATAGCCTGCTGGCGCTGGGTTCACGAGGCCTGACTTCTGCACCGATTCTGGGTGAGCTGATGGCATCACAACTTTGTGGTCATCCATTGCCATTGCCGGTTGATGTGCTCAACGCGCTGCACCCGGGACGCATGTGGGTGAGAAAATTACTGAAAGGTAAATCGCTGTAACCCGCAGCGTGTTGAATCAGAACGAAAACAAGAAAGGCGCCGATGGCGCCTTTCTTTATTGAAGCAATGTGCTTACTGATTCAATCAGCCCGCTTGCTCTTGCAACGATGTCCAAAGGTTACCAACCAGCACCTGATCTGCCGGGTTCAGCTCGTTGGCATTGTCTTTCAGGCTTTGTGCCACTCGCTGTTTCAGTGCGTTAACTTCGTCAATGCCTTCCTGCTCGCAATCTGCCGCGGCCAGCGAGATGTGGCCGCGCAGGTAACCGCTGGCAAACAATTCATCGTCAGAGGCAGTGGTAACCATGGCATCAATCAGGTCGAGGATTTTTTCTTCGTAGTCTTGGATCATCATTTGCTCTCTGGAAAATCAGCAGCCGTCAACGGCGGTAATTGGTAAAACGCACGCAGCGCATCAGAAAAAGTTTTTGCACGGGCTGGCATGCCTTCTTCGAGGTAACGCAGCACCTGTTCACGCACTTTGGCCGTAAACGCCGGGCGATCAGGCTCAAAAGAGCCGCTTAGGTTGTCACAACTGACCTGAAAACGGAACCCACAGCTGGCAGACAAAATCCACTCGACTGCCTGCGGCTTGATTTCCACTTTTTCAAATTCTGCCTGGGTTTGCTCGTCGCGGCCATCCGGTTGATACCAGTAGCCAAAATCCTCAAGCAGACGGCGCTCTGGCCCTGCAATGCACCAATGCGCCACTTCATGCAGTGCCGAAGCAAAAAAGCCTCGGGCAAAAATAATGCGGTGATGCGGGTTTTCGCTGTCCGCCGGTAGGTAAATAGGTTCGTCGCCGCCAAGCAGCAATTCGGTATTAAAAGAATCAATAAAAGTCTGATTAAATACAGAAATCAGGTCGTTATAATCGTGATGCATGGGTGATTTGTAAATGTATGGTTACAGCAAAATTCATTCAGCGGGCATTTTACCCGCCGCAGTGCCCTTTGTCGCAGCAAAAAGCACCGTTTTAGGCCAATTCCCCCAGGTTAACCATGAATCCAATTCATGTATGGGTTCATAACCTTTCATTGGATTGAGAACTTGGTCACACCTACAATCGCGACATACTCTTCCTCGCCATGCAAACAGACGAATAAACAAGATGTTACTTTCCACCTTATACATTATCGGTATTACTGCAGAAGCCATGACCGGCGCACTGGCGGCGGGTCGACGCAAAATGGATTGGTTTGGCGTGATGCTGGTGGCTGCCTGCACAGCAATCGGTGGTGGCACAGTGCGTGACATCCTGCTAGGTCACTATCCTCTCGGCTGGGTCGCCAACCCCCAGTATCTGGTGATTGTCTGTGTGGCCGGTATTGTCACTACCTGGATGGCTTCCTGGGTCGCCCGCAACCACAAGCTTTTTGTCTGGCTTGATTCACTGGGTTTGATTGCATTCAGCATCATTGGTTGCCGTGTCGGTATGGACATGGGATTGTCACCGCTGATCTGTGTGGTCTCCGCATTGGTGACAGGCATTTTCGGTGGCCTGCTGCGCGACTTACTGTGCCGCCGTCAGCCAATGGTATTGCACAAAGAACTTTATGCCTCCGTCGCTTTTTTCTCAGGCGCTATGTATCTGGCGCTGATGACCTATGGTGGACAATTTGGCATCGATGAAAACATGGCGACAGTATCGACCCTGATCACCGGCTTTGTATTCCGTATGTCAGCAGTGAAATTTGGCTGGAGCCTGCCGGTGTTTAGTTTTGAAGATAATGAACCGGAAAGCGCAGAAGCGAAGTAGACACTGAGGCTTGAGACTTGAGACTTGAGACTTGAGACTTGAGACTTGAAGATAGCTTGGAATAAGCGCTCAAAAACAAAAGGCCAGTTTTTCAGCTGGCCTTTCTCTTATCTAAAATCTCTTATCTCAATTCTAGATCTTTGGCGTATTGGTATGCACACCGGAGTTTTGCGCGCGGTGGCGCAGCAGGTGATCCATCAGCACAATCGCGACCATGGCTTCAGCGATTGGCACGGCGCGGATACCCACGCATGGGTCATGGCGGCCTTTAGTAATAACATCCACGGTTTCACCATCCACATTGATGGTTTCGCCGGGTACTGTGATGCTGGACGTTGGCTTAAGCGCCAGATGCGCCACGATGTCCTGACCGGATGAAATGCCACCAAGGATGCCGCCTGCGTGATTGGACTTAAAGCCTTCCGGCGTCAGTTCATCGCGGTGCTGACTGCCGAGCTGGTTGACCACATCAAAACCATCTCCCACTTCCACGCCTTTCACCGCATTGATACCCATCAGGGCGTAGGCGATGTCCGCATCCAGGCGGTCAAATACCGGCTCACCCAGGCCAACCGGCACATTGTTTGCTACCACGGTCAGTTTGGCACCGATGGAGTCACCATCTTTTTTCAGGTTACGGATCAGTTCATCCAAGGCGTCAATTTTGGATGCATCCGGGCAGAAAAACGGGTTTTGCTCTACCTGATCCCAATCGACGCTCTCAATGGTGACATCGCCCATCTGTGACAGGTAAGCGCGCACTTCAATGCCGTGTTGCTGCTTAAGGTACTTTTTCGCAATCGCACCAGCCGCCACACGCATGGCGGTTTCACGCGCAGACGAACGGCCGCCACCACGGTAATCGCGGTGGCCGTACTTCTGGTGGTATGTGTAATCGGCGTGTCCAGGGCGGAAACGATCAGCGATTTTGGAGTAATCCTGTGAACGCTGGTCGGTGTTTTCAATCAGAAGGCCAATAGACGTGCCTGTGGTTTTACCTTCAAATACACCAGAGAGGATTTTCACCTGATCCGGCTCGCGGCGCTGGGTGGTGTATTTTGAGGTGCCCGGACGACGACGGTCCAGATCACCCTGTAAATCTGCTTCTGTCAGTTCAAGTCCCGGCGGGCAACCGTCAACGATACATCCCAATGCCAATCCGTGGCTTTCACCAAAGGTGGTGACTCGAAAAACCTGACCTATTGAATTACCTGCCATTACTTCCTCTGTCTTCTACCGGCTGCCTGAATCGGCTTCATTGCTGTTATACCTAAACGACCTGAAGATGCTCGCATTCAGAGGTCATCAATGCGTTCAATTTGAGGCAAATTTTACGAGGAATAGTCATTCTATTTCCGTGGAATTTAACGAAGAAGTGGGCGCATTGATGGCCTCCCTTCGGGCGAGTTGCCTGACGCCGTGCTCTTTGTTGTTCCTTTTTGATGGAGGTGACTACATCTACAAAGGAACGCCGCGATCACAACGTAAGTCAATCTCGCTGAATCCTGCATCTTCAGGTTGTTTAGGTATTAGTTAATGAAACATAACCGCCGTGGATAAGCAAAAGCTTTTTTTATGTACAGTTGCAAACACCCTTGAAGACTGGGCTGGTTTCAATAAATCAGGCAAAAGTAGGAGTACAAATACAAAAAAGGCTGAAACCAATGATTTCAGCCTTTTTCTCAGTGAATCCAGACGGGATTAATCTTTGTAGATAGAAAACTCGTCTGCCACGCTCATCAAATCCTGGCAGGTCATCATGAATACGCCGTGACCACCGTTTTCAAATTCCAGCCAGGTCAGAGGCATATCCGGATACTGTTCCTGAACGTGAACCATTGAGTTACCCACTTCACAGATAAGAATACCTTGCTCGGTCAGGTAGTTTGGCGCGTTAGCAATAATGCGGCGCATCAGTTTCAGGCCGTCGCTACCAGCCGCCAGACCCAGTTCAGGTTCGTGACGGAACTCCTGTGGCAACGAGTTCATGTCTTCTTCGTCCACGTATGGCGGGTTAGACACGATCAGGTCGTATTTATCTTTCGGCAGATCGCGGAACAAGTCAGAACGGATTGGGAACACCTGCTGCTCCAAACCGTGTTCCTGAACGTTCATTTCCGCCACTTCCAACGCATCGGTAGAGATATCAACCAGATCCACTTCCGCTTCAGGGAATGCGTAAGCACAGGCGATACCGATACAGCCGCTGCCGGTACACAAGTCCATAATGCGGGTTGGCTCAACCGGCAAAATTGGCGCGAACTGGTTTTGGATCAGCTCACCGATTGGCGAACGTGGCACCAGCACACGCTCATCCACGTAAAACTCCAGACCGCAGAAATACGCTTTGTTGGTCAGGTATGCCACTGGCGTGCGCTCGTTGATACGGCGAACCACGCGTTCAACAATACGGTGACGCTCACTGGTGGTCAGACGGGAGGTCTGGGTTTCTGCAGGCACATCAATTGGCAGATACACAGTTGGCAGCACCAATTGCACTGCTTCATCCCACGCGTTATCCGTGCCATGGCCGTAATACAAACCTGCTGCATTAAAGCAGCTTACCGTCCAACGCAGCATATCTTGTAGTGTGCGCAGCTCGTTGACGACTTCATCAACAATAATTCTATCCAAAATGGCCTCCAGTAGCCTTTTTCACCCCAACACAACGCGGTGTGGGTTATTCCGAATACGACAGCAAGACATTGCGCTCATTTTGAGTAAAATGCAGCAATCAGAATTTGGAATAAACGTATGAGCAAGAAATCCCCGATCTCAGACGATGACATGTCATTGTTCCGCGATGCGGTGAAAGGCGTTAAAAAACTGCAGCAGGATACCATAAACCCGCCGAAGCGCCAGACAACAGAACAGTCCCGCAGAAAGCTCTCAGACTCTGCGGCGCGTGATCACGCCTTTTATTTCTCCGATGAGTTTGAGCCTCTGCTGAAAGAGGATGGGCCAACCCAGTACGCCCGTACCGGTGTGTCCAAATATGAGGTGAAGCGTCTTCGTCGTGGTGTCTATGTGCCGGATATGTTTCTGGATTTGCATGGCATGACGCAGATGGAGGCCAAACGCGAACTCGGTGCACTGATTGCTGCATGTGTAAAAGACGGGGTGAGCTGTGCGTGTGTGATGCACGGCATTGGGAAGCATATTCTGAAGCAAAAAACGCCACTGTGGCTGGCGCAGCATCCTGATGTGTTGGCTTTTCACCAGGCACCGCTGGAATTTGGCGGTGACGGCGCATTGCTGGTGCTGATTGAAATCCCGCAGAAATAAAACGGTGACAAGCCACGAATGAACAAAACGCCCTTTAATTTGGGCGTTTTCTGTTTTTAGGAGGCGTAACCCATCAATTGGGATGGGCTTTTCAGCCACACGACTTCACTGTGACCGGTTTTAGGGTCGTACTCGATGCAAGAAAGCGACGAAGTCGGGAACATCGGCGGCTGCATTTCCGCATCAAATTCCGCAGTCAGGTAACCCACCAGAGGCAGATGCGATACCAGCAACATAGAGGCAGGATTGTCCACCGCCACCAGCGCACGCAGGTAGGAGGCGACATGCTCGCTGTCCCCGTAAGGCGTAATGCCGTCTTCCGTCATCACTTTTTTCACGGACGTGAACATAGGCTCACAGGCAGACCAGGTCTGCTGAGCGCGCAGGTATGGGCTGACCAACACCATGTCCATTACCCCTTCCGGCAGCTCAGACGCCAGCCAACGGGCCATCTCTACAGACTGGTGTTCGCCACGATCAGTCAAAGGACGTTCTTCATCACTGGCGGCAAAGGTGTGCGCTTCGCCGTGGCGCATAATATAAATTCGCATATCACTACTGCTGATTTTTTGAGTTACCCGACCATGCTACCAGTCAATTCTTCATTCTGGAACGATAGAGCGCACAGATGTTTGCCTCTAATTACCAAGCTGGTCATAATTAAGACCTTACCACTGTCGTCAGTTGGTCTTTCGTGGCCAAATTTTGTTTTCGCGAAGCGCATTTTAGGCATGGCGAGGTGTGTATAGCCCAGTTATTCTAAGTGAACACATCGCAACAAAGCGTAAACGCTTTTCGCAGACCCTACTAATGAAGGTGCATTGTGCAGATCAGCCCAAACGATCATCGCAGCTACAGACTCGTCACACTCAGAAATAACCTGCGTGTGTTACTCATCGAGGATTTGCATGCACCGCGCAGTGCAGCGGCACTCAGTGTCAACGTCGGCCACTTTTGCGATCCGGTAGATCGCGAAGGCTTGGCACACTTCCTTGAGCACATGCTGTTTCTCGGCACCGAAAAATATCCCAAAGTGGGTGAATTCCAGGCTTTTATCAGTCGTCACGGCGGCAGTAACAATGCCTGGACCGGCACAGAAAACACCACCTTCTTTTTTGATATCCAGCACAGCTATTTTGGCGAAGCACTGGATCGGTTCGGACAGTTTTTCTCAGCCCCCCTTTTTAACGCTGAAGCGGTAGACAAAGAGCGCAACGCGGTTGATTCTGAATATCACCTGAAAATCCAGGATGATGTCCGTCGTATCTATCAGGTACAGAAAGAAACCATCAACCCGAAACACCCCTTTTCCCAGTTTTCCGTGGGCAGTGCAGACACGCTCGAAGACCGCGACGGCAGCTCTGTACGTGATGAACTGATCCGCTTTTACCAGACCCACTACAGCGCAAACCTGATGACGGCGTCCATTACCGGACCGCTTTCACTGGACGAACTGGAAGCCTTGGCGCAATCGACCTTTGAGCCCATCCCTGACCATCAACTCGCACCGTTTGTTCCTCAGGTTCCTTTTGTCGAAAAAGCCCAACTCCAGCAGTTCATTTCTATTGAACCGCTGAAAGATGTACGCAAACTGACACTGGCATTTTCGCTGCCCTCGACAGATGAGTTTTACCGCACCAAGCCCCTTTCCTACATTGCCCACCTGCTTGGCTATGAAGGTACCGGCAGTGTGATGTCACTGCTCAAATCCAAAGGTTTGATCAATAACCTCTCTGCCGGTGGCGGGATCAGCGGTTCCAATTTCCGGGAGTTCACCATCAGCGTCAGTCTGACCGAAACCGGTTTAACCCGCATCGATGACATCGTCGCCGCGATTTTCCAGTCGATAAACCTGATCCGCCAACAGGGACTGGCAGCCTGGCGATATGCAGAAAAACGTGCCGTGCAGGAAATGGCGTTCCGATATCAAGAGCCTTCACGCCCAATTGATACCGTCAGCCACATGGTGCTGAATATGCAGCACTACAGTGACGATGATGTGCTTTATGGCGACTACGTCATGCAGGGCTATGATGAGCCTTTAATCCGGAAAATGCTGGGCTACCTGACACCGGAAAACATGCGTTTAACCCTGATTGCCAAAGGTGGGAAACACAACCATCAGGCCAAATGGTATGACACGCCGTACAGTGTGAAACCCTTCACTGCTGCCCAACTTACTCATTGGCAGGACGACTTTATCTCGCCAACGCTGTCTTTGCCGGATAAAAACCCGTTTATCAGTTACGAGCTGGATCCTGCGCCGCTTGAAGCGCCGGATAAAGACAAGCCTGAACTTATTCAGGAACTGCCGGGCTTTCGCCTCTGGCATCTGCAGGACACCGAATACCGCGTTCCTAAAGGCGTGATTTATGTGGCCATCGACAGCCCGCACGCGGTGGAATCGGTGGAGAACATTGTTAAAACCCGCGTCAGTGTTGAGATGCTGCTCGAAGCGATCAACGAAACTACCTATCCCGCGGAAGTTGCCGGCCTCAGTTACAACCTGTATGCCCATCAGGGCGGCGTAACCCTCAAGCTAAGTGGGTTCAACGAAAAACTGCCGCTGCTGTTAGATTTGGTGCTTCAGAAGTTTGCCAACCGGGATTTCAACCCGGAGCGCTTTAACATCATCAAGACACAGCTGCTCAGAAGCTGGACCAATGCGACACAAAACAAGCCCATCAACCGTCTCTACAATGTGATGACAGGCATTTTGCAGCCAAACAATCCGCCGTACGAAGCATTGATTGAGGCTCTGGAGCCGCTGGAAGTATCAGCGCTGCCGGATTTTGTCACCCGTGTGATGTCTGAGCTGCACGTTGAAATGTTTGTCTACGGCAACTGGCAGAAAAACCAGACACTGGCGTTAGCAGAAACCATCAAGGATGCCTTGCGTGTTCACAACCAGCGTTACCAGGAGTCTACCCGTCCGCTGGTGCTACTGAACAAAGCAGGCAGTGTTGCCTATCAGGTAGATTGTGACAGTCAGGACTCCGCAGTGCTGGTCTACTACCAGAGCTACCAGACCCAACCACAGGATGTGGCACTTTATACGTTTGCCCAGCACCTAATGTCGGCGATCTTTTTTAATGAACTGCGCACCAAACAGCAACTGGGCTATATGGTGGGCTCCGGTAATATGCCGCTCAACCGCCATCCGGGACTGATATTTTATGTGCAGTCGCCACAGGTAGGGCCGAGTAAACTGGTCGAGGCGATTGATGATTTCCTCAATGCGTTTTTCCTGATCCTGCTTGAACTGTCAGACGCCCAGTGGCAGGCCAGTAAGCAAGGGTTAATCGCACAGATTGAGGAGCCGGATGGCAACCTCCGTGCCCGTGGTCAACGCTTGTGGATCAGCATTGGCAACAAGGATGCAGAATTTTCCCAGCGCCAGAAGGTGGCGGATGCGATCCGCCATATGGATCGTGCCGAGATGGTGAAATTTGTGGTGGAACAACTAAAACCACGAACAGCAGACCGCCTGATCCTTCACAGCTGCGGCGGTGCCCACCCCAACCAATGTCAGGTCGAAGGCATGCAACCGATCGATTCGATTGCAACATTCCGCCTAAACCGGCTGGAAAGGGTTAACTAGCCTGATTGCAGACAACAGCTAAAAAAATTCCCGGCATAACCGGGAATTTTTGTATTTAACCGTGGAAGGTCAACCCTTCGGCTGCCATTGCTTTTAGCTTGTCACATGGCGCGAATCGCTCGCCGTATTTGGCTTCATGCTGTTCAAGCATTTCCACTAGACGTTTACTACCGATATGGTCCATATAGCGGAAAGGGCCACCAAGGAATGGCGGGAAGCCGATACCAAATACAGCGCCAATATCGCCATCCCTTGCTGATTTCACTACACCTTCATCCAGACAGCGGGCTGCTTCGTTCAGCATCATCAGGACACAACGAATAGCCAGTTCATGGGATGACAGCGTAGATTTCAGCTTCACACCGAGAAGATCGTAAACGCGCTTGTCGACCTCTTTTTTCTTGCCGTTGTACTGGAAGAAACCTTTGCCGCTCTTGCGCCCTTTCCGGCCGTCATTGAGCATCACATCAAACACATCCGGCGCACGGAAACGTTCACCCAATTCTGCCAGCAAAATTGGACTAATCTTGGCACCGATATCAATGCCTACTTCGTCCAGAAGTGTCACGGGTCCGACTGGAAAACCGAAATCCAGCAGTGCATTGTCGATATGCTCAACCGATTCGCCCGCCAGCAGGGTCATGGCCGCTTCGTTCATGTAAGGCGCGAGGATACGGTTCACATAGAAGCCCGCTTTGTCGGCGACCACAATCGGTGTTTTGCCCTGCTTCTTGGCCAGTTTAACCACAGTGGCGACCGTTTCCTCTGAAGTACCCGCGTGGGGGATAACTTCCACCAGCGGCATTTTATCGACCGGGCTGAAGTAGTGCAGACCAACCAGGTTTTCCGGGTGCTTTGCCCCTTCCGCGATCTGGTGGATTGGTAGCGATGAGGTATTGGTGGCGAAGATAGTGCCGGGTTTGAGGTTGGCTTCCACCTCTCCCACCATCTGGTGTTTGAGCTTCAAGTCTTCAAACACGGCTTCCACCACCACATTGTTACCCTGCATACCGGAATAATCAGTGGTACCACTGATCCGCCCCATCTGCTTTTGCATTTCTGCTTTCGAGATAATTCGGCGTTTCCGCTTTTTATCCAGCAGCTTGTAGCTGTAATTCATTGCATTCAGGATGCCGTCATTGCTGACATCTTTTACACGCACAGCAAGGTTCGCTTTGGTGGCCGACACATTGGCAATCCCCGCTCCCATCAAGCCGCCGCCCAACACGGTCACGCCGGTCACCTTGCGTGGCTCGGCATCCGCACCGTTCTCTTTTTTCATCGCCGTCGTAGCAAAGAAAAGACTGCGAAGTGCCGCAGATTCAGATGTCATGACCAGCTCGCCGAAACGCTTGGCTTCCATCACCAGCCCTTTTTCCATGCCTTTATCCAGGCCATGCTTGATCACATCCAGAATGGCATCCGTAGCCGGGTAGTTGTTGCGGGTTTTCTCTCGGGTTTTCTTGGCTGCCTGATCGAAAACCACCGAACGCCCAAGCGCATTGCCACCCATTGCCCAGTTTTGCCAAGAGCTTTTACGCTTTGGTTTACCTTTCAGTGCCAACTCTTCAGCGACACGCAGCAATACGGTCTGTGGCACAACATCATCAACCACACCCATTTTCTTGGCTTTTTTGGCACGAAGCTGCTTGCCGGTCAGGATCATGTCCAACGCACCCGCTACACCAATTAGGCGCGGCAAACGCTGTGTACCGCCAGAGCCAGGCAACAGACCAAGCTGGACTTCCGGCAAGCCAATGCGGGTTTTGTCATCATCACTTGCCACACGGCTGTGGCAAGCCAGCGCCAATTCCAGTCCGCCACCAAGGCAAGGGCCATGAATTGCAGCAACAACGTGAAATGGCAGTTTTTCGATGCGGGAAAACAGCTTTTGCCCAGATTCCGCAATGCTTTGAGCATCTTCTGCGGTTTGGCAGGCATCGAGCATGCGCACGTCAGCCCCGGCGACAAAGTTATCCGGCTTGGCAGAAAAGAGCACCATGCCTTTCAGGTCTTTGCGGCTTTCCAGTTCATCCAAAATGGCGCTGACTTCCTCGACGAAGGTTGCCTGAAGGGTGTTCATGCTTTCCCCCGGGACATCGATAGCCAGCCAGGCAATACCGTCGTCACCATAGCGCAGGGTGAATGCGTTCGTTGTCATCGTGTTATCGCTCATTATTCTGCCTCCAGGATCATTGCCGCACCCAAGCCACCGGCCGCACAGGCGGTATTCAATGCAAGGCCACCACCGCGTCGGCGAAGTTCATTCAGGGTCTGCGTGATCATGCGTGCACCGGTTGCCGCAAAGGGGTGCCCGTAGGCAATCGAACCACCGAGGACGTTGAACTTATCCATATCGATTTCACCAATCGCCTGGCTGCGTCCCAGCTTTTGCTCGGCAAAGGCTTTTGAACCGAACATTTTCACGTTTGCCAACGTCTGAGCGGCAAAAGCTTCATGCATATCGATAAGGGTCAAATCATTCAGGGTGAGCCCCGCGCGGTCCAGCGCAATTGGCGTGGCGTAAGATGGGCCCATCAGCATGTCATGCTCTACCTCGATAGCGGCAAATGCGTATGAACGGATATAGCCCAGCGGCGTTATACCCAGTTCTTTAGCCCGACCTTCGCGCATCAACATAATCGCTGCGGCACCATCCGTCAGCGGGGTACTGTTCGCGGCCGTCACCGAGCCGTGTTTGCGATCAAATGCCGGACGCAGCTTGGCATACCCTTCTAGCGAGGAATCGTCACGCACGTTGTTGTCTTTATCGATCCACTGCTTGTATGGCTCGGGGAATGCTGTCATGACTTCATCGCGCACCAAACCCTCTGCCCATGCTTTCGAAGCGAGTGTGTGTGAACGGTGCGCCAGTGCATCCTGCTGCTCACGGGTAATGCCGTGACTTTTTGCCATCTGCTCGGCGGTTTGTCCCATGCTAAGCCCGGTTGAATACTCCGCCACTGCCGGTGGAACTGGCGCCAGATCTTTCAGGGAGAGCTTGCTCAGCAATTTGAGGCGTTTGCTCATGGTTTTCGCCTTGCTCAACGCCAACAAGGTAGATGCCATATGCTTTGAGACACCGATAGGCAAAACGGAAGAGGAGTCCGCACCGCCCGCGATACCGATATCCACGGTTCCAGCCATAATGCTTTCCGTCACATTCACCACAGACTGGAAACTGGTCGCACAGGCACGGCTGACGCTGTAAGCATCAGTGTGAACATTCATGCCCGTCCCCAACACAATTTCGCGGGCAATGTTTGGCGCTTCTGGCATCTGGACAACCTGACCAAACACCAGTTGATCGATTAGCTTAGGATCCACCGCCGTGCGATTTAACAATTCGCTGACGACCATCTTGCCAAGATCGACAGCCGGTACATCTGCATACGCGGTGGATTGTTTTGCAAACGGGGTTCGCAATCCCGCGACAACAGCGATTCTTTCGCCCTGACGGGTGGTCAGGTTAAGGGGAGAGTTCATTGCCACTCCTTGCAATTGAGTTAGAGGTCAGACCAGGAAAGTGTAACCAATTTGTTATCAGATTAAAACGTGCGTTTTAATTATTTCTCTACAGCAAACGGAGACGGCATCGACATATTTGCAAATAAAGCTGAGATGGGAGATGGGGTAAGAGGTGGAGACGGGAGACGATAGACGAAAGACGGAAGACAAAAGAAAAGAGATGAGAGACAAAAGACAAAGAAAAATGACTAGAGACTAGAGACTAGAGACTAGAGACTAGAGACTAGAGACTAGAGACTAGAGACTAGAGACTAGAGACTAGGGATGGTCTTACCTAGGGTGCTGGAAATGAAAGGCAAAAAAAAACCACACTCATTGAGTGTGGCAACGTATGTGGAAAGCAATCACGTATTAAATCAATTAACGTAAAGCCAATTGCAAATCAGGTCTAAGACCTGAGGAGAAAGTAAAGTCAGCCTTCAAAAAGGAAGTTTGTCATCTTGCTCAACACGGTTAAGCGTTAGAGATTCGGTAAACCAACGAAACCTGTAACACGTCACCAGATGACAGTGCCTAATATACCCATGGTTTGAGAAGGCTTTTTGAAGCAGATCAATTTTATGTCTGATTATTCATCAATGGTTATCAGAATGCCGCACAGCGCGTAGTAATTTCCATTTCTTTACTCATAGAAACTGAATGCATATGCTCATTGGGAACAAGTTTGCATCAAACCGTGGACACCCGGCTTCTAATACTCAGATCCACTGAAATTGCCGCCAGTCGATATTTAACATCTTGGCCTGCATGGTTAAATTGAGAAGCACCTATACTTGGGTGGCAAGGCTCAGGATTGGCTGGAAGTGTGCCCGCCACCGTTTACCGCTAACAAAAAAGAGCCCGTTTTCCAGGAAGATAAAATGGTTTCTAAAATATTTGGAAAGAAATCGACAACATCTCAGGTCTCTAATGATATGGAAAAACAGAGACGATACGAAGCGCTCGTGAGAGCCTGGCACAGAGACCTTTACCGGTATGCCTACTGGCTGACAAAAGATCAGCATGTGGCAGAGGATTTGGTGCAGGAAACTTGTCTGCGTGCTTGGCGTTCGCTTGATAGCCTTCAGGATGATAACGCCGCCAAAGCATGGTTAATCACCATACTTCGGCGCGAAAACGCGCGCCGGTTTGAACGTAAACAGCTTGAACTGGTAGATATTGATGACCATCAGGTCGCTGACCATGACCAACCAAGCGAAGAAGCGTCGATGGAGCAGCAATGGCTGCACCGTCAAATTATGCGTCTCTCGCCGGAATACCGTGAACCGTTAGTATTGCAGGTACTGGCAGGGTTCAGTGGTGAAGAAATTGCTGAGATTCTGGATCTGAATAAAAATACGGTGATGACCCGCTTGTTTCGGGCCCGTAATCAGCTAAAAGAGTTCATGGACAGTCAACAACCCACACAGAGAGGTTCACAGAATGGACGAGCTTGAATTTCGACGCCGCCTTCTGGCCGATCCCCAAGATAAAGACCCCGCTGTATTGGAGGCAAAAGCGGCGTCTTCGGCGAATACAAAATTGGCGTCTGAATTGGAGCAATTGGATGCGATGATCGATCAGGCTTTGCGTGTCGATGTGCCTGATGACTTAGTAGACAAAATCCTGTTTAAACAAAGCAGTGATGTGGTGCGGGAAAACAGAAAACCCAAATTTCATTTGGCGATTGCTGCTTCTATTGCGTTTGTATTCGGCATTTTGCTTGGGCAATTTAACTGGCAATCGCTGCCAACGTCACCCAACGCAGCCAGTTTGGGGCAAATTGCCTTAGCGCATTACTACAATGAGTCGCCTTTTACCGACGCCGCATCTGAAGGAGCGACGCTGAGGCAAGTAAATGCAAAGCTGGCCCCTTTAGGGGTTTTGTTTAATGGCCAGATGCCCGGGGAAATTGCTTACGTCAACCACTGTAGTTTTGACAATAAAGCAGCATTGCACATGGTGCTAAAAGAGGAAAATGGCGAGACCTACACTGTGTTTGTCGTGCCTGACTCAGCAAACAAAACGGAAGTTTATTCTGACGGTAAAATGGAAGCGGTTTCCCTTCCTGCCGCCCACAACAGCAGCGTGATTGTGGTAGCAGAAGACGGTGCTAAATTGATGCCGCTTGCCGAAGAGTTAAAAGCACAGCTAAATCAACGCACCTAAACCTGATTACATTTAGTGACACTTTTTAGGAGGGCATTCTGCTCTCCTTTTTCTTTCTTAAAATACAGCCATCTACAAACAACCACTCACATACAAGACAGCGTCTCGTAACTGGTCAGATTTCCAATTTACAAGCTTCACAATAGAATCCGCGCAGCTTAATTTTAAGCATAAAATTTCAATAAAAATATAAATTCATTCGGATTAATTCACATTATGAATAAGAAGCGTCTGTTTATCCGTTCAGCAGTGGCACTGGCTGTTGCAGCAAGCTCTACCTCGGCAATGGCTGCCGGTTTCCAATTGAATGGTCAGTCTGCAACCGGCCTAGGCCGCGCATTCGCAGGTGATGCAGTTATTGCAGATAACGCAGCAGTCATGGCACGTAACCCTGCAGCAATGGCAATGTTTGATGCACCGGAATTGTCTCTGGGTCTGATCGCTATCGATACTGATGTTCAGGTTAAAGATGCAACATACAGCTACCGTAAAAACCTGTTCCAAATGTCTACGCCTGAATCTATCGATACGGCACAAGCCGGCGATATTTCTCTGGTACCAAACATTTTCTACGTACACCCTATCAATGACAAATTTGCAGTGGGTGCAGGTATCTACTCAAACTTCGGTACCAAAACAGAATTCGCGGACAACTTCCCAGCCAATGAACTTGGCGGTCTGACAGATGTTAAAAGCGTAAACTTCGCACTGAGCGGTTCATACCGCATCAACGAACAGTGGAGCCTGGGTGCAGGTATCGATCTGATCCAGGGGACTGGTAAGCTGAAACGTTCAGGTTTAGATCATCTGGCAAAAGACCCAATTATTGGCGGTTTGGTCGCAAATAGCGTTGGCGACAACATGCTGAATATCGATGCTGAAGGCACAGGTTTTGGCTGGAACGTCGGTACTGTTTACGAGCTGAACGAGAAACACCGTTTCGGTCTGAGCTACCGTCACAGCCCAGATATCAAAGCTAGCGGTGACACTATGATTTTCGCCGGTAAACAACTTGATGGTGATCTGGTACTGCGTCTGCCAGATATCGCTGAGTTCTCCGGCTACCACCTGCTGACCGATAAGTTCGCAATGCACTACTCAGTACAGTGGATTGAATGGAGCACATTCGACAAGCTGGCAACGTCAAGCGGTACCGTGCTGAACGAATACAACTGGCAAGATGGTATGCACTACTCTATCGGTGGTACCTACTATCTGAACAACGACTGGACACTGCGCGCAGGTTACATGTACGACACCAGCGCACAGGATCAGAAGAAATCTATCTCTGTACCAGACTCTGACCGTCAGTGGTTCTCCGCTGGTTTCACTTATCAGGCAACCAAAAATTCAACGATCGACTTCGGTATGACTTACCTGATTGGTCAGGATGTTGAAGTTAAAGACACCCTCTCGAAAGAAATTGGTGCCAATGAACTTGTTCTTTCTACCGTTGAAGCAACAACCCGTGCGAATGCTTGGTTGTACGGCATCCAGTACAGCTACAAGTTCTAATAGCTTGCGTACAAAAAATGTTTAGAGGGGAGCTTATGCTCCCCTTTTTAATGCCAGATGATCATTTATTGGCATTAAAATGAGTGATTTTTCAGCATTCTACTGAAACACGTGTTCGCTGAGTTTCAGCGTACAGGTGTTAACTTTAACCAATTTGTCAGAATGTATATCTATAATTAGATTCACAACCAGAATATAAACCTAAATACATTAAGGCAAGCCAGTCAAAATTGCATCTTGTTTTTCAGTCAGTACCCTGTAGCGACCTAAAAACTCAAGCAATTACTCTAATGAACAAGAACAAAACTTTGCCTCTGGCAATTGCTGTGGCTCTCGGCACGCTTTCTTCTACCTCTGCAATGGCTGCAGGTTTCCAACTAGCAGAATATTCAGCGACAGGTCTAGGCCGCGCATACGCCGGTGAAGCGGCAATGGCTGACAACGCCTCTGCGCAATTCCGTAATCCGGCAATGCTGACCAAACTGGAAGGTACCCAGGTATCTACAGGTATGATCTACGTCGACCCAAATGTAGACGTTGATGGCATCACCACCCAGACCAATCTAATTACTGGTAAAAAAACGCAAACTGCAACCTCATCTAAAGACTTTGCTGATGCTGCTGTCATTCCTAACTTTTATCTGTCCCATCAGGTGAATGACAAGATGTTCCTGGGTCTGGCACTGAGCTCAAACTTCGGTATGCACACCAAACTGGATGACAACTTCAAAGGCACCCAGTTTGGTAACGAAGCATCTGTGATGACGATGGAAATCAACCCGAATATCGCTTACAAAATTAACGACCAGTTCTCTGTAGGTGCTGGTGTCCGTTATGTGATGGGTGAAGGCAGCATTGGAGCAATTGCTTCTGGCGGAATGGCTCCTGCTGGCACCACACTGAAATATATGGAAGGTGATGATACGGCGTGGGGCTGGCAGGCGGGTGCGGCTTGGCAAATCAATGAAGATACCCGTATTGGCTTTAACTACCGCTCAGAAGTAGATTTGAATTTGGAAGGCCACGCAGAGGGACTTGGATTCAATTTGTACAGCGGTAATCCAAATATTCTAGATATGGTTAAATATGCTGGCAGTATGGCTCTCACCATGCCAGCAACTGCTGAACTGGCAAGCTTCCACCAACTGACTGAAAAAGTTGCCGTTCACACCAGCATCAACTGGACAGACTGGAGCACCTTTGAAAAGCTGGAAGCCAACATTCCATCCCTTTCTAAGCCAAACCAACTGGTTAAGCAGGAAAACTGGAAGGACAACTACCGCTTTGCAGTAGGTGCAACCTACCAGCTGAATGCACAAACCCAGCTACGCTCGGGTATCGCTTACGATATGGCCGCTGTGGATGACGCAAACCGCACCATCACCATTCCAGAAACCGACCGTCTGTGGTTGAGTCTGGGTGCTGGCTATAACTACTCAGAAAATCTGACTCTGGATGCTGGATTTACTTACATCTTTGCTAAAGATGCACAGGTAGAAGAACCTCGTAAACACATTGACGAACCTGAAGAGGGCCTTGCGGCAGCATTCGGTGGTCAGTTTAAAGGCCAAACAACGGGCAGCGTCTGGCTGGCAGGTGTTCAGGCGACTTACCGCTTCTAAGCGATTGCCGACTGCGGAGACAAAAATGCCACTCTTGCGAGTGGCATTTTTTATGATTTAGTAATTATCTATCTCGTCTAGCAGGGCATCATCGAGATATTCATCATCCGGTTCTGAGTAGATTTCCACTTCCCCACCACGTGCCTTGAATGCCTTGTTCTGTAGGTAAGCATCACGGGTGAATGCGTAGGGATCCGGCGAGTTGTTCAACAAGCCTTCCTGCTGAACCAGTTCAGCACGGCTTTCCATTCCCTCGAACAGCCATTTCAATACCGACTGCGGGAACGTCAGCCATACCAGTGGCGGATACAACCCATCCACCACATCACCAGCACCTTCTCGCAACGTCACAGGCCCATAAACCGGCATCATAAAATACGGCCCCTGGCCGATATCATAATACCCCATGGCATCACCAAACTGGCGATCACTGATTTTCGGCACATTGGCATTCGAAGCCAGGTCGATAATGCCACCAAGACCAAAAATGGTGTTTATAAAGAATCGGTTAAAGTGGGTCAGTGCCGCTTCGCCATCCAACATGATGAGGCTGTTCACCATACTTGCCGGTTCTTCGAGGTTGCTCAGAAAGTTGGCTATGCCGGTACGTGTCCAGTTTGGGACGTAATTCACATAGGCCAGTGACACCGGGCGCGCGACATAGGGGTCTAAATAGTCGTAGTTCACTGCCCACATCGCGCGGTTGAAACCTTCAAATGGGTCATCCGGATGGGACTCATCCACAAATTCAGCATTAGTTTGCGCTTCTGCTTCGGACTCCGGGGACTGGGCGCAGCCGGTAACCAACAATAATGCACCAACTGCAATGATAAGACGTTTCCACATTGTCTTTTTTGTCCTTGAAAAGATAAAAAAGAGGCTGGTTTGTGACCAGCCTTTCTACTTATGCCTTGAAGTATAAAACAGTTACTGCTTTTGGTTAACCACTATATCGGCACTGCCGCCAAGCTCAAATGGCTGGCTTTCACCAAACCAGTCACCGTCTTTTGTCATCACATTGCCATCATTGTCGATACGTGCACGCACCAAAACCTCAGGCAATGAGGACATCAGTCGCTCTGGGATCATGCTGTCTGCGTCAGTCAATTCAACCGTCAGTGGGAACTTGTCCAACGGCAGGCGTTTAGCAGCGACAGGCATTGGCGCACCGTCTGCCGAGTGAACAGAAACAATCAGCACACCGTCTGCGGGTAGATTGACACCTTCATCCAGTGAAATGTTGACCGATACTGACTGCCCCTGTCCTGCGCCCATCTGTGCTTCTGCACGGGCAATGCTGCGCTCAAGCATGGTGATACGCGGATCATTTTCCGGTAGCAGTTGCTTCATCGTTGACCATGCCGCCACCGCCTCATCAAATGCGCCGCGTTCGAAAGCATCAAACGCCAACAGGGAGAAGGCTTGGAGGTTGGTATGATCCTGAGCGATGACCTCACGCAGCAAGTTTCGTGCAATATTGGCATTTTGCTCGTCGCCAGACAGCATCAGTGACTGGGCATAACCCAGTTTCACATCACTGTCCTGTGGCATCAGATCATACGCTTTTGCCATCGCACCTTCCGCTGTCTGGATATCACGGTTGGCAAGTCCGATACGGCCAAGCAACAACCATCCCATACCATCTTCAGGTGTTCTTTGCAGTTGGGTACGCAATGCCAGTGTCATTTCATCCATTTCCTGCTCAGTCATCGGATCCTGACTGTCAGACATCAGGCGACGGGACAGCTCAGGCAGACGCGAAGCAGTATCCTGCCAGGCAACCACTTTGCTTTGGTTACCCATGATGCCGTAAAGGGCATAACTGAGGAAAACCAGTACCAGCACACCTGGCAGCAACATTGCCAGCGATACTCGCTGGCTCTTGCTTGCCTGTGTATTTTCCGGAATATCGTCAAGCAGGGACTGTTTCAACTCCAGCGCCAGTTCGTCCTGGTTTTCAACTAGGCCTTCCTGTGCTTCTTCATTCAGCTCCGCCATGCGGTCGCGGAAGAAAGCTTTGTTCAGCTCATCACGGCTAGCCAGTTCGTCCTGATCTTTGCCACGGTAGATTGGCAGCACAAAAAGGCCAATAGAGACGACAATCATTAAGGCGGTAATTAGCCAGAACCACATTTCTGTCATCCCTTGATTTCCTTATTGTTTTGATCAGATTGTTCTTCCAGTAAAGCATCAAGTCTTGCTTGCTCTTCACTGTTCAACGTCTGTTTTTCTGCTTTCACTTTGGGTTTGCGGCTACGCATGACCAGAATGGTAAAACCAACAACAACAAACAGCGCCGGGCCCACCCAGAGGATCAGCGTGGAAGCTGTCAGTGGCGGGTTGTAGGTCACGAAGTTACCGTAACGCGCCACCATGTAGTCGACGATTTCGTCTTCGCTTTTACCCTGCTTAAGCATTTCATAGACTTTCATACGAAGGTCTTGCGCCAGACCTGCATTTGAATCCGCAATGTTGTTGTTCTGACATTTTGGACAACGCAGCTCTTTACCCAGCTTTTGGAACATTTCCTCTTGCTGCGGCGAGTCAAACTCGTAAACCTCGATGGAGGCTGACACTGAAAAAACCGCACTGAAAGCCAGTAGTGTGACGAATAGAAAACGTTTCATCAGCTTTTCGCCTCCGCCAGCATTTGCTCGTACATTGGACGCAGGGTGTCATTCCAGTTGCGGTCGTTCACATCCCCAACGTGGCGATAGCGGATCACACCATTTGCATCAATCAGGAAGGTTTCCGGTGCGCCATAAACGCCCAGATCCAGCCCCAGCATACCGTTACCGTCAAAAAGACTGATCAGATAAGGGTTGCCCAACTGGTTCAGCCAGCCAATCGCTTTCACGCGGTCGTCTTTATAGTTCAGGCCAATAATTTTCACGCCCTGCGCTGCCAATTCATTGAGATAGGTATGTTCGGCATAACAGGTCGGGCACCAGGTTGCCCAAACGTTGAGCAGCAAAGGCTCACCCTTGAAAATATCCTGATCGTAGAGCTTGCCTGCCTCGGTCAAATCTTCGAGGCGAAACTCAGGCACAGGTTTACCAACCAGAACCGATTCCAGTTTAGTCGGGTCATCGCCATCAGCATTTTTGCCCAACTGCACAAAGAACACGGCGACCAACACCATAAAAAGGGCAAACGGGATAAAGAGTAAAGGTTTCTTCACCTTTAAGCCTCCTTCACGGGCTCAACAGAGACCGCAGACTTGGATTTTTGACGAAAACGGTAACGCTTATCAGACATGGCAAGCAGACCACCCATAGACATAACGAGTGCGCCAAACCAGATCCAGCGGACAAATGGCTTGTAGTACAAGCGAACAGCCCATGAACCGTCCGGCAGACGCTCACCCATCGCGACATAAAGGTCACGGGTGATGCCGCGGTCAATCGCTGCTTCTGTCATCATAGAGCGCTGCACGTTGTAGAAGCGCTTCTCTGCATGCAGAGTGTTGATACGTTTGCCATTGCGGTAAATGTCAAAATCCGCAATGTAGCCGTCATAGTTCGGACCATCTTTGTCACGCAATCCGGCAAAGTGGAACTCATGGCCTTGCAGAACCACGCGGTCGCCCGGCGCCATTTTCACGTCTCGTTCAATGTCGTAGTTCTGCACCATTGCAATGCCCAGCACAGAAATCGCAAGACCCACGTGGCCTAGCACCATCGCCCAGTGACTGCGGCCCAGTTTGCCCATGCCGGTCACCAAAGTATGGCGGTGTGTCGCGCGCTGGTATACCTCAATCGCAGACAGGATGATAACCCACAGCCCCATGACAGCGCCCAGCGCAGCCAGCGGCATAAAGGTATCGGCGAAGAACCACACCATGGCAACGCCAAGCACCACTGAAAGAACGCCGGCAACTGCCATCTCTTTCTTCACGTTCTTCAGGTTGTCACGTTTCCAGCGGATCAACGGCCCCACACCCAAGATGAACACAAATGGCACAGACAGCCATGTGAACAGCAGGTTGAAGAAAGGTTCACCGATAGAAACCGAGCCCAGGCCGAGTTGTTTGTGTACCAGTGGCAACAGGGTACCCAGCAGGACTACCACCAGCGCGGCAACCAGCAGAATGTTGTTTGCCAACAAGGCATTTTCACGGGAAAGCAGTTCAAAGTTGCCACGAACACGTACTTCAGACGCGCGAAGGGCATAAAGCAGCAAAGAGCCACCGATAACGATCACCAGGAACGCCAGAATAAACAGGCCACGGGTTGGGTCAGAGGCAAACGCATGCACCGATACCAGTACGCCGGAGCGCACCAGGAAAGTTCCCAACAGGCTCAGTGAGAATGCAGAGATTGCCAGCAATACCGTCCAGGCTTTGAACGTACCGCGTTTTTCTGTCACTGCCAGCGAGTGCATTAACGCAGTACCGGCAAGCCACGGCATGAAGGAGGCGTTTTCTACTGGATCCCAGAACCACCAGCCACCCCAGCCGAGTTCGTAATACGCCCACCAGGAACCCAAAGCGATACCCAGTGTCAGGAATACCCACGCAGCCGTTGTCCAAGGACGCGACCAGCGCGCCCATGCTGTATCAAGACGGCCTGCCATCAGTGACGCAATCGCAAAAGCAAATGCGACAGAGAAGCCCACATAGCCCATATATAGCATTGGTGGGTGAACAATCAGGCCTGGGTCTTGAAGTAACGGGTTGAGATCGCGGCCATCAACAGGGAAATACGGCAAAGTGCGTTCAAACGGGTTTGACGTCAGAATGATAAACAGCAGGAAGCCCACACCAATCATACCCATCACTGCCAGTACGCGCGCGACGGATTCCAGTGGCATACCACGACTGAAGACAGCAACTGCTAACGTCCAACCCGCCTGGATGAGTACCCACAGCAACAGAGAACCTTCGTGCGCGCCCCATACTGCCGTCAGGCGGTAGTACCACGGCAAGGCACTGTTTGAGTTGCTGGCGACATAACTGACGGTGAAGTCGTTAGTGTAAAACGCCCAACTCAATGCGATGAAAGACATCAGCAGCATCAGGAACATGCCGATGGCAAGAGGCCGTGCAGAACGCATCATGGCCTGGTTGCCAACTTGCGCCCCCCACAACGGGTAAATACTCAGCAGAACCGAAAAGCCCAGCGAGATAATGAGGGCAAAATGCCCCAGTTCAGCAATCATCAGTAGCTACCTTGTTTTTGCTGCTCAGAATACTCAAGCGGTGAGTGGCTTTTGTTCATCGCTTCTGCAATTTCAGGAGGCATATACTCTTCATCGTGCTTCGCCAGCACTTCACTTGCCAGTACCGTATTGGCATCCACCAATACGCCCTGCGCAACAATGCCCTGCCCTTCACGGAACAGATCCGGCAGAATGCCTTCAAACTGCACAGTGACCTGCGGACCAATGTCCGCCACTTTGAAGCTCACTTTCAAAGATTGTGGGTCGCGCTCTACGGAATCCTCAACCACCATGCCGCCAATACGCAGACGCTGGCCGACTTCAGGCTTGGTGCCATCAGGCTTACCGTTAACCAGCTCCGTTGGGGTATAGAACAAGTCCATGTTCTGATTCAGCGCATAGAGCACCAGTCCAATCGTTGCGCCTACACCAAACAACAGAGCCAGTGCAAGCCCCAGTCGTTTCTTGCGTCTTGGGTTCATAATGTGTTCTCCATGCTTTGAGCATTCTTGATACGTTGTTCTCTGGCAACTTTGTTCTCTATTTCTTTAAAAAGTTTCCTGCGCGTCAATTTCGCCGACACCACCAACCAAGCCATGGCGATAAACGTGATAGCAAACGAGCTCCATACATAGGCGCTGTAACCGCCCATAGCCAGAAAATCAGAGAAAGATGAAAAGTGCATACCTTAACCTTTTACTACCAGCTCTCGAACCCATGGACGATGTGATTCGCGTTGTAAGATTTTGTTTTTCAAACCCATCAGTGACAAGGCACCGAAGAAAAACGCAAAGCCGAAAATGTTCAGCAACAGTGGCCACAACATGTCCGGTGCAATGGAAGGCTTGGCAAACTTGGTGATGGTTGCGCCCTGGTGCAGGGTATTCCACCACTCAACCGAAAAGTGAATGATTGGCAGGTTAATGACACCTACGATAGCCAGAATACCGGCTGCACGACCCGCCGTGCGGTCATCATCAAATGCGTTGTAAAGGGCAATCACACCCAGGTAAAGGAACAGGAGTATAAGCTCAGAAGTCAGGCGTGCATCCCACACCCACCATGCGCCCCACATTGGCTTGCCCCAAACCGCTCCAGTCACCAGTGCAATAAAGGTAAACACGGCACCGACGGGCGCCATCGCTGCAGCTGCCCAGTCAGAAATCTTGATTTGCCACACCAGGCCGATAAAGGCAGCAATCGCCATCGACATGTACGCACCCATCGACCAAATTGCCGCTGGAACGTGAATGTAGATGATCCGGAAGCTGTCTCCCTGCTGGTAGTCAGCAGGCGCAAATGCCAGACCCCAAATGGTGCCGGTGACGAGAGACAACGCCGCCAATACAGCAAACCACGGTAACAGCGTGTTACAAAGTTTGTAGCTTGCCTCTGGCTTTGCATAAGGGTGAAGCCATTTCCACATCGCTAATATCGCTCTTATTTAATCATTGAAAATCTTTGAGGTTACTGAACACTCACCCGCAGCGCTGCGGAAACAGCAAACGGCGAGAGTGTCGCGGAACCGACCAGCAGCGCGCCCAAAATGGCAAGCTGACCATTAATCGCAAATCCACTCGCAGCCATATCAATGGCGGAAGTGGCAAAAATGAGGACAGGGATAAAAAGTGGAAGCACCAGCAAGCTGAGCAGCACACCACCTTTTCTCAGTCCTACAGTCAGCGCGACACCAATCGCACCGAGAAAGCTCAATGTTGGTGTGCCGAGCAAAAGTGTCAGCACCACCGCTTTGTATGCAGCCCAGTCCAAAGAAAGTAATACTGCCAACAGCGGACTGATGATCAACAAAGGCAACCCTGTCAGTAGCCAATGGGCGATAATTTTGGCAAACACCAGCACTGAAAGCGGCTCGGGCATAAGCAGCATTTGCTCGAGTGAGCCGTCCACGAAATCGTCGCGGAACAACCGCTCAAGAGACACAACGGCGGCCAGCAATGCAGCAACCCAGATAATACCCGGCGCAATTTCTGCCAGAAGGTTCGGCCCCGGCCCAACCCCCAATGGAAACAGGGTAATGACAATAATGAAAAACCACAGTGGGTTTAGCATGTCCGACTGGCGACGAAAGGCAATCAGCAGTTCGCGGCGGATCATGTGATACATAGCAGTTCCCATTACGCCCCCAACTTTATACGACGCAATTTCGGGTTGCCGTCGAACATATCCTGGTGGGTGGTAAAGAGCACCATACCGCCATTGTCGACATGTTGCTGAAACAGGTTTTCCAACACTTTTACACCCTGTTTATCAATCGCGGTCAGCGGTTCGTCTAAAATCCACAGCGGCGACTCGCTTATCCAGAGACGTGCCAACGCAACGCGACGGTTTTGTCCCGCGGACAACTGAGCAGCTGTAACATCTTCACGCCCAGCCAGGCCAACCCGCGCCAATGCATCCCATAACTTGGCTTCATCACTCACACCGTGCATACGCTGATAAAACGCCAGGTTTTCAAACGCCGTCATTTCTCGTTTGACACCCGTGCTGTGTCCCAGAAAAAGCAGTTTGCTGTAGAAGGTTTCGCGCGCTTTGGTCACCAGCTCACCATCCCACAATACATCCCCGCTTTCTGCCAACCCTAATCCGGCGATAATACGTAACAGTGTGGTCTTACCCGCACCATTTGGACCTTCGATTTGCACCAGATCGCCCGGTGATACAGAAAAACAAAGGTCTTCAAACAATACCCGCTCGTCCCGGATACAGCTGAGCTGACGGACTTCCAACATGAGAAATCAGCGTTCCCGATAAAGTAATGAAAAATTTGCCCGATAATATCATAGAGCCCTCTCACATCGGTAGTTGCGAGATCTCGCCCGCGCACCCCAGGCAGTAAAATCCTACTGAGATAATTCCGGGGACTCTATCTTTGATGCGTTACGAATTGTGAGCAAATATGAAAATCAATAATATCAGTCATATCAACACATTAGTGCAGGAGCACATCAAGGACATTCCTTTGAAAACCTTGCAGGCATCTGGGGGTATGGGCGCTTCAACCACGCCCTCAGGCCTCAACACTGCTCCTGCGCGCTCACAAATTTCTCAATTGTTAACACTCATCAACCTCTTTCCGTTTCTGTATCGCAGCGATTCATCTTCAGCAAAGCTCTCAACTTTACTTTCCCAACTCGCTGCAGCGCTGTTACCCCCAAAAAACATTCAACAGGCGGCGAAATGGCTGGCGCAACAGGAAGCCGACATAGCATTGCATCACACATTGAACTACGTACTCCAGCACCAAGAAGATGACGTGGGTGGGAAGACCAAAGGCCTACTGATGCTACTGGCAGAACAACGGCTTAATGAACAGACTAAGACCGGCGAATACCACTGGCTATTTCCATTCAGAAATGAAGACCACTCTCCGGTACGGGTGACGGTGAAGAAAAAGCAGGCAGGGAAACGAAAACGACAGATCTGGTGTGTTACTGTAAACCTTTCCCTGTCTAAAAACCGTCATTTAACCGCCACGGCTGAACTGGAAGATCAAACACTCAGGCTGACAATGTCTACCGATGCTGCCGGCTTACAGCAACAAATCGAAAACGCATTACCGACATTGGAAAAAGCGCTGGCAAGCCACAATATTGCGCTGACCCAATGTGAATTTTCCACCACAGAAAACGTGGCACCCGCCACCCTTCATTCAGGTGTAGACATACAAGTATGAAAACAACGAAAAGTGCCATTGCCCTGCGCTACGACGGCGTAAACGCGCCAAAAGTCAGTGCCAAAGGCTATAACGAACTGGCAGAAAAGCTGATTGAGGAAATGGAAAAACAAGGCGGGCTCATCCACAGTGATGAGACGCTGCTGAATTGGTTGTCAGCATTGGATATTGGGGAAGAGATCCCTGAACAACTCTATTTGGTGATTGCAGAGCTTATCGCGTTTGCCTGGTACCTAGACGGAAAAACCCCGCCCGGATGGGAAGGGTCTGTCGTTAACCAGTCGGTGTGATGCGCCCGGCGTCAGGCTTATCGCAGCATGCGCTGCTTGCGGATGCTGAGCAGAAGCTCAGCTTCAGCCTTCGGCAAATCGCATTCTTCCATCAGTTCATGGATATCAGCACCAAGCTCCACCATTTTAGAGGCGCGACTGTAGAGGCGGCCATCAGGATCGTGCATTTCCAGCTCGTTCTGTTTGTCCACCAACTCATCAAACCGATGAGATAACTCCGCCAGCTTCTGGCTCATCCCAATCGACCCTGCCCTCAATTCATTGAACTGTTTGGAGAGGCTTTCATGTTGTTGTCGTGCATTCTTCGCCAGTAGCTCCATCGCCTGATACTTGGATTCAAGCTGATGTCGCGCTTTCTTTTCAGAGCGGAGCAACAACAAGGCTACCACCCCAACGCAAACAGATACGCCGAGTGGTAACCAATGCAGCACAACGTCGAGCATTACAGCATTGCCATATCTGACCACTCTTCATCAGAGAGCAGCTTGTTCAGATCAACCAGAATCAACAGATGTCCATTGCGGTTGCTGACGCCTTGGATGAACTTGGCACTTTCATCCGTACCCACGCTTGGTGTGGTGTCGATTTCAGATGTCTTGAGGTACACCACCTCAGCCACGCTGTCGACCATGATACCGATAACTTGCGATTCCGCCTCGATAACGATGACACGGGTATTGTCCGTGACTTCGCCTTGAACCAGGCCAAAACGGGAGCGGGTATCAATCACAGTTACCACGTTACCGCGCAGGTTGATGATGCCCAGAACATAATCTGGTGCACCCGGTACCGGTGCGATTTCGGTGTAGCGCAAAACTTCCCGGACTTGCATGACATTAATGCCGTAAGTTTCATCTTCCAGTTGGAAGGTCACCCACTGCAGGACTTCGTCATTCACGTTTTCTTTTTGTACTTCAGCTACCTGAGACATTTATTTTCCTCTTTACGTGCTGTGCTACGTCATTTACGCCAATGCATTGGCATCAATACCTTGATCCAGCATGGCGATCAGCGCTTCGACGTGTATCAAGGCGCACATTTTGTCTTTCACCAGCCCAGCCAACCACGGCCGTTTGCCAGCTTGTTCGCGCCATCGCACTCGTTCACCAGTGAGTGACTCCGTCCCTAGTAGAGCATTGCAAGCCAAGCCCCATTTACTGTCACCCAAGATCACAATATAACTATAGTCATCGCGATGGCTGTTATCCGTTATTTTTTCCGGCATTACCCACATCGCCGTATCAACCACGTCCAGTTGCTGATCACGTTCTGTCTGTAAACCAAGATACCAATCCGGTCTGCCTATCAAATGATTGCAAGATTCCAAGCGGTGAATCCCGCCCAACTCCGCCAGGGGAACCGCATACGTCACGCCGACAGATTCAAAGAACAACACCTGAAACGCATGCTCCGGCGCAATGTTTTTCCACGGTGGCGTTGTGTCAGCATCTTCCTGCGTTTGTGGTTCAGCCTGGGTTTCGGTATCTGCCTCAATGTCTTGGGCAACGTCCTCAGCTGCCTCAACGACTACCTCAGTTTCGACCTCAACGTCAGAGACGACTTCCGGCTCAATATCGACCGTTTGTTCAACGACAGTTTCGGTCTCTGTGATAACCTCCGCGTCGACCACCGTTTCGACGTCGGCTTCAACGGCCACATCCACCGCAACATCTGTCAATTGTTCTGTATACGTTTCAACAGCCAGTTCGCTGTCGGTGATCACGTCCGTTTCCGTCAGCGCTTCGACTTCCACTTCCAGATCTTCATCCAGCTTTAGCTGGCTGAGCAGTTTCTCTACCGAAGACAAGTCGCGCTCATCTTTGGTCAGCGTTGCCCCACCGAACTTTTCAATCGGTTCAATCACCACAGGCTGGGGTTGAAGTGTCAGGCTACCCTCAGCTGCGTGAGATTTCGCATCCGTGTCACTGCCTTGCAGGGGACTGTCGTCATCCAGCAAAGCATCAAAGTAGTCATCCAGCGCCTGAACACTGGACAGGGCACGGCTATCTTTCATCCTGTTCAAGTCGCTCCAAGTAAGAGAGCAGCGTTTTATAGGCAAACACGCCGCGACAGTTTTTTGCGTAATAAGAGGGCGGCATGTGCTTTAAGCTCGCATCACGGAATTTGGTGTCGATAGGGACGGCAGAAGTCCACACCTGATCCGGATAACGCACTTTCAGCTCTTGCAAGGTTTCGAGAGAAGCCCGGGTGCGTTTGTCGTACATCGTCGGCACGATACAAACCTTGAACTCGGATGCGCGGGATTTTTGCATAATCTGCAAAGTACGCACCATGCGCTCGAGCCCCTTCATCGCCAGGAACTCGGTTTGTACCGGAATTAGAATTCGGTTACTGGCAGCCAGGGCGTTGACCATCATCACCCCGAGAATCGGCGGACAGTCTATCAAAGCGTAGTCGTAATCTTCTTCAAGACATGCGAGGGTTTTCTTCAGCATCAACCCCATGCCACCACGATTGCCCATGGCTCTGTCCAGTGTCGCCAGAGACATATGTGACGGCAAAAGGTCGAGGTTCTTATATTCCGTTTTCAGGATCAGCGGCTTTACTGCATCGCGGGTAATGCTTTGCAGTTGGAACAGGTCAAACAGGGTATGCGTCAACTTGTCTGAATCGAAATTCAGATAGGTTGTGAGCGACGCATGCGGATCGGTATCGATCAGCAGGACTCGCTTGTTTTTTTCACTGAGTAGCCCAGCAAGCGTGACGGTGGAGGTTGTTTTCCCCACGCCCCCTTTCTGGTTGGCAATGCTCCAGACTATCACAGCCGCTCCTTACGTAAGGTTTAGCTCAACGAGAATGCGCTCAGCAATGCGCTCCAACGGAAGATCTTCAGTCGAAATCCCTGCTTTGGCTACCGCTTGAGGCATACCATAGACCACACAACTTTCTTCGTCCTGCGCCCACACCGTTGAACCGTTTTGCTTCAGCATACGCGCGCCATCACGGCCATCTGCACCCATGCCGGTAAGCACCATAGACAGTACTTTATCACCATACACGTTTGCTGCTGAGCCGAAAGTCACGTCTACGCAAGGCTTGTAGTTCATGCGGTCGCCACCATCAAGAATTTTCAGGCGGGCAGCCCCAGGACGGCCATCGATCATCATCTGCATGCCACCTGGTGCCAGGTAAGCGGTACCTGCTTGCAACGGGTCGCCATCCTGCGCTTCTTTCACGTTGATTTTGCACAAACCATTCAAACGCTGTGCAAACGCAGCCGTAAACGTAGACGGCATATGTTGGATCAACAAAATAGGCAGAGGAAAATTCGCCGGAAGCGAGCTAAGCACTTTCTGCAACGCCACGGGGCCGCCTGTGGATGTGCCAATCGCCACCAGTTGGTAGCGCTTGCCACTTGCCTTGAAGCGTGCGGCCGATGATACCGGTCGCGCTGCAGGTGCCGGCGCGGGAGACGGTGTCGCTGCTTGACGCGCCAGTGAAGGCGCTGATGCCGTTGTTGTCGCGGTAGTTGCCGGGCGAGTCACTTGCGCTGGACGGCGCATGAAAGCACGTTTACGTGCTATTTCGTTCACGCGCTGCTGCAAGAGGCTCACTGCTTCATCACGGTTACGTGCGATGTCTTCAAATTTCTTTGGCAGAAAATCGAGCGCACCCGCGTCCAGCGCATCCAGAGTGGCTTTCGCACCATCATGCGTCAATGACGAAAACATCAGGATCGGAGTTGGATTGCTGCGCATTATTTCGCGTACAGCAGTGATGCCATCCATCACGGGCATTTCTATGTCCATGGTGATGACATCCGGCTTCAGTTGGGCGGCTTTATCAATCGCCTCTTTGCCGTTTGCTGCACAGTCAATAACTTGAAGACGAGGATCCCCGTTAATAATTTCACTAACACGGCGGCGGAAAAAACTTGAATCGTCCACCACCAAAACTTTCACTGCCATGGCGTTCCTTCAGTTGTTATCGACTAGCGTAACGTTTGAGTAAATTAGGCACATCCAGAATCAAGGCAATGTGGCCGTCACTGGTGATGGTTGCACCCGCCATACCCGGCGTACCCTGCAGCAATTCATCCAGCGGCTTGATAACGACTTCTTCCTGACCAATCAAAGAATCAACCACGAATGCAACCGGCTGGTGACCCATCTGAACGATAACCACATGGCCTTGTTCACGGTTGGTTGGTCGTTTCGGACATAACCAGTCTTGCAGGTAGAACAGCGGGATCGCTTTCTCACGCACGATAAGTGTCAGTTGTCCGTCGACGGTGTTGGTTTTCTTCAGATCCAGGCTAATGATTTCATTAACATTGGACAGTGGGAACGCGAACGGGCTGTTGCCAATACCAACCATCAAGGTTGGCAGGATAGCCAGCGTCAGCGGTACTTTGATTGAAATAATGGTGCCACGGCCAAGTTCAGAGTCGATAGCAATGGTACCGTTGAGCTGGGTGATCGCTGTTTTCACAACGTCCATGCCCACGCCACGGCCTGAGATATCTGAAATCTCTTTCTTGGTTGAAAAGCCCGGTGCAAAAATCAGGTTAAACGCTTCGTTGTCGGTCAGACGGCCTGCTGCGTCAGCATCCATCAGACCGCGCTCGACCGCGATGCTGCGCAGCTTGTCAGCATCCATACCGCCACCGTCATCGGTAATAGTAAGAAGGATATGGTCGCCTTCCTGCGATGCAGCCAGCGTTACCGTACCGGTACGCGGTTTGCCGTTTTGCTCACGGACATCCGGCATTTCAATACCGTGGTCAACCGAGTTACGCACCAAGTGAACCATTGGATCGGCCAGTGCCTCAACCAGGTTTTTATCCAAGTCAGTTTCTTCACCGCGCATTTCCAGCACGATGTCTTTTTTCAGGCTTCTAGCCAAATCGCGAACAACGCGCGGGAAGCGGCCGAATACTTTCTTGATTGGCTGCATGCGCGTCTGCATGACGGCACCTTGCAGGTCAGCTGTGACCACATCTAGGTTGGTGACCGCTTTGGCCATGTTTTCGTCATCGCTGTTTGCACCCAGGCTGACCAAACGGTTGCGCACCAGCACCAGCTCACCCACCATGTTCATGATGGTGTCGAGTGTAGAGGTGTTCACACGTACGGTTTGTTCAGCTTGTGGCGCAGGCGGCTTTTTCTCTTCCGCTTTGGCCGGTGGCTTTGCCACAGTCGCCGGTGGTGCTGCCGCAGCAGGCTCAGCTTTAGGTGCAGGCTTCGGAGCAGGTGCCGCTGCAGCCGGGGCTGCAGGAGCAGCGGCTTGCGGTTTCGCCGTAGCTTCGCCGTTTATCGGGCTCTTACCTTTACCGTGTAACTCATCCAGCAGTTTTTCAAATTCATCATCAGTGATTTCATCACTGCTTGGACTTTCTACCGATGCATTTTGCGGCGGCGGTGTAGCAGGTTCGGCACCACCCGCTTGTGGGCCTTTGCCAGCGCCGTGCAGGTCATCGAGTAGCTTTTCAAATTCGTCGTCGGTGATGTCATCGCCGCTTGAAGGAGCACTACCGCTACTTTCCGGTACGGTACTGCCTGCAGGCCCTTGACCTTTGCCGTGAAGCTGGTCAAGAAGACGGTCAAATTCATCATCGGTGATTTCGTCTACCGAGTCGCCGGCAATCGCATCGCCACTTGCTGGGGCTTCAGCCACCACTTCTGGCTCTGGTTCCGGTTCTGGCTCGGGTTCAGGCTCAACAACCGGCGCAGCTTCTGCGACCTCGTCTGCAGAGGCGGGGTTGCTGTATTTGTGCAGGGCTTCCAGCAATTCCGGATTAGCAGGAGGTACCGGAGAGCGTTCCTGTACACAGGCAAACTGTTCGTTAACGGTATCAAGAGACTGGAGAATGGTGTCCATGACTTCAGAGGTCAGCTCGCGACCGCCGTTGCGCAGGTTATCGAATACGTTTTCTGCACCGTGGCAGGTATCCACCAGTTCTGTCAGCGACAAGAAACCCGCACCACCTTTAACCGTGTGGAATCCACGGAAAATTGCGTTGAGCAAGTCACGATCGTCTGGGGTTTTTTCCAGATCAACCAATTGCTCGGACAGCAACTCCAGAATTTCACCTGCTTCGATCAAAAAGTCCTGCAGGATTTCTTCATCCATTTCAAAACTCATAGCACACCCCTAAAAGCCAAGGCTGGAAAGCAAATCGTCGACATCGTCCTGACTCTGCATCACTTGTTTTTCTTGACGCTTCTCTTCAGTAACGACAGGACCTTCAGCCTCGATACCAGTCTGATTGTCAGATTCTTGTTCTTTGTAGTCTTCATTCAGACCAAAGGCCGTCAGAATATCTACCAGTTGTTTTTCAACTTCTTGCACCAGCTCGATCACACGACGGATCACCTGACCGGTCAGATCCTGAAAATCCTGCGCCATGAGAATTTCCGTCAGTTGTCCGTGCAGACTGGTGGTATCACCTTCAACCTGTGTCAGCAAACCGTCGATTTGATGACACAAGTCTTTAAAACTCGTGATATCAATCCGCCCTCCCATGAGGTTGTTCCACTGAGGTCTTACCTGCGTGAGGCACTCTTGCAGGTTATCGGCAATGGGTAGCATTGATTCAACCGCATCCATGGTGCGGTTAGCCGCGATTTCCGTTTTCTCCATCACAAAGTTCAAGCGATCGCGGGCATCTGGGATCTCGCTGTTTGCAAGATCGCTGACGCGCGGATCCAAACGGAAATTAACGAGTGAATCGTGCAGTTGCCGGGTCAGTTTTCCAACCTCATTGAAGAGCGGATTGCGCGAATCGCCAGCTATTTTCACCAGCAATTCGTTCGCGCCTTCCTGATTCCCTTCTTCCAGCAAACTGACCAATTCTTTAGCTTGGTCGAGTGTTATCATTGAATTAATAATCCTTCACTGCGCGAAGAAGCAAATCACATGCGTTCGAAAATTTTATCCAGCTTTTCTTTCAGGGTTGCAGCTGTAAATGGCTTAACGATGTAACCATTTACGCCAGCCTGAGCTGCTTCAACAATCTGCTCACGCTTGGCTTCTGCCGTGATCATCAACACTGGCAGATGCTTCAGTTCATCGTCAGCACGGATGTTCTTGAGCAGATCAATACCCTGCATACCAGGCATATTCCAATCAGTGACGACAAAATCAATACCGCCTTTCTTGAGAATTGGCAGTGCTGTCAGGCCGTCATCTGCTTCAACGGTATTGTTGAAACCCAGATCACGAAGGAGGTTTTTAACGATACGGCGCATTGTTGAAAAGTCGTCAACAATGAGGATTTTCATATTTGTGTCCAAAGTGGCCTCCGGTGAGGTTCCTTATAATTGTTAAAACTTACTTTGACCAAGCAGTTAGCTTGGTCCGTAACCGCTGCATTGCCTGATTTTGAATCTGGCAAACTCGGGATTCACTGACCCCGATAATGGCCCCAATCTCTTTGAGGTTAAGTTCCTCATCGTAATAGAGGGAAAGGACCAAAGCTTCTCTCTCAGGAAGTCCTCGGATGGCATTAGCCAGATGCGACTTGAAGCTATCCTCGGCGACTTCCTCAAAGGGAAGGTTTTCGTCGCGATGACTTTCGGTAACGAAAGCATCTTCTGAAACGCCCAGATCATCGATGCCGATTAATCGCCCGGCGTTGATGTCATTCTGAACCTGGTAGTACTGCTCAAGGCTCATTCCCAGACGTTTCGCAATCTCTTTGTCGTTAGGATCCCGCCCTAACTCGCCTTCCAACTGAGCGATAACCTCGCTGATTTGGCGGTTGTTCCGGTGTACTGAGCGTGGTACCCAGTCACCTTTTCGAATATCGTCAAGCATGGCGCCGCGAATTCGAATGCCTGCATAAGTCTCAAAACTCGCCCCTTTTGACGGGTCATAGTTCTGTTGCGCTTCCAGCAGGCCGACCATACCCGCCTGTATCAGGTCTTCGACCTGCACGTTCGGCGGTAAACGGGAAATCATGTGATGAGCAATACGCTTCACCAGCGTCGAATATTGCTCAAACACCGTCTCAGTTGATGCTCCAGTCCTGCTGTAGGTGAGCGCTCTACTCACTGAGATAGTCTCCCGCGGTCTCGTCTTTCATTAACAGTCGTTCAACAAAAAACTCGAGGTGTCCACCTGGGTTTCGTGGTACCGGCCAGGTCAGTGCTTTGTTCGCCAGCGCATTCAATGCCAGCGCAGCAGGTGCATTTGGAAACGCATCAACAACGACTTTTTGCTTCTTCACAGACTGGCGCACATGCTCATCAAGTGGGACACATGCTACTAATTCTAGATTAGCATTTAAAAATCTTTCAGTTACTCGCGTTAATTTTGTAAATAAATCGCGACCTTCGCGGTAACTGCGCACCATATTGGCCACAACTTTGAAGCGTGTAACCCCGTGTTCACGGCTTAAAAGCTTGATCAGTGCATAAGCATCAGTGATGGATGTTGGCTCATCACACACCACAATCATCACATCTTGCGCGGCACGGGAAAAACTCAGCACCATGTCAGAAATGCCTGCTGCGGTGTCCACCAGCAACACGTCAACGTCTTCATCCAGGGTACCGAACGCGCGGATAAGTCCGGCGTGTTGTGCCGTTGTCAGCTCTGTCATGCCGCGCATCCCTGAGGATGCAGGGATGATCTTCATACCGTGAGGGCCTTCGACAATGATGTCTTTCAGGTCACACACGCCTTGCATAACGTGGCTCAGGTTTTTGCCGACACGCAAACCCAGCAACACGTCAACGTTGGCTAACCCCAGGTCGGCATCAAGCACCATCACCTTTTTACCTTGCTTGGCCATTGCTGCTGCCACACCCAGAGTGATATTGGTTTTACCCACACCACCTTTACCGCCGGTGACCGTAATCACCTTGGTACGAGTCGGGTTGGTCAGGCGGCGGAGGCCGCTAGCTTGATCGTGCATGGTTGTCTCAATCATAAAAGTCCGCCGCATTCGACTCTGGTACATCATGACTCCAGAAATGGTTTTGCTGCTCTGAATCTTGATCCATCAGTTCACTTGCCTTGTTGACCAGGTATCGTCCACTAGCCTGGCGAATATCCTCCGGCACACGCTGACCATCGGCCAGATAAGTCACCGGAAGGGCGTTTTCTATGGTCACGCTCAGTAGTTCCCCCAGACTGAGGGATTCGTCCAGCTTCGTCAGCACACACCCGGAAAGGGGAATACGACGGAAGTGGTCAATGGTCTCCTGCAGCACACGACGTTGGGAAGTCGCGGGAAGCACGAGGAGGCTTCGGATGTGTGAACCACTGCTTTGGATAAGGGTATCAAGTTGCTCTGACAGCCTGAGATCACGCTGGCCCATGCCGGCGGTGTCTAGCAGGATCAGTCGTCGATGACGTAACTGATACAGTATATCGGCCAGTGTATCCGCATCTTTAGCAACTTTTACCGGGCAACCTAAAATACGGCCATAAGTAGCCAGTTGCTCGTGCGCGCCGATACGAAATGTATCTGTTGTGACCAGCGCAACCTCTTCCGGGCCGAAATCCATCGCTGCCCGCGCCGCCAGTTTGGCTATCGTGGTGGTTTTACCCACGCCGGTTGGCCCCAGCAGTGCAATTACACCGCCGGTTTCAAGCAGGTTTTCACTGGTTGTAATGACCTGATCAGCGACCAATTCCATCAGTTCTGACCAAGCTTCATTCGGTGGCGTATCTTCCGGGATGTAACCGGCCAACTGATCTGCCAGCACCGGAGAGATACCCATTTTTTCAAGACGTTTGATCAACATGGCGCGAAGCGGCTCTTTTCGCTCCACTTCCTGCCACATCAATCCTGATAACTGGTGCTCCAGCAGGCTGCGAATGGTCGCCATTTCTTTGCGCATCGCTTCTATTTCGTCCTGCTGACGCGGTGCCGCTGGTTTACGCGGCTCATTGCGAAGCCCACCGAAACGGTCATCCTGCATCTGCTGCGGGCGTTGCTGCTGGGCACGCGGGGCATTTTCGTCACGTTTTTGACGGTACAGGCGGGAGAGTTCATCACTCTTAGCCTGTTGCTGGGAACGCGAAAAGCCTGACATGCCGTTGGCATTGCCATTGTTGTGACCGTTGCTGGGTGCTGGACGACGTTGGGGTTGCTGTGGCGCAGCGCCATAAGCGTTTTCGCTTTGGCGTCGGCGCGCATCGCCTTGACGTGCCAGCAGCGCACTCAGAGAGTCAGCTTCGCTTTCAGGCTCTTGGTTACGGCTGTTATCCGGCAATTGGGACTGGTAGCGATCCAGCAGGCTGGAGAATTTGCTGCCAAGGGCGCCGCCCAATGGCTTTCTTGCTGCTTCTTTGCTGATGTCGCGACGCAGGTGAACGGTATCCTCAGCCAGACGGCGAGCCTGTTGGGCGCGGTCCATACTTTGTGCCACTTGCGCTTTTGCAGCATCTTTACGTACATCACGGGTTGGCGCTTCAGTATCTACTGCCGCCACGATTTCGACACCGCCGGTCACTTTTTTGTTGGACATGATCACTGCATCTGCGCCGAGTGCTTCTTTCACTTCGGCCAGTGCTGTGCGCATGTCTTTGGCAAAAAATCGTTTAATCTTCAAAATCGTTGTCCTGAGTTACTGATGACGTACATCAGTTGCCAACCGCTCTTACAATTCTTATTTGTTTTTCATCCGGCACTTCCTGATAAGACAGGACACGCAGTGTCGGGATGGTGTTCTTCACGAACTTCGCGAGCGTAGAACGGAGCACACCGGACGTCAGCAATACAGCAGGTTCACCTTGCAGCTCCTGATGCTGAGTCGCTTCAGCAAGACTGCGCTGTAAGCGCTCTGCCAGACCCGGCTCAATACCGGTAGATTCACCGCCTGACGCTTGCATAGTTTTATGCAATATCTGTTCCAATTCCGGAACAAGCGTAATCACAGGCAATTCAGGCGCTACACCATTGATTTCCTGAACAATCAGGCGACGCAGGGAGATGCGGACAGCCGCCGTCAGGATGTCGGGATCTTGACTCTTAGGTGCATATTCAGACAGGGTCTGGATGATGGTGCGAACATCGCGGATTGGGATGGCTTCGTTGAGCAGGTTTTGCATCACTTTCACCACCACACCAAGGGAAATCAGATCCGGGATCAGGCCTTCGACCAGTCGTGGTGACTGTTTCGACAGCATATCCACCAGGTTCTGCGCTTCCTCGTGGCCCAGCAGACGCTCGGCGTTGTTGGTCAGCATCTGACTGAGGTGGGTAGCCAATACGGTGGCGGAGTCCACCACGGTATAACCGAGCGCCTGCGCGTGCTCACGCTGTGACTTCTCAATCCAAACCGCTTCCAGGCCGAAGGCCGGGTCAATGGTCGGCTCACCGTCAATCGGGCCAAATACCTGGCCGGGGTTAATCGCCAGCTCTTTGTCAGGGCGGATATCCGCCTCACCCACTGCAACGCCCATCAGGGTAATGCGGTAGCTGTTCGGTGGCAGCTCAAGGTTGTCACGGATATGAACCGGTGGCACAAGGAAACCAAAGTCCTGCGACAGTTTCTTGCGCACGCCTTTGACGCGATCAAGCAGCTCGCCGCCCTGATCACGGTCCACCATAGGGATCAGGCGGTAGCCGACTTCCAGTCCAATCACATCAACAGGCTGCACATCTTCCCAGGAAAGCTCTTTCGGCTTCGGTGCCACCACATCTTGTTTCGGGGCTTCTTCTGCTTGCTGCTTGGCTTTTTCCTGCTGTTTGACTTTCCAGTAAGCAAAACCACCGCAAACCGCTGCCAATGTCAAAAATGGAATGTGTGGCATGCCGGGAACAATACCCATCACAAACAAAATGCCGGTGGAGATGATCAGTGCTTTCGGGTTGTCCACCAGCTGGAACACGAGCTGCTGGCCCATGTCTTCATCGGTGTTCTGGCGGGTTACCATGATGGCCGCGCCGATAGAAAGCAGCAGTGACGGGATCTGGGCAACCAGACCGTCACCGATGGTCAGCAGGGTATAAATTTCCACCGCATCGCCAAAGCTGACGTTGTGCTGGATCATACCAATGGCAAGACCGCCGATGATGTTGATTGCAAGGATGAGGATACCGGCAATGGCATCCCCTTTTACGAATTTTGACGCACCGTCCATCGAACCGTAAAAGTCTGCTTCTTTGGTCACTTCCTGACGGCGTGTACGTGCCTGATCCTGGTTGATAAGCCCGGCGTTGAGGTCAGCGTCAATCGCCATTTGTTTACCCGGCAAGGCGTCCAGGGTAAAGCGCGCACTCACCTCGGAGATACGTCCCGCACCTTTGGTCACAACCATAAAGTTGATGATCATCAGGATAAGGAACACCACCAGACCGACAGCATAGTTGCCGCCAATCACCACCGAACCGAAGGCATCAATTACCTCACCGGCCGCGCCTGGGCCTTCATGACCATGCAGGAGTACAACACGGGTGGATGCCACGTTCAGCGCCAGGCGCATCAGGGTGGCGATAAGCAAAACGGTCGGGAACGCCGCGAAGTCCAGAGGACGGCGGGTATAGACAGTCACCAGAAGCACGACCAGCGACAAGGCGATGTTGAAGGAGAACATCAGGTCGAGCAGCATCGGCGGTACAGGCAATACCACCATCGCCAGTGTTGAAAGTACCAACACCGGTGCACCGATAGCAGGGAATGCGCCCCCACGCTTAAAGGGGATTCTGTCCTGAACCTTGTCGTAAAACGGCAAAGAGAGCTTCATAAAATGGTTTCGTTTCACTTGGGCTTAATCACTAAAGCCTCATTAGCAAAAAACGAACCACTTTTATAGCACTTAATAATCAAGAGGTTAAAAAGCAATCACGACTGATGATGAAATCAGCGACGTAATTCCGGCGGTATAGGAAGTTGCTGATCCGCGAGCGGTTTTGGCCTACGCCCGCGCCCTTTTTTGTACTGCTTGAGCTGGAACACATAGGCCAGAAGCTGGGCAACGGCACTGAACAAACCGTCAGGAATTTGTTGCTCAAGCTCTGTGCTGTAATACACCGCACGGGCAAGCGGTGGCGCAGGCACAATAGTGATGTCATGCTCGGCAGCAATCTCCCGGATTTTGAGCGCCAGGAAATCGGAGCCCTTTGCCACCACCACCGGCGCACGGTCAATCTTGCTGTCATAACGCAGCGCCACCGAATAGTGCTCCGGGTTGGTAATGATGACGTCTGCCGACGGCACTTCCGCCATCATCCGGCGCTGGGCCATTTCACGCTGCAACATACGGATACGGCCTTTGACCTCCGGCTTACCTTCGGTTTCCTTATATTCGTCTTTGATTTCCTGCTTGGTCATTTTCAGCTGTTCATTGTGCTGCCAGATTTGGAACGGCACATCAATCGCCACCACCACAAGCAGGGAACAGCAGATAAGTAATACGAAATCGAGCAGGATTTCGAGCGCGTGATAAAGATTGGTCGGAAAGGTTTCGATATTGAGCTGGAAGAAGTCGTCGAGATTCGCCCACATCAGGTAAAAAGCCACGCCGGAAACCAGTGCCACTTTGAGGATAGACTTGAGCAGTTCGACCCAGCTTTGTTTGCCGAACATACGCTTGATCCCCTGAAGCGGGCTCATCTTTGACAGTTTCGGCCGCGCCGCTTCCCACGAAAAGGAGACACCACCCAACGCTGCTGCCCCGATAAGACCGGCTGCAAACAGCATAAGGAGCACCATTGTCAGCGGCCAGGCAATGGCAAATATCGCCCCGTAAGTGATAAGCCCAAGCGTGGAAACGTCAAAAATTTCTTCCCTGGTAAGGGTGAAGAGTTTTCGCATGACTTCCATCAGGGCTTCGCCCAGCCCCTCACCAAACCACATCAAAGCGACAGCACCAATTACCAGTACCGCCACCGATGCCAGTTCCCTTGAGCGCGGTACCTGACCTTTCTCCCGCGCCTGCTGACGCCTTCGGGGGGTGGCGTCTTCTGTACGTTCCTGACCGTCGTTCTCTGCCATCAGGCACCTCCGCCGGTATTACAATCCAGACGTATCAGATCGCAGATGGTGTTCACACCGGTTTCCCAGTGATTCAGGTAATGCGGCATGATGCCGCTGAGGATGTACATACTGATCAAAAGCCCCACTAGCAATGCAAAGGTGAAGCCCAGGGAAAAAATGTTTAACTGCGGCGCGGCGCGGGTCATGACACCAAAGGAAAGGTTCACCGTCAGCAGCGCAATAATACCCGCCAGCGCCATACCCAAAGAGACGCTGAACATAATGCCAAACCAGCTCGCCAAGGCGCGGTAATCCGCCGCCCCGAGTGCCTCCCCCACTGGCAGGGTTTTAAAGCTCATCACCACCAGATTCAGCATCTGCAAATGGCCGTCGGTGGCGAGGAAAATCATGGTAGCCACGAAGAGGTAAAACTGACCCAGCAATGGCGTGTTCTGGCCGTTGGCCGGATCGACCATAGAGGCAAAACCCAAACTTGATTGCATACCCAGGATCTGGCCGAGCAGCACAAAGGTCTGAATAACAAACTGGGTGACTGTGCCCATAGCAATACCGATCAGGATTTGTTGCGCCAATACCACAAAGCCACCAAATGAGACCAGCTCAATGGCTTCAGGTACCCGTGGCAACGCAGGCATGACCGCAAAAGTGATCGCAAGGGAAAGGTACAGACGAATGCGCACCGGCACAAAACGGGCACCAAAAAACGTCATCGTCATCAACATGGATGAGATGCGGGTCAGGGGCCAGAAAAACTGGGCCATCCAGTCGAGTATGACGTATGCCGGGTATTCCATGCGATTGCGTCGTCAATAAAGTAGCGTGGGGATTTCTTCAACCAGCCGGAAGAAATACTCCATCAACATGCGCGTCATCCAGTGGCCAAACACCATCAGGGCGACCAGAGTTGCGATAAGACGTGGCAGGAAGCTCAGCGTCTGTTCGTTGATGGAGGTCGCCGCCTGGAAAATCGCGACAATCAGGCCGACAATCAAGCCCGGAATAACAATGGCGCAGACCATGATAAGGATCAGGTACAGTGCGTCGCGGAACAGTTCAACAAAAGCTTCTGGTGCCATGCTCCCTCCTACCCAAAACTGCCGGCCAGCGTCGACAGGATAAGGTTCCAGCCATCGACCAGTACAAACAACATTAGCTTAAACGGCAAAGATACGATCATCGGCGACAGCATCATCATACCCATGGCCATCAATACTGAAGCGACCACCAGGTCGATGATCAAAAACGGCAGGAACAGCATAAAGCCTATCTGGAACGCCGTTTTCAGTTCCGAGGTGATAAAAGCGGGGATCAGCACGGTCATTGGCACCAATTCAGGTTCAGTCGCGTCGGAGCCAGACATGTTCACGAACGTCTCCAAATCCTTAACCCGCGTCTGTTGCAGCATAAATTCACGCAACGGCACCTGCACACGGTCAAACGCTTCTTTCGCCGTGATCTCTTCATTCAGGTAAGGCTGCACCGCCGCCACGTTCATACGGTCAATCACCGGCGACATAATGAACAGGGTCAAAAACATGGCAATACCGATAATGACCTGGTTCGATGGCGTCTGCTGAAGACCCATCGCCTGTCGCAGGATAGACATCACCACCACAATACGGGTGAAGGAGGTCATGAGGATAACGATAGCGGGCAAAAAGCCCATCGCCGTCATCAGTGCCAGAATTTGCAGCGTGACCGAATAATCCTCGCCGCCATCAGGATTGACAGTCATGGTCAGGGCGGGGATCCCCCCACCGTTGCGCGCCTGCATCATGGATGCCTCACCGGCATCGTTGATCAGGGTCTCGGTGACGGTTTCCGATGCCGGAGCCGGCTCCTCTTCCGCCAGAGCCGGTGGCATCACAATTAGGCAGCAAAGCGCCAGAAAAATGGCACTGACAGATTTAAGACGCATCATGTTTTTTCAGGATCTGGTTAAGTTGAGTAGAGAAAGACTTGGTTGCTTCCGGCTCAGGAATGGGGTTATCCAGCGCTTTGAGCAGAGTGATTTGCTGCGCAGTGATACCGACCAGTACCTGCTCGCCATTCACATCCAGCACCACAACACGTTCTTTTTGCCCGAGGGGCAGTTGGCTGACAACACGCAGGCCAGACCTTGCGCCCATGATTGACGGCACCTGCATACGTTTCAGCGCCCACGCCAACCCGAAGATCACCGCAATCACCAGCAACAAAGCACCCAACGTCGTGGCAAGATCTTCACCATTCGGGGCTGCCGCCTGTGCGGTGGGAGCCAGCATTAATCCAATCGCTACGCGTCGCAGGAATACCATCAACTCTCTTTCTCTGTCAGTGTTTATCGGGTTATACACCCCTTTAAGCAAAATTCAGGCCGAAAAAAAGCACGCCAATGCAGAAAGCATTGGCGTGCTTTAATGTGTACGCTGCGGTTAACGCAGTTTCTTGATGCGTTCGGTCTGGCTGATCACGTCGGTCAGGCGGATACCAAACTTGTCGTTGACCACCACCACTTCGCCATGAGCAATCAAGGTGCCGTTAACCAGTACATCCAGCGATTCACCGGCCAGGCGATCCAATTCAACCACCGAACCCTGGTTTAATTGCAGCAGGTTTCGGATATTGATATTGGTGCGTCCCACTTCCATAGAAATGGTGACAGGAATATCAAGAATGGCATCCAGTTTGCGCGCCTCATCGGCGTTGATTGGCGGCGTCTCATCAACAAGCTCATCCAGCGGTGCCGTCTGTACGTCATCACCACCTTCCATTTCCGCCTGTTCAGCAAGCGCTGCAGCCCAATCGTCTTCTACATCACTCATGATTATCTACCACTTCGTCGGTTAATCTTTTGGTTCTTGCGCGCCAACACTGAGATCTTCCAGCAAGTCAGGCGCATTGTCTTCCAGCAGCTTGATGTCGCTCTTCATCACTTCAGGACGCTTGAGCTGTTCGGTGATCTTGATGGCGAGGTTGTCGTTCGCCTGTCCCATCTTGCCGCGGAAAGTCGGTAAATCTTCGATGTAAACGGTGCAGGCATCCGGCATTTTCACCGGGATCACATCGCCCACTTCCATTTCCATCAGGTCACGCAGTGACAGCGTGGTTTCCAGCAGTTTGGCGGTCAGCGCCACCTCAACATCCATGATTTCGTCCTGCAGCGCTTTTGACCAGCGCTTGTCGGTGTCCATCTTGTCACTCTGGATACCGGCATCAAGCAGTTCACGGATTGGCTCCACCATGGAGTACGGCATAACAACGTGGAAGTCACCACCACCGCCATCCAGTTCAATGTGGAAGGAGCTGACGACGATCACTTCCGTCGGGCTCACAATGTTGGCCATGGCCGGGTTCACTTCCGAGTCGAGGTATTCGAACTCGACTTTCATCACCGGAGCCCACGCATCTTTGTAGTCTTCAAAGATCAGCTTGAGCAGCATCTGGATGACACGACGCTCGGTCGGCGTGAATTCACGCCCTTCGATACGTGCGTGGAAGCGGCCGTCACCGCCAAAAAAGTTTTCTACCAGAATGAATACCAGTCGCGCTTCCATGGTAACCAATGCGGTACCTTTTAATGGACGGAAGCGGACCATGTTCAGACTGGTCGGTACAAACAGCGTGTTCTGGTATTCACCGAATTTCACCATCTGCACGCCGTTAATCGACACTTCAGCCGTTTTGCGCATCATGTTGAACAAGCTGATGCGCATATGTCGCGCGAATCGCTCGTTGATCAGCTCCAGGGTGGGCATTCGCCCACGGACGATACGGTCTTGCGAGGAGAAGTCAAAATTCGAGGCAGCAGAAACATCACTGCCACCGGAATCCTGTTCTTCCTCTTCTACATCGTCCACACCATGGAGAAGCGCATCAATTTCGTCTTGACTGAGTAGATCGGTCACATTGCACCTATTGCATTACAAAGCCAGTAAACAACACCCGCTCGACCACTGTCTTGCCGGTGACTTTTTCCATTGCTGCCTGCACTGTGTCGGCAGCTTGCTTACGCACTTCCATTTGCCCTTGCGGTGTCCGCAGCTGTTCCACGGTTGCCGCCCCGAATGTGGTCAGCAGACTGTGTTCCACCAGCGGCAAATTCTGTTTTGCCAGTTTTTCGTTTCTATCACCGCGCACCATTAGCTGCACTTTTACCTGCACCAGCCGCTGCTGCATATCCCCGGTCACGTTGAACACGAATGGTTGTGGCAGAGTGACATAAATGGCCTGAAGGTTGACCGGCTCTTGCTCTTCTTCGATGACGATATCGTCACCCTGTCCGCTGTCGCCACCCATCAGGAAGAAAAAGGCACCTGCACCGCCGCCCAAGAGCAACACTGCCGCCACGATGATAATGATCAGTTTCTTTTTGCCGCCACCACCGCCGCCGCCAGCTTCAATGTCTTCGTCTGCCATCCTTCACCTCAGTATCTGGTTAGTTTGATTTTTAAAACCTAAACAAGCGCAGCAAGAATGCTACATTAAGCATAATAGTCAACACGATCTTTTGATGTGTTGACGTAGAGCTCACGGTTCAAACCCAGATGTTCGGAATCCTGTTCACTGTCGCCCCAACCGCTACGCGAACCATCACTTTGTGAGTGCTGTCCGCCTTGCTGGCCGTCACCCGTTTGGGCTTGTTGGCCGTTAAATGCCTGCCGTCCACCTGCATCCTGCTGCTGAACCGAAGACTGCGCCAGTTGCAGCCCCTGCTGTTGCATCATTTCACGCAGACGCGGCATGGATTGTTCCACCATGTCCCTTGCCGCCTGGTTGCTGACAGTGAACTGTACTGTCGCCTGATCGTTATTCATCGACAGCTTAATTTGCATACGGCCCAGCTCTGGCGGATCCAGACGGATATCTACATGCTTAAGGTTTTTCGACATCATCATGTTTACCCGCTCAGACAAGGCATTCGCCGCTTCTGCCTGGTTCTGGCTCATTTGCAGTGGCGTCTGTGCCATTGCCGTATCCAGCTTGGCTGCAGTGGTTGTTGAACCCTGCTGGCCAAAGCTCGAAGCCAGTTGCTGCGCCAGGTTTTCCGCCTTGACTTCACCACCTGCCTGGGCGGTTTCAGTCAGTGACTTGGCGGCCGCAGCCTCAATAATCGCCTGACTGGCAGCCGGTTGCAGTTGTCCGTTCACTTGTGGCATAGCAGCTGCCGGTGTCCAGGGAATGGCAGCAAATGCCGATAAAGGCGTGGTTTGCTGCGTCTGGGCATTGACTGCTGCCTGAACCGCAGTTGCGGTTTGTGTCATTGCCGCCTGAGATTGCGGTGTCAGACCTTTCGCGCCAAGCTCTGCCAGTGTGTTGGCAAGTGCCTGCTCATCGGTTGGCGCTGCGCTTTGCATGGTTGCCATTTGCGCGCGCATCAAGGCTTCTCGTTGCGCGCGGCTCAGGGTTTCAGGTGCGATCCCCGCTTTGGCCAGCATCTCAGGTGTCAGTTCAATCTCTGCGCTTTGCTCAGTCGGCATGGTTGCATTATTGGCGACCGCAGGAATGGCACCGGACATCACCGCACTATCAAGTGAAGTCGGTGCGTCTTGCTTCTCTGCCTGCAGGTTTGTCTGCATAACCGCTAACTGCTCTGGGCTAACAGGCTCTGCAGTGCGTGCGGTCTCTGGGTTCTCGACTTGTGCTAACTGCGCGTATTTTGCTGCCAATGCCGGTTCGATTTGCTTACTGCCATCTTCCGGAGCCAGCTCGTCAGCGTCAGCATTAGCCTTCACTTCCGGCGCAAGGACATTTGTTTGCGCTTTGGCTCCCAGCAACGCCGCCTCTTCTTCTGGGACATTAACCGCTAACGGTTTGTCTTTAAGCGCGTCGGTATCCCTTGCTGGTACATTATTCTCGCCTTTCACATCAGCCTTGCCAGCGCCAACGTTCGCCGCCACCAACTCTTCTTCGTTTAACGGCAAGTTTTTGCCAGATTTGGTTATCTTGGCCGCTTCAACGGCTTTTTCATCCGTCACTTTCGGCGCTTTCGCCTGCAGTGCCTGGCTCGATTCATTTAAACGCTGCAACAGGGCTTCGCCATCTTTCTTGGCGACTTGCTGCTTGTCGGCAGGCACCTCTTCTGCGCTTTCCTCACTGGACATCAAAGCGTTGGCTTCGCTTTCACTGATGGCTGCCTTGGCGACTTTTGCCGGGTCAACCGCTTCACCCTCGACAGCCGCTTCTTCGAGCGCCAAGTTTTCGCCGTCTTCCCCTTCTTCAGAAGCCAGCGATTTGAGCAGCGCTTCACTTACCGCTTCTTCCGATGCCGCATCACCTTCTGTCACAAGTTCGCCATCGGCGACTGCCTGGGCAACATCACCGTCACCGGATACTAACTGTGCCAGCTGGGCAAAAAAGCCTTCGCCTTCTTTTTCAGTCACTTCTGGTGAAAGCACAGCTTTGCCTTCGCCTACAGGCGCTTTTCCACTGGAGACTCCGGACAGTAAGAAACTGGTTTGCGTCATAATGATCCCGCTTCAAATTCTTTGTCGTGTGAGGTCGTAAGGCAAAACCGACCCGGGTTATCTGCAAAAAAGCAATTATCAGGCCAGATTATTAAAAAGAGGATTTTTGACGGGTAGCGATGAGGGTAGCGAACTCGTCCATCTGCTTTTGTTCCAGACGTTCAGCCCGCATTCTTGCTTCTTTCTGGCGTTTTTCCACCAGCCATTCCAGCGATTTGGTTTTTTGTCGGCATTGTTGCCAATGTTCGCGGCAACTTTCGACATTTTCCTCAAAATCCATTGCCGCCTGGCGCTGTTTTGCCAGTGTTTCATCCAACTGGACAATAAACCGGTTCAGGTGACCATAGCTGCTGGCACTCAGTCCCTGCTGACCGCGATCCGACATTTGACGGAAATAGTCCAGACGGTACTGTTCGATCTGTTCGACCTGTAGATAATAAGCCTGCAGTTCCTGCTGGGCAGCCACCAACGCCAGGTGCGCCTGATGCTCTGCCGCTTTGGCCTGTTCAATCAGCAATGTCATTGCGTTACTGGTCATGGGCTACCTACTGCAGGGTTGAACGTAGCATATTGACGCACATGTCATAAGGCACAACTTCTTTCATACCTTGCTGCAAATAGCCGGTGAGGCGGGGTTTGAGGGTAAACGCCTGATCGATAGATTGATCCGTTCCCGGCTTGTAAGCGCCAATAGAGACCAGATCCTGGTTTTTGCGGCAGACGGACAACACTTGCCGCACGGCACGCGCCATCAACATATGTTCATCGTTCACGATATTTGGCATTACACGGGAAACTGAGCGCTCTACGTCAATCGCTGGGTAGTGGCCGGCATCTGCCATTTCACGTGACAGGACGATGTGACCATCCAGAATCGCCCGCGCCGCATCGGCAATCGGATCCTGCAGGTCATCACCTTCTGTCAGAACAGTAAAGAACGCGGTGATGGAGCCTTGTCCGTCACTGCCGTTACCGGCACGTTCCACCAGCGCCGGCAGTTTGGCAAACACAGAAGGTGGATAGCCTTTGGTGGCAGGTGGTTCGCCAACCGACAGGGCTATCTCACGCTGCGCCTGGGCAAAACGGGTCAGGGAGTCCATCAGAAGCAGGACATCCAAACCCTGATCGCGGAAATACTCGGCAATGGTCAGCGCTGTCTGGCACCCTTTCAGGCGCATCAGTGGCGAGGCATCGGCAGGCGCCGCAATCACCACAGAACGTTCACGCCCCTCTTTACCGAGGATTTCATCAATAAATTCTTTTACTTCGCGGCCACGCTCACCGATAAGCCCAACCACCACCACCTGCGCCGTCGTCCCCCGGGTCATCATGCCAAGGGTCACAGATTTACCCACACCGGAACCGGCAAAAAGGCCGATACGCTGGCCTTTACCCACGGTGAGCAGACCATTAATGGCTTTAATGCCCACATCCAATGGAGTATCAATCGGTTTTCGTGCCAAGGGGTTAATCGCAGCGGGTGTGAATGGCGCGGTTTTGCCGGTATAAATCTCGCCCATACCATCAAGGGGATTACCGACACCGTCGATAACGCGGCCAAGAAGTTCGAGTCCAACCGGTATGCCCTGCTCACCCACCATAGGTGTAACGCGAGCGCCTGGCAGTACACCGGAAATTTGTTCGCTGGGCATCAGGTAGAGGGTTTCGCCAGAAAAGCCCACCACTTCCGCTTCAATGGTGCCGTTGAGGGTTTCGACCTTACAAAGGCTCCCCACCGGTGCGCGGCAGCCAATGGCCTCGAGGGTCAATCCCACCACACGCACCAACTTACCCGACGCGACAGGCCGGGTAGACAGGTTATCCGTTTTCAGGGCACTGAGATGTTCAGACAGGCTGGCCATCATCATCTCCCGCCTCTACGGTTTCAGGGGCAATCTCTTCGGTTTGGTTACTGTCGGCTGCCGGGATAGCTGAGGTATCTGCTTCTGTAGCGGCCAATTCAGGATCAGACGTTTCAGAAGCAGTGTCTTCAGTGCGTCCGGAAATGACTTTGTCTGCGCCAAGCATAACGCCTTCACCCAGACCGTCTTCCGGTGGCTGAGGCGCCGAGGTGCGGTTTTGTCCTGCAAAACGGCTCAGCATCTGACGGATACGATCTTCCATGCGGTAATCCACCACAGAATCACCGCAGGCAACCTGGATATCACCGCGACCCAGCGACGGCTCGGCGATCAAACGCCATTCCCTGTCCTGCAGGGAAGCCACGCTGTGCGCAGAGGTCACCACGTCCATGTCTTCCGGGTTGAGGTAAATGGTAATCTGGCGTCCGGTCATTGGCAGCGCATTGACGGCTTCACGCAGCGTCGTAAGGATGACTTGCGGGTTGGTCTGCACTTCCGTCTGGATAACGGCTTTGGCAAGCTGAAGCACCAGTTCGACCATCTGCTGCTGTACATCGTGGTCAACCTGCTGCAAGGGGAAAGCCAGTTTCGCCAACATGGCGTCAAGATGCTGACAGCGCTCATCAATCAGCTGCTGCCCTTCTTCCAGCCCTTGCTGGTGACCTTCGGTTTTACCGGCCTCAAAACCTTCCGCTTTCCCTTCTTCGAAACCGGCCTCTTTGCCTTCTGCAAAGCCTGTTTCACGACCTTCGGTATACCCTTCTTCCGACGCGGAGTGGCGGATTTGCTCCAGCGCATCGGCAGTAAGCATGGAAAGATCGAGCTCTGGCTCCTGCTCTTCTTCGACAAGCTCAGGAGGCTCCCAGCCCGGGTCATAGTTCAACGCCGTCTCTTTCGGCGGTGCATCTGAAGGGTCGTAACTCGGCAATGACCAACGCTCGAGAACGCCTTCCGACTGCTCGTTTCCACGAATATATCCGCGACGACGTTCTAAGCTCATGCTGCTACCTTACCTGACTCTGTGAAGATGTATTGCTGTTGTCTAATTAAAGGAACTCGTCGGCACCGCCGCTGCTCAGCATAATTTCGCCGGCATCGGCCAAACGGCGGGCAACAGACAGGATTTCTTTCTGCGCTGCTTCCACGTCGGCCACACGAATCGGTCCCATTGCATCCAGATCGTCTTGCAACATTTCCGCTGCACGTTTGGACATGTTGCGGAAAATCTTGTCGCGCAGCCCTTCCTCTGCACCCTTGAGTGCCTTGAGCAGAGCTTCTTGCGGTACGTCTTTGAGAATGGTCTGGATACCACGGTCGTCCACGTCCGACAGGTTGTCGAACACGAACATAAGATCCTGAATTTGCGATGCCATTTCTTCGTCGTTCTGACTGATCTGTTCCATCAGCGCCGACTCCATCGCGTTGTCCATGTAGTTCATAATGTCGGCAGCAGCTTTCAGGCCACCAATTTTCGCTGCCTGTCCACCAGCCTGACCTGCGAACTGTTTCTCCATGATTTCATTCAGCTCGCTCAATGCAGCAGGCTGAACTTCTTCAAGGTTGGCGATACGCATAACAAGGTCAAGAGCATCGCGCTCTGCAAACTGGGTAAGGATTTCCGCAGACTGTTCCGGCTCGAGGTAAGACAGGACAATGGTCTGGATCTGCGGGTGCTCGTTCAGAATGATGGATGCCACCTGACGCGGATCCATCCATTTGAGCGAATCAAGACCTTTGGAGCCACTGCCCAGCAGGATTTGGTCAACCAGGTTGTTAGCTTTGTCTTCACCGAGTGCAGCAATAAGGGCGTTCCGGACAAAGTCCTCACTGCCCATGCCAATGGCGGTAAAGCGCTGGATATCTTCAAGGAATGCACGGTGTACTGCCGCAACTTTCTCCTGGTTCAAGTCCTGCATTTGGGTCATAGCACCACCTACTTTCTGGACCTGTTTCGGCTCCAGATGGCGGATAATACTCGCCGCATCCTGTTCCGTCAGGCTGAGCAGCAAAATCGCCGCTTTATCGATACCCGACAGTTGGGTTACATCAAATTCCTGGCCCGCGGGGCGCTTATCGTCTTCTTTAGGCATTATCACTCACCCAGCTTTTCACTACCTGAGCTGCAAGATCAGGTTCGTTGGCAACCAGTGCACGGACTGCTTTAAGCAGGTCTTCGTCTTTATGCAGATCCGGCAAGTTGAGGTTCGAAGAGCTCATACCGAAGCTGTGCGAACCATCCAGATCGGCACCAATCAGGCCAATGTCGTCGTCCGGGCTTAGTGGCAGGCCATCAGGGCCCAACATTTCGCCATTCGGACCAAGCAGAGAATCTTCTTCTTTGTGCGGATTGATCAGTTTGGACATCGCAGGGCGAATCAATACCAGCACCACCACAATGATGACCAGCGACGCACCGAGCCAACGGACCCAGTCGTTGAAGTTCTCATGTTCCCAAATAGGAATGTCACCAATGGATTCGACTTCCGGCACTGCAAACGGCACAGAAATCACTTCCAGAATGTCACCGCGCATTTCTGAGTAGCCCACGCCACCAATCAAAAGGCGGCGGATTTTCTCAAGCTCAGCCTCACCCACTGCGGTGCGGACGACTTCGCCGCTTTCCGGGTTGGTGGATTCAATGTAGTTAACGGCTACCGATACGGTCTGGCGCGCAACGGTGCCAGTCTGGGCACGGCGGTGGCTGATGGTGGTGTCCAGTTCGTAGTTTCGCGTCGCTTCACGGCTCAGGGAGCCTTTGTCACCCAAGCCACCGTTTTTCAGATCCTGCACATCCTGCGGGATGGAGGAATCCACCGGAGGCTGGTTGCTCAACGCTCCCGGCACACCGGCAACGTAATCCGTGTTGTTGTAATTCTCGCGGGTAAATTCACTGCGGGTGGAAGACGTTGCAGGATCAAAGCGCTTGCGGGTCTCTTCCACTGCGCTGAAATCCATGGTGACATCCACTTGCGAGGTATAGTTGCCCAGACCCAGCACCGGGATCAGGATAGCGTCAATTTTCTCACGCAGGGTTTCTTCCTGCTTACGCTCAAGTTCGTATTCTTTGCGGCGTTGTGACGCCATCGGATCCTGACTGCCGGAGCTTAACAAACGGCCATGCTGGTCAGTCACGGTCACGCGGGAAGGTTTCAGGCTAGGCACCGCAGAAGCGACCATGTCGACAATTGAATCAACTTCTTCCTGTCCCAGTTGTGTATTTCCGCGAACGGTCAGGAAAACAGTGGCAGACGCTTCCTGGTTGTGGCGAACGAACACACTCTGTTTTGGCATGGCCAGCAGCACACGTGCTTTGCTGACAGCGCGGATTTTCTCAATGGCCGCAGCCAACTGACGCTCACGACTCAGTTTAAGACGCTCGCGTTCCAGCTGTTGGGAAACACCAAAGCCCATATCCTGCATCAGGATATCGTCACCCTCTTCACTGGCGGAGTTCAGTCCAGCGCGGCTGAGGTTAAGCTTGATCGTCGAATACTCTTTGACCGGCACACGGATGGTGTTGCCTTCCAGGGTATATTCGATTTTCTGTTGGTCGAGGTGGTCAAGTACCGGGATCAGTTCTTCCGTCTCGTAGGTGCCGAGCGGACGCATTTCAGGTTCCTGAACCCAGATAAAGAGCAGCGCAATAAGGGAGATACAAATGGCAATGGCTGCAACAAGGATGACCTGACGGGCGATATCCACACCACCGAGCGGGCCGGTCGGCGTTACATCGCGTTCTGTCATATCCGGATCAGAAAATGAAGAACCGCCATCGGTAGTGGCTGGCAGTGCTGCCGCCCCTTCCGATACTGCCAGTTGTGTGTTGTCGTTATCTTGCGCCACGGGTCACGTCCTACATTAAACAGGCATGTTCATCAGTTCTTTGTATGCTTCAACCAGCTTATTGCGGGTTTGAACCGTTGCTTCAAACGCCACGCTGGACTTGTTGCGCGCAATCATCACGTCAGACAGGCTGACGGAGCGGTCACCCTGATCAAAACGGGTCGCGAGATCGCTGGAAGCATTCTGCAGCCCGTTTACATGGTTGATTGCCGAAGTCAGCAATTCGCTGAAGTCTTGAGACACTTGTTGACCAGTTGCTGCTCGGGTTGTGTTCTGAGCTTCCAATGCCATGGTCTGCATTTCATGCTGCATCGGGTTAATTTTCATGGGTCATCCTCGCTGTCAAAACTTTGGCAATTCCCGTATTTACTGATGTTCCGGGTGCGTTGATTACTATTTATGCAATTATCAAGCCAGCCATTATAACGTAGTCACTCAATAATTAGCATCGCTTCACTGCGGAATGTCGATCCCGGCATCACGCATTTTCGCCAATTTGTAGCGAAGGGTGCGCGGGCTGATGCCAAGACGCTCTGCCACTTCTTTCCGGCGACCTTCACAGGCACGGATGGTGTCGAGAATGATGGCGAATTCCTGATCACGAAGTTCACTGCCCAGACTGTCTGTTGCGCAAGGAACCGGCTGCCTTGAAACCATCGCCTGCGGCTCAATCACCGGACGCGCAATTTCACTGCCCGCCACCAGCGACTGCAGACTGCCGGCATCCAGCCAGTCGACACCTTCAAGAAGGATGTCACCGGCATCGATAATCTGTTGCTGGCAAAGGATCAGAGCACGTTGCATAACGTTGTCCAGCTCGCGCACGTTCCCCGGCCAGCGATACTGCAGCAGTTTTTCAGCCGCGGTTTCTGTCAGTTGCGGTACGGCCTGTCCCAGCTTGCAGCAGTGGCGTTGTAAAAGGTGCTGGGCCAGCGGCACGATGTCTCCCGGACGCTCGCAAAGGGGCAGCCAGGCGATTGGGAATACATTCAGGCGGTAGTAAAGGTCTTCGCGGAAGTTGCCTTCTTCGACATATTGGCGAAGGTCACGGTTACTGGTCGCCAGCACGCGCACATCAAGTTTGATGCTCTTGCGGCTGCCCAAACGTTCCACTTCGCGCTCTTGCAGTACGCGCAACAGTTTGGCCTGTAGCGACAAATCCATCTCACTGATTTCATCAAGCAAAATGGTACCGCCCTGTGCCTGTTCGAATTTACCCGGGCACGCCTGTACAGCTCCGGTAAACGCCCCTTTTTCGTAACCGAACAGGGTTGCTTCCAGCATGTTTTCAGGAATAGCTGCACAGTTAATTGCCACAAACGGGCCTTCTGCACGATTGGAATTTCGGTGTATATGGCGCGCCATGACTTCTTTACCCGAGCCGCTTGGGCCTAGGATCATGACGTTGGCATCTGTCTTCGCCACTTTATCTGCCAGTGCAATCAACGCCTGACTTTTCGGGTCAGCAACCACAGCGTCGTTGGTGTCCGCTTTTACCGGCGCATACCGGCTGACCATATTGAGCAGCACTTCCGGCGCAAAGGGCTTTGCCATGTAATCGATGGCACCTTCTTTCATCGCGGCCACAGCGTCCTGGATGTTTGCATACGCTGTCATCAGCAACACCGGCAGATTCGGGTAGTTCAGCTTGAGGTTACGGAGCAGCCCAAGGCCATCCATCCCCGCCATCTGAACATCAGAGACTACGATATCGACCGATTCACTTTTCAGCAGCAGCAGGGCTTGTTCGGCACTGTCTGCTTCCAGCCAGCGGTATCCCGCCAGGGCAAGTGTATCGACCAAGGCTTCACGCAAACCTTCGTCATCTTCAACGATAAGTACTTTGCTCTGATTCATTGTGCTTCTCCTGATACCTCTACCTGCGCGTTATCGCAGTGTTCTGCCAGCGGTAGGCAGAGCGTAAAACAGGCGCCTTGGCCCGGTTGTGATTGCAGTGTCAGCCTGCCTTTATGCGCATGGCAGACCATTTGAACGACAGCGAGCCCCAGTCCGGTACCTTGCTGTCGGGTGGTAAAAAAGGGTTCCAGAATCTTGCTTTGCAACTCAGGGGCGATGCCCGGCCCATTGTCCGCCACTGAAAGGAACAACTTGCCCTGGATTTCTCGTGCGTCCACCACCACTTTGCAGCCTTTACCGGCGACCTGTATGGCATTTATCACCAGGTTGGACAGGGCACTGGCGAGCGCATTGACGTTACCCAGCAGTGAGTGGGATTCATCATCACAGTTGATTTCAAAATCTACCTGCTGACTGCTTACCAGCGCTTCCACCATGGGCTCAAACTCGTTGAGCAGATGCTCAAGCGTAAAGGTGTTCACCACTTTGTTGTCGCCACCTTTGGCAAACAGCAGCATGTCGTTCACCTGCTTTTCCAGATCGTGCAGCCTGTCGACCAGCTTGACCTGGAAACGCTTGCGCGTCGGTTCATTAAGGTTGGGGGCGCCTAGGTTGGCGGCATAAAGCAAGGCACTAGACAGCGGGGTTCTCACCTGGTGAGCGAGAGATGCCACCATTTTTCCGAGTGACGACAGCCTCTGCAGATCGCTGACCCGTGACTGCAGCAAGCGGGTTTCTGTCATGTCAGTGATAAGGATGAGCTGGCCGGAATCTGACGCGGAAATGGCCAGTTTTACCCGGCGTCCATCTCGCAGTGAGACTTCGTGGCCATCATCATCGCGGGGAGCAAAAGCGCGGTTAATCACATCCACCCAGCGCTCGTTTTCCAGTGGCGCACCAAGTAAGCGGTGGGCTTCGGGGTTCGCCTCTGCCACACGACCAAATGGGTCGAGCAGGATGACGCCCGCTGGCATAACATCCAGTACCTGTTTGTATCGAAGAACCTGTTGGTCGACGGTTCCGAGTGGCGAGTTATTGGCTTCCATAATGCCCACTATTCAGCTCTGATTTTCTGACGCTAAACGGGGGTTAAGCAGATAATGTGCCAATTATTAATAGATATATTTCAGTAAGTTAGGTTCAAAACAAATAAAAAAGCGAAGTCATTTTTTTGACTTCGCTTTCTTTTTCACCAAAGGCGGCTGAATTGTTAAACAATGCCTTCTTTGTTTAAGCCGTACTTACGCATTTTTTCGACCAAGGTGGTACGACGCATACCCAGCATGTCTGCAGCGCGGGCAACGATACCCATTTGCGCTTCCAGTGCCTGGCGAATCATATCCACTTCAAGATCGGCCAGCATCGCTTTCAGATCAACACCCTCAGGTGGAAGACCGGATGGCGCAGTACTGTTGGAAAAGCCCGGCATATCTTCATCATCCATAGAGAAGACCGCATGCAGCGCTTCGCGCTCCATCAGTTCACAGTCTTCTACCGGCATGGCTTCCGGCTGGAATTCAGGAATGTCACTGTATCGGTACTTTTTCGGTAGGCGGTTAACATCAACCATCTGACCCGGATAAAGGATGACCATGCGCTCAATCAGGTTCGCCAGTTCACGGACGTTACCCGGCCAGTCGTGTTCCATCAGGGATGCAATTGCGCGTGGCGTCAAGTGGACAGGGCTCGCCCCTTCCGCTTCCAAACGCGCCATCAGTTCCTGGATCAACAGTGGCGTATCTTCAATACGTTCACGCAGTGCAGGCATTTCAATTGGGAACACATTCAGGCGATAGAAAAGGTCTTCACGGAATGAGCCTTCTTCAATCATGGTATCCAGGTTACGGTGCGTTGCAGCAACCACACGCACATTGGCCTGAATGGTTTTGTTTCCACCCACACGTTCGAAACAGCGCTCTTGCAGCACACGCAGCAGTTTTACCTGCATTGGTTGCGGCATGTCACCGATTTCATCTAAGAAAAGTGTGCCGCCTTCAGCCAACTCAAAACGCCCTTTACGTGCAGAAATCGCACCGGTAAACGCGCCTTTTTCGTGGCCAAACAGCTCACTTTCCAACAATTCGGGTGGGATAGCGCCGCAATTGACCGGAACAAACGGTCCTTTGCCACGCAATGAATGATAATGAATATTACGCGCCACCACTTCTTTACCCGTGCCCGATTCACCCAGAATCAGAACGCTGGCTTCGGTGCCTGCAACCTGTTCTATCAGATGACGGACATCAGCAATGGCTTCACTTCTGCCAACCATGCTGCGAAATAGCGTATTTTTTCGGCTAAGTTGTGGGATATTAAATGCGCGTTTACCCGAGAACTCCTGACAGTGACGCAATGCATCTGACAGTTGTGGGTAATTTAACGGCAATTCCAGTTCACCGACAAAATTAGGCAAGCCTGCAAGCTCTGCTTTATGTTTGGCGAGTGCAATAACCGGAATATGGTTATTAATTGTTAGGTTATCGATAACCTGAGATAAACGCTGGGGTGTATGAATGTTACCCAAGTAACAGGCACCCTCGGCCTGCTTCCAGTGCGTATCATTCAGCTCAGTGGTTGAACATAGCAGGTATTGCTCACCAATAAACTCCAAGATAACGCCTAAATCGTGACGAAATTTTTCATCATCCTCGATAACAAGAATTTTCGTTAAACCTTGCATGTGTGAGATATATCTGCCCCGAAACCATCTGCGTCACCGGCGCAAATAATAGCGTCTGTGACAAAATAATCCAGCTATTGTATTTATTGGTGGACATAAGGCAACCGAAGACACAATAAAGCTGTGACTCCAGTGCCAAGACAGATTAGATTGTAGTGAAAGTGACGGGTTTTAGGCGTCTGCAGCAGTGATATTGTGATACTCAGCCGGTATTTGATCCCAAGCTGACTTAATTTCGCGCAAAATATCAATCACGTCATCGATAGGTGCATCCAGATTGTCTCTGTTCGCTTCAGAAATTTGACGGATCATGAAGTCGTAAAGTGCATCCAGATTGGAGGCAATTTCACCACCATCATCCATTGAAAGACAGCTACGCAGACTGATAATGATGTCCAGCGCTTTACCCAGACGTTCCCCTTTCATAGGAATATCGCCCTGAAGCATGGCTGCTTTTCCCTGAATAAGTCGTTCAATTGCACCTGCCATCAGCATTTGAATCACCTTGTGTGGTGATGCCGCGCTCAGCTGACTGTCAATTGATACTTTTTTGTAGGCCTGAAGTGACCCTCTCATAACTATCCTCACCTACTCGAATTTTTTGTAAATTTGTACTGACTTACGCCCTTTAATGTATCGACTGGCATGGGCGGCAGCACCATCACGACGCGCTTTTATCAGATTGAGTATCTGCTCGGTGCGAGCGACTGCGCTCGTCCATGCATTTTTTTCCGGCGCTACCGGCAATGTCGTGATCTGTACCAGACAATCCTTTCTTTCATTCAATAAGTGTGCCATTTCATCTGAATTGACCACCTCTTGACTGAGTAGCGTCATAAGATCGCTATCAATCTGATCTAGCTGGGCGAGAAGCGAATCCATCTTAGATCACTCCTACGCCGGCATAATGTTTTGCATAGCAGCCAATTGAGACTGCATTTCGCCCATGGCGTTATCCATGGCAGAAAACTGCCGCAAGGTGCGGTTTTCCAGATCTTCCATACGGCGATCCAGTTTTGTTTGCTCATCTTCAAGGCGCATGCGGCGATCACCCAAGGTAGACTCACGGTTACGGATTGCCCCGCCTATCCCGGTAAAATCTTTGACAGTTTCTTCAACCTTACGCGCAAAACCGTCGTTGCCACCAAAGAAGCCTTCCAACGCAGAAAAGTTTTGCGTCAATTGCTTGTCGAGCATGCTGTAGTTAATTTCCAGCCGCCCATCCATTGTGGTCGCAATCCCCAGCTCGCTAAGGGTTTTAAGTGAATCCGGCGCGCCTTCAATCGGGGTTGAAAACAGGGAGCGCATCTGGCTCACCGCGGAGCGGATGACACTGTCGCCGACTAACGGGCCGCCCTGTTGGGTTTCCGGGTCGTATTTTGCCAACGCTTTGGTGACTTGGTAGAAAGCGTTGTAGGCATCCACGAACTCTTCCAGCGACGCTTTGACTTTGTCGCGGTCTTCATCGACGGTCACGGTCACCGGACCATCTTCTGCCTTGGTGAGCTGGGATACCGAAATCTCGACGCCACGAATCGCGTCGGAGAAGGTATTGGTGCCGCTGGAAACCGTGGCAAGTCCATCAATGACAATGCGCGCATCTTTTGCTGACTGCATTTCATTCATGGCGTTCATTTCTGCGCCCGGTTTGTATTCCATTGCCATTAGCGGGCTGGTGAGCGGCGCGTTTACCGCGACAGAAATTTGGTTGCCTTTGCCGGTTTTGTCCCCGCCCAGAATCAAGCGCGCGCCACTGTCGTCATTGATGACAGAAGCTTTTATGCCTGGATTGGAAGGATGGCTGTTAATGGTGCGGACAATATCCAGCAGGGAGCTTTTGCTTTGTTCAATATCAATGGTCGCACTGCGTCCACCCAGGCTTAACACCAGTTGTCCTTCACCGAATTTCGCTTTCGGGTTGAGACCGTCAGAAACCAGTTTATGGGATTGGGCGAGTTGCTGAACATCGATGGAATAGACGCCGGTTACGGCTTGGTGGTCAGCGGAGGCGGAGACAGTTTCAGGGTTATCCGAAACTGAACTCCGCGCCGCGAAGGTGTTGTTACGACGAAAGTCATACATCATATCTTTCATCGTATCGAGGGAGGTTTTGAGTCTACCGTAAGCGCTGATGTTAGTTTCAACATCGTTTAACCCCTTGACGATACGCTCTTGTTTGGGCGCACGCTCTGCCTCAACAATTTTGTTGACCATGGAACTGATGTCCATTCCACTGCCAAGGCCGGTCGCGCTTAAACCCATTTTAACTCACCTCATTTATACCTTTTCTGCAACCAGCCCCCTCGCATGAAGGGACAGTTGCTGTGCCAGCTCAAGCATTTCTTTTTCAGGGATTTGGCGAATGATGTCACCGCTACTCATTTCGTAAACAGTGATAACGCTTCTTCCAGTATCCTCATCAAGTCGGAACGCCAAGCCTTTGTTAAAGGTAGACACAAACTCATCCAGTCGCTCTACCAGCATTTCCAGCTGATCCTGTTGCAGCTTGCGGGTATCTTCAAGGCGGTTAGCCTGTTCAACACGACGCTGTGACAGCTTTTCAACACTCTCAGCCATCTTCTGCTGGTTCGTGATGTTGGGTTGGGTCCCCTCCACAGATTGTTTACTGCTAGCAACTTTCGTGCCTGACTGTGGAGTCACATGAGACAGGGATGACGTCGAAACGGATGATATGTCCATCGTAGTTCACCTCCTGTTAGCTATTGACGGTGAGTGGCAAGCTCACCGTCAGTAATGGCTACTATCTATTAGCCTAACAGGCTCAGTGCAGCTGACGGCGCTTGCTTCGCTTGTGCAAGTATAGACGTACCAGACTGCTGCAGGATCTGAGATTTGGTGAACTGTGTAGTTTCTTTCGCGAAGTCAACGTCACGGATACGGCTGTTAGACGCGCTCACGTTTTCGTTGATGTTGTCCAGGTTTGCAATCGCGTGGCTCAGACGGTTTTGCTTCGCACCCAGTTCTGCGCGGTGTGAATCGATGTACTGCATTGCGTTATCGATAAGACCAACCGCTTTCTGAGAACCACCCACGGTGCTCACGTCAACGTTCTGGATAGTTTCGTCAACTTTCGCTGCACCTGCCATGCCCAGTGAAGTTGCCAGTGCACCAGAGAACGCAACGCTTGAACCTGATGCTGAAACGATTTGTAGCTCGCCGTTTTCAGACACAGATGCAGAAACTTTGCTGTCTGCGTTACCGTTGATGTAGGTCGCGATTTCTTCAACGTCGTCGCCTGCCTTCGCAGCGATGTTCAGTGTTGCAGTTGAACCGTCGGCGTTAGTGATGTTCATGGTCAGGGTAGCGCCGCCAGTTGCGGTCCACGCAGCCATGTCTACAGATGCAGCAACAGTCGCTTTGTACGTTGCACCACCCATCATCGCTTCGTCAGCACGGATGTTTTTGAAGTCCATCATCACGGCTTCACCGGCATCCGCACCAATCTGGAACGCTTTGGTTCCGAAGGTGCCGTTCAGCAGTTTTGCACCACCGAAAGAGGTGGTTTCTGCGATACGGTTCAGTTCGTCTTGCAGGGCAACTACTTCTTCCTGAATCGCTTTACGCTCTTCGGTACCGTTCGCACCGTTAGCAGATTGCAGCGACAGGTCACGCATACGTTGCAGGATGTTGCTTGATTCTTCCATCGCACCTTCAGCGGTTTGCGACATGGAGATACCGTCGTTGGCGTTACGTACTGCGACGTCCAGACCACGGCTTTGTGCAATCAAGCGGTTAGAAATTTGCAGGCCTGCTGCATCGTCTTTCGCGCTGTTAATACGGAAGCCTGAAGACAGACGTTCCATTGACGCGTTCAACGAATCAGTTGAGCTGTTCAGGTAGCGCTGAGCGGTCATTGCAGGCACGTTAGTGTTTACTGTAATAGCCATAACTATTCTCCTTTGGTACTAAGTCCGGCTTCCGCCCAGCAACCCAGGGAAAACCAGTTCTAAATCTCTCACAACCCATGTAACGGCACGCTTGGAAAAACCTTTACACCTTTTTTCCTATTTTTTTCACACCCCAGAATCTGGGGAGAAACAGTGCAATATCATGGTGCTACCTGTAGTTTTCGCCCGCGACGGGGAAAACTTTAGGCAGGCAAATAAAAAATTTCGGGAGAATAGAGGCAAGGCATTGAAATAGCGGGAAATTAAAACGGCACAAAAGATAGGGAAATACGAGAGATTAGATGATAACCACCTGAAATTGAACACAAAAAAAGCGGCAAACCATTGCCGCTTTTTCTAATGCCGGGTAACCGGTTACTGAAGCAGGTTGAGTGCCGCTTGAGGCAGCTGCTTGGCCTGCGCCAGAATCGAGGTACTTGCCTGTTGCAGGATTTGGCCTTTGGTAAGCTCTGTCGTTTCCTTGGCGAAATCGGTGTCACGGATGCGGCTGTTAGACGCAGACACGTTTTCCTGAATGTTCGACAAGTTGCTGATGGTGTGGCTGAGTCGGTTTTGCTTCGCACCCAGATCTGCACGCTGGCTGTCGATATACTGCATCGCAGAGTCGATCACACCCACCGCCATTTGCGCACCACCGACATTACTTACGTTAATGTCCTGCGTAGTGACTGCTGCACCCGCACCGGTCACAAAGCCCAGTGACGTTGCCAGGCCGCCACCGAAGGTGACATTGCCCTGCAGCTTCTCTTCTGCAACGAAGATCTGCAATTGGCCGTTATCGTCGACAGACGCCGTCACCATCTCGTCAGACTGACCGTTAATAAAGGTCGCCACTTCCTCGATATCGTCACCGGCTTTGGCGTCGATAGAGATATTGATGGTGTTACCCGCTTTGGTTGTGAAGTTCATGGTCAGCGTTGCCGCTGTGCCGGACACTTCCCAACCCGCGGATTTGCTTTGAGTGCCCACAAACTCAGTGCCGCCCATGCGGAAATCATCTGCACGGATACTGGTCAGGCCCATGATAATTGCCTCACCGGAGTCCGCACCGATTTGGAATGATGCTTCACCGAATGAACCGTTCAACAGTCTGCGACCGCCGAATGCTGTCGTTTCAGCAATACGGTTAAGTTCGTCCTGAAGTGCTGCCACCTCTTCCTGAATCGCTTTACGCTCTTCCGAACCATTGGCACCGTTTGCTGACTGCAGGGACAGGTCACGCATACGTTGCAGAATGTTGGTCGATTCCTGCATCGCACCTTCTGCGGTTTGTGCAATTGAAATGCCGTCGTTGGCATTACGCATCGCAACATCCAGACCACGCGTTTGGGCAATGAGTCGGTTTGAGATCTGCAGACCAGCGGCGTCATCTTTCGCACTGTTGATCCGACTACCAGACGACAAGCGTTCCATCGACGTATTCAGCTCATTTGTCGACTTATTCAGGTAACGCTGCGCAGTCATCGCAGACACGTTGGTGTTAACTGTTACACCCATTTTGCTCTCCTTTGACTTTCGCGTTTGTTGCGAAACAGCCTACCCGCGACAAAAAGTCCGATTGTTAAGCGGGACCAGCCTTCAATTCGTTTTCAGGAACGGTGCCATCTCAGAAATGCCACCTCATGCCCAATCATATTCAATTTGCATGCCAATTTTTGGAAAGTCTTATTTTTCATTAAGTTATAAGCAAACAGAGCGGGGAGAGATCGCTAAAACGGCAAATTTTTCATTTTTCCCTCAAGAAAATCGGCAAATTGCCGCCCCGTTAATTGCCTCTTCATAAACATAGCACCAGATCCTATAAATAAGAGTGGTGACTCATAAATAAAGCAGGTCGATTTTTGCCGCCGAAACAGGGAGAAAGCGTTTTTTCCAGTAATGACGCGCCTTTCGGCACGGTATTTGCTGAACAACACAGGAAATAAAAGAAGCACAATTCGCGTTCACAACCACACGGATCCGATATGACCAATCCCACCCAGACCAATGAAAGTGCAATGACACTGGAACAGGCGTTTGAGCATGGCGTTTCGCTCTATCAACACCAGAAAAAAGGTGAAGCCCGCGAAGTATTCGAACAAATCCTGAACCATGCACCGGATGCAGTGCCTGTGCTGCAGGTGCTTGCCGTTCTCGACAGCGAGGAAGGACAATGGCAAGCCGCGCTGAAAAAGCTCGACCACGCGCTGTCGGTATCACCGGGTGATGCCTCAATTTTATTTGATAAGGCTCACTTACTGGCTCAACACGGTGCCAATAAAGAAGCGCTGGAAATTGTTGATGCCTTGCTGGATGTTGCCCCGACCAACCAGGAGCTTCTCGCGCTGCGGCAACAACTTACCGCGGCGACCGGGCAACGCGGCGAAAGTCGTCGCACAGCCAAGCAAATGGATGCCGTTTCCACACAAAAACAGAGCGCCCTGAAGCAGGAAGTGGAGGAAACCCTCTCACTGGCAGGGCAAATGGTGGCAACCGGCAATCTCGACCAGGCCAAGCTCTTATTTAATGCCGTCATGAATGTGGCGGGAGATGTGCCCGCAGCCCTGCTGGGGGTGGCAAAAATTTATCTGGGTGAGGAAAAATACGGGCTGGCACGCCAGCACTTGTTGCGCGCCTTCGAGCAAGATAATTCGGATAAAGAGACCGTCGTCCTGCTCAGCCACAGCGCTATCAAAATTGATGACTACCCGGCTGCTCGTACCCATGCCCGGTTTGGACTGCAGCACTGGCCAGAGGATGCCATCTTCTGCCGTCTGTTGGTTCTGAGCTTTGAAAAGGAGCAAAACTGGCTGGAGGCTTACCGTCAGGCAAGCGGCTTTATCAAACAGCACCCTGAAGATGCCGATTTGCTGAACCGCCTCGCTACCGCCAGTTTCCAGCTTTTGCGTGCGCGCCACAACTTTACCCCGGCAGCTATTACCGCCTGTCAAAAGCACATCCAGCAGGCTGCCCGTGTGGCAACACCTGAAAACAAACAGCGCCTTTCCACGTATTTAGCGGAAGTGCTCTGGTACAAAGGTGAAGCCAACACGTCGAAAGCCTTGCTGGAAGAGTACATTGCCCAACATCCGCAGGATATCGAAGCGGGCTTTAATATCAGCTTTGTCTACCGCACCCTGGGTGAATGGGAAAATTATTACCGCGCCAACGAACTGGGTATCACCTGTAACCGCCGCCTGCAGTACAACGGCAATGTTCCACAGTGGAATCTTGAACGCCCGAAAGACGATGTAGTACTGGTGATGCCTGAGCAAGGCGTGGGGGATGAAATCCTCTACTTCCACAATCTGGCAATGGTGCTGGAGAATGCCAAAAAGGTGTATGTTGCCTGCGATCCGCGTCTGGAAGACATCCTTTCCCGCGCGTATCCGGAAGCGGTGATGGTGCCGGTGAAACGGGATCATGGTCAGGACATTGATATTCCGGAATCTGTCCTGTCTGACATTACCGCCTGGGTTGCCGGTGGCAGCCTTGCCGGAATTTGCTTTGCCAACTTTGGCCGCCATATTTACCAGTCTCCGTATATCAAGCTGGCGCAGGAAACCGAGGCGCACTGGCAGTCACAGGTAGCAGCGCTTCGCAAAGCGAACCCAGACGCCAGACTGGTGGGTATTTGCTGGCGAAGCGGCCTGGCGGCGGCAACACGGAACATCCACTATCTGGTGGCTGAAGAAGCCGCGCATCTGGTTAAGCAGTGCCCGGACACTGTGTTTGTAAATCTGCAATACGGTGATTGCCGCAAAGAGCTGAACAAGATAGAAAAGCTTTCCGGCGTGCGCATTGTGCAGCTTGATGGTTTGGATTTGCGTGATGATTTTGAAGGCACTGCCGCTGTGATCAAAGCGTTGGACGCTGTGGTCACTGCCGGTACCGCAGTTCACCGCCTGACCACTGCTGTCGGCACCCCTTGTCATGTCTTCTTTGCCGGTACAGAAGCGTCAGATTTCACCCAGCCACAGACGCTTAATAGCGATTCCGAGCTGGGTTACTTCTACCCGCCTATGCTGGAAAACAAATACCCATTGCTGGAAACCATCGCACGCCAGATCCAGGCAATCTAACCTCTGGCAGCAAGATGTAAAAAAGGTCAGCAAACGCTGACCTTTGTCTTTTACGCATCTGCCATCAGGTTGGCAGAACATGGCGTACTCCTTGTTTCCCGCGCTGAGAGCAACAGCAGGAAAAACGCACCAGTCCCTGCCATCAGCATGGCGAGGATCACCATATGGTAATTGTAAAGCTCTGCCACCACCCCCACGGTCACGCTTGATGCCAGGCTGGCAATCATGATTGCGTTGTTAAACAGCGTGGTTGCCACGCCCATCTGGTTCGGCATCTTATTCTGGATAACCACCATGCCCAGGCTCGCGCTGATACCTACCGCCATACCGTTCAAAATTTGCAGGGCGTACATTTGCCATAGGGAATCGGCATTAAACAGCAAGGTATAAAAGAGGCAAGCGGATGCCGCACTCAATACCATCAGGCGCTGCGGCGCGACCTTCGCCGCCCAGAGACCGGCCAGCACCATCACAGGAATTTCCACAAAAGCGGCCAACCCCAGTAACTGGCCTGCCACTGAGCCTGCCAGCTCAAGCTCCTTCGTGACATATAAAGGCAGCGACATCACGTACATATTGTTGGCAAAGAACAGCATGAATACCGCGCCCAGATACAGCGGTGCACCCGGAATTTTACGCCATGACTGGCGGATCTCGGCCACACCCTCAACACTGGCTTGCTTGATTTTTGCCGCCGGAAACATGTTCCAAACGATGCAGATAGAAATCGCCATGGTTGTCGCAGCAAACAGGAATGCCCCGTTAAAGCCAAACGCATCATACAAAATAAACGCCAGCGGCGGGCCAATCACCCATGACAGGGACATCATGGCGCGCATCAGCGACACAAACAGCGTGCTGTTATCGCCCAGGTTTTTATCCGCATACTCTCGGCCAATGGCAAAGGTCTGAGGCATGGATGACGCTGTGATGCTTGAGATGAAAATCATCACCACCAGCGCGAGGTAATAATCGCGTATCACCATAAACAGGGACATCACGACAATAAAGGCGCTCTGAGACAGCAAAATGATTTGGCGTCGATCCCAGCCCACATCAGACAGTTTGGCGATGCGTTGCGAAACCACCACACCACTGCAAATTGAAATCGCGAGAAACACACCCATCTGGAGTGGTGTCGCGTGCAATCCATCGACAACAAAAATCCCTAATAATGGATAGAAAAAGCCGCCGCCAAGACCTGCAAACAGGCAGACCAGCAAGTAGCAAAGCGATGCTTTATTGGTTAAAAAACTAACGTAGTTTTTCATTTGTCTTTTCTCACAAGGATTGTGTTCTTACTCTGACGGCCGGACTCCGGCGCGTTTGGAAATTTCTTAATTGTGATGCAGTTTAGGGACAAATATGCATCCCGTGTGATAGCTATCAAGCAACCGCTGATACTATTCATTCATTTTCTTCCAACTCACTGACAAACTGGGTAAAAATGGTTTCAGCGACAATCATCATCCAATGAAGCAGCACCATGAAACCTACCATTGAACGTGTTCAAAAAGCGGTCAGCCCCAGCTGGCACTTTGCCGACTACCACTGCACAGAGCCAACTATCGGCGTGCCGTGCGGTTGGCATTACCACGACGAAATTGAACTGGTGCTGTACTTTGACCCGCATGATGTTTCCGCGGGAAAAATCATCATTGATGACTATGTCGGCGAGGCTGCACACGGCTATGCCTACCTGACCGGCCCCGGCTTACCGCACATGCTTACCCGATCAGCATCCACGGCAACGCGGGAGCAACCGAGTAGTTCGCATGTGCTCTGGCTTGATCAGTCTTGGATTCAGTCCCTGGTGGTCACCGTGCCGGCATTGTCTACCGTCAGTGACATGTTGGTACGCGCCAACAAAGGATTGAAGCTGTCAAAAGCAACGTTTGAAGCCTTGTACCCTTTGATGAATGGTGCGTCGCAGCTTAAACCCGTCGCCCAGTTTGTCAGGGTGATGGAAATCCTTATGCTGCTTTGTGAAGACAAATCGGCGCAGACGCTGACCTCCCGCCCGTATTGTTTTTACGTGGCAAAAGACACGCCCATCCTCGACAAGCTGGAAAAAGCGCAGCAGTTTATCGCCGAGCATTATCACGCGCAAATTTCCGTCCAGGACATATGCAAACACCTGCATATGAGCGAGAGTTCCGTCTACCGGATGTTTGAGAAACATTTTGCCGACAGTTTTATCGACTACGTGAAGAACTACCGGCTCGGCAAGGCCTGTGAACTGTTGGTGCGGTCAAATAAACCAGTTTCTGTGGTAGCGGAAAAGGTAGGATTTACCAACCTGTCGAACTTTAACCGCCAGTTCAAGGCGGCAAAGAGCATGACACCGACCGAATTTAGGAAGTTGTTTGGGTAGGAAGATGACGGTTCCCGTTCCAGAGCCCAGGGCTATAGGTAGTAGGAACCGATTGGGATTACACGTAATTGAACAGGGTCAGCTCTTTGGCTTTGGAAAACGCCTTTTGCGAGGCTTGCAGTGCCAGCAGGTTTTCGTTCATGTCGATCACTGCCGTCGAGTAATCCAGATCTTCCATGGTACCGAGCGAGCGGTTCAGCACCAGTTTGAAATCCTTGTGCATACTTTCCTGCCTGTCGAGCGTCGTCAAGCGGGTACCGATTTCTGAACGTGCCTTGTTGAGATGTTTAAAGGCCCCAGCGAATTGTTCGGTTACCTGATGTAACTCTGCGGTGGCTGACGCATTGAAAATGCTTTCGTCGGAAAGCTCAATACCCCTTTTAAACGCATCAAACACATTGAAAGTACCCTGACGCTCAAGGACGATGCGGTCGCCATCCAGCATTTCGCCCTCAAAGCTCATGCTCACCGTGCCCCACTGCACACCGTTTTGCGGGTCGTACACACCGCTGTTTACCACATTCCCATCCTGCGTCAGTTCATACATGGTCTGGCCGTTGCCATCCACACTGAAGCTCACCGCATATTCAGAATTGTCAGCGTTGTTAGTGTTGCGCGCATTCGCCAGCAAAAGCAGCGAGCCGCTTTGCAGATCGTACTCTGGCTGATAGTCACCAAACGGGTTTTCTATCTCCATAAACACCTGATCGCCCGGATCGCTGGTCTGTACTTCAACCGCCGGCGCTACCTGTGCCGTGCGATGATAACTATCACCGGCATAACGCACATTCAGAGCACCATCACGGTAAAACGGTTGCTTGCTCGACTGGGTACCGGAAAACAGGAAATTGCCGGACTCATCCTTGGCATTGACCAGGTTCATGAAGTTGTCGTACAGGCCTTTCAGATCCTGTTTGTGCGCAGTGCGGTCATCTTCAGACAACGAACCGTTGATCATTTCCATGGTTTTGCGCTTGGCACTGTCAACCAGCTGCTCAGCGTCATCCACCGCGATTTCGGCACGGGTCTGGCGGTTACGCGCCAGGGTGATGGAGTCGACATACTGGTCGAGTTGTTTGTCCTGCTGGCGGAAGTTCTGGATATAGATAGACGACACCGGGTCATCCCCCGCCGTCAACACTCGTTTGCCTGTGGCGAGTTGATCCTGGTTATCCTGCAACTTCACCTGCTGGCGCATCAGGTCATTGGACACTGACTGGTAATTGTGAAAACTGGCAATACGGCTAATCATCACTCAGATCCTTATCGGGTTGCATTCAGCAGGGTTTCAAAGGTTTCGTTGGCTGCCGTCATGATGCGCGACGACGCCATATAGGCTTGCTGGAATTTCATCATGTTGGCCGCTTCTTCATCGAGGTTCACCCCCGAAATCTCCGCCACACGGCCTGCTGCTGCGTCGTGCTCAACACGGCTGACATCTTCCAGGCGGGCGAAAGAAGCCTTCTGCACGCCAAGGTCGGTGTTTAACCCTTCGAAAACATCAATCAGGCTGGAGCGGCCACCGTCCATCAACTTTTGGGTCTGCAGTTGCTGCATACGGATAAGGTTGCCGTTTTCCCCGTCTGCGGGCAGCAGGCTGACAGCAAACAAATCTTCCGGCGCTGCGCCACCGCTCAGTTCAAAGATGGTGCCGTTTACGGTGACCGGCGTTGATGGCGGATAGGCCTGTGGCGCCAAGAGGATATTACCTTTCATATCCAGCACCGCGAATTGGGAAGCATCCGGCGAAATCGCGACCTGAAATTCCTGCTGCGCACCTTGCTGCAACACCTTCAGATCGCCCTGTCCGGTGAGAATAGATTTCGAGCTGACATAACTTTGCGCGGCAATCTTCGCGGGATCTTCCATGGTCACACCAATCTGGCCGGCAGCCTGACGTACCGGACGGATAATCACACGCTCACCGGCGGCAAGGCCGATATCCACCTGAATGCGCAGGCCATCGACATTGATGGATGGCGGCGTACCGGATGGCGTGACCGCCACGGCATTCTTTTCCGGATCCATAATGGTGTACTGGCTGCCATCAAACTTAAGCTGGTAGTCACCGATTTTCAGTTTGGAAAGATCGTCAATGTAGACCTTCAACTCGGCAGTGGAGTCTGAGCCTTTGACTACACGGTCATCCGCAATGTCATCACTGTTGAAGTCAATGTAGATGTTCTCACCCACCTGCCCGCTGAGATCATAACCTTGTGACTGCAGCTCGTTGATCGACATGGCAAAGCCCGCCGCCAGACGGCCAATTTCATCCCTCGCCTGTGCCAGCGTCTGGTCACGGTATTCGAACATGGCGCCGAGCTTGCCGCGGATATCACTGTTATCAATCGGCTTCAGCGTCTTCCCTTCCACCAGCGCCAAACGGCGTTTTTGGTGATCCGGCACGCCGGGCACGGTTTGCAGCTCACTGGAATGCAGGCCGGAAACCAGCGTATGACCACTGCCGATAATGACGTTATACAGACCGTCATCCCGTTGGTTTACGCTGACCTGAGTGAACTCAGACAATTCGTTGATAAGTTGCTGGTGACGGTCGAGCAGATCGTTGTCCACCGCCTGACTTTTCAGCAGCGCTTTGTGGATATCGACAATCTCACGGCCGATATCATTCATACGTTGCAGCGTGGCATCAATCTCGACCGAGGTATCTGCTTCCTGGGTCTGCAGAACGTTATTAATGTCGTTGAGGCCTGCGGCAACGAGGCGGGATTTTTCCAGCACCACTTTGCGCGCGCCCATGTCACTCGGGCTGTCTGCCAGCCCTTTCACCGCGCCATAGAACTCGTTCATGTTCTCGGGAATTTTCTTGGCGGAGTGGGACATCATGTCATCAAGCAGGGTCAACTGGCCGTTGCGGGTTTGGGCGTGAGCCAGTGCCGAGGTGGTGATGTTGAATTCGTTGGTGGCAAATTTGTCGTAGTTGCGGCGTACGGCGGCCGCATGCACACCGGCGCCCCATTGGTTTGCCGACCAATAGGCGGAGTCATTCGCGCGCTGCTCAACGGACTGACGGCTATAGCCTTCAGTATTCACATTCGAAATGTTGTGACCCGTTGTATTCAGCTGTCGCTGTGCTGTCAGAACGCCCTGAGAACCGAGCGTCAGCAGATCAAACCCCATTCTGCCTCCGTATGCGGAAACGCATAACCTACGAAATTATCTATTGCACAGAACAATTCAAGAATCGTGCCACACAATTAAATCTCTAAATTTCATATAGATAGCTGTTTATTTGCGCATTTTGAAGGTATCTCTCTTACCAACAGGCAAGGGATTGCCGCTACGGGTCTGCCGCTAGCTGGTCAGCCAGGTCCAAAGCCCAAATGAGAAATTGGGTAACACATCGATACCCAGGAAGGATTTGAGCAGATAAAGCGAGGTTACGACGATGGAAAACAGCACGAAGGTTCCCGCCAACATCACCAGGATCCGGCTGGCATTCGCCGCTTTCTGTTCTGCTCGGGTTAAATCACGGCGGTTGCGGCCAAACAGGAATACCAGGTAGTAATTCCAGCCAAAGCCACCCACGACAGTACGCACATCAATGGCATGACGGGCTTTGGCGCGGGTGCCGAACATCAGCTTCAATTGCAACAGTTGGGCATCGGTAAATGAGTCCGCGACATCTTTTGGGGTTTTGTCGAGAAAAGACCGGATAAAGGGATCGCGGTGAATAGAGCCGTTGGCAAAACTGGAAATGTTCTGGGATTGCGGCTCTGAGGGTTGCTGCGGTGTGGGTTGCTGCTCGGCCATCGGGTTTCCCTTGTTCAAAGACAGAGCGAGCAGCGACATCACCGCCACTGCGGCCGCTTAGGGCTCCATCATGCCTTTTACACGATTAAATACGCTGAGTACTTTATCGGAATATTGAGGATCCGTTGCGTAACCTGCCTGGTGAATACCACGGATAAACTGCTCAGGCTGCGCGCTTTGCTGCAATGCTGTTGCGTAACGCGGATTACGGTTCAGGAAGCTGACGTAGTCGTTAAAGCTGTCCTCATAAGAAGCATAGGCGCGAAACGAGGCCATTTCCTGCACAGGAATATCATCGTAAAATTCAAGGGTCTGGGTAGCGACTTTGCCACCATACCAACGGGGATCAGCTTTGATGTTAAACAGGTTGTTGCTTGAACCGCGGGCGTTAGCGATCACCTTTTTACCCCAACCGGTTTCCAGAGCTGCCTGCGCAATCAACAGTGCCGGGTCGGTTCCCAGCATACGCGCCGCTTTTTTCGCATAGGGCGTTAAACGGGAAACAAATTCATCCGGTGATTCAAAAGGTTTGTCCGCTTTTGGCGCGGGCGTGGCATTTTGCTGCGCCAGCATATGGGCACTTGGGATAACCACGTCATCACCCAACGCCGGGGTTTGCGCTTTCAACGCATCGGCTTCCGGTGACAGAGGCGCACTCGGCTGAGTTGGCTGAAGCCGAATGCGGTCACTGGCGCTGTTGGCACCCACATCCATCGGTTCGCTGATCATCGAGCCTTTGAACTGCTGGACAATCAAATCCGCCAGCCCGAGCGAGCCTTCGCGGGACAGGGCGCTCGCCAGTTGTTCATCGGCCATCTGTTCGTAAAACTTGGAGGTGCGGTTATCCACAAGATCAGACTCGAATGCTTCGTTAGCCTGACGCATGGACTTGAACAGCATCTGGGTAAACAGGGCTTCAAACTGCTCGGCAGCCGCTTTCAGCGCATCATCAGACTGCTCGCCGTTTGCCGCTTTTTGGCGCAGTACGTCCAGTTGGCTGAGGTCATGAATAAAACCTGTGTCTAAAGGTGCTTTCATGGCTTAAATCACTATCAGTTGACCGTCGATCGCGCCCGCTTGTTTGAGCGCCTGCAAAATTGCCATCAGATCTGAAGGAGCTGCCCCCACGCCATTCACGGCACGGACGAGATCATCCAGGGTGACACCCGGTTGGAAGTGGAACATACGGCCATCTTCTTCTTTCACTTCTACCCCGGAGTCCGGCACCACCACGGTTTCCCCACCGGCAAGCGCATTTGGCTGACTCACCTGCAGGTTTTCATTGATGGTGACTGTCATGCCACCGTGGGTAATGGCGGCAGGTCGCAAACGCACGTTTTGACCCACGACAATGGTACCGGTACGGCTATTTACAATGATTTTGGCTGCCGCATCTGCTGGCTGGAATTCCAGGTTTTCAACCGTCGACAGGAAAGCGACACGCTGCGACAAATCCCGCGGCGCACGGACACGTACCGAGGTTGCATCCATTGCTGACGCGGTGTTTGGCCCCAGGAAACTGTTGATGGAATCCGCCATGCGCTGCGCGGTCGTGAAATCGGAGTCAAACAGGTTGAAGGTAATATGGTCGCCACGGCCAAATGGCGTGGGTACTTCCTGTTCAACCGTTGCCCCGTCGGTAATGCGTCCAACGGTTGGCGTGTTGCCGACAATGGAAGATCCGTCAGCCCCTTCCGCACTGAAGCCACCGACAATCAGGTTGCCCTGCGCCACAGCGTAGGTTTTGCCATCCAGACCTTTGAGGAAGGTTTGCACCAGTGTGCCTCCACGGAGGCTTTTTGCCGAACCGATAGATGACACAGTAACGTCAATTTTCTGACCCTGTTTAGAGAAGGCCGGCAGCTCTGCACTGACTGCGACTGCGGCAACGTTTTTGGTTTTTGGCTTGGTGCCCGGCGGCAATTGAATGCCGAAGTTGCGCAGCATGGCATTAAAGCTTTGATCGGTAAAAGGTGTGCTCTCACCGGTACCGGCAAGACCAACGACCAGTCCGTAACCCACCAGTTGGTTGCTACGAACCCCGGCCACTTCGGACACGTCTTTAATGCGTGCTGCCTGCGCCAACGGGCTTACCAATACAGTTACTAATAAAAGCTTCAGCCAATGCTTCACGTCAAATCTCCGACAACGTATCTACGTATTACAGGACGACATTAAAGAATCGTGCCAACCATCCCTGATCCTGCGTATCCTGACGATCTCCGGTACCGGAATACTGGATGCGTGCGTTGGAAATGCGGGTTGAGGCAATGGTGTTTTCCGGGCTGATATCATCCGGGCGGATGGTGCCGCTCAGGCGGATATATTCGTCGCCGGTGTTAAGTGTCAGCCATTTTTCGCCACGGATCATCAGGTTACCGTTAGCCATCACATCAATCACTTCAACAGAGATCGAACCGCTGATGCTGTTGCTCTGATCTGCACTGGTTGAGCCGCTGGTGGAGTTGTCATGGCTTGCCGCGTAAGAAAGGTTACGCTCGCCAATGGTCACTTCCTGACCGCCCAGCTCAAGCGGGTCCATACTGAGATCGCTTGATTTAGCCGCGTCGCTGCTGGCGCTTTTTTTCGCCTGGGTTTTTTCTTCCAGCATCACGGTGACGATATCGCCAATGCCGCGAGGCTTGGTATCGTCATAGAGGTTCTGCGCCTGCCCGACATTGAACAGTGAACCCGTGGCCGTTGCATAATGCTCTGGCTGGCGTGCCGGCAGCAATGGCGCCCAGCTTGGGTCACCGGCAACCGGATCTTCGCGCTGACGAAGCAAACCGACCAGCCCTTCCCCTTCCGGTTGTGTGGTACCTTCCACCGCATCGGTGTCTGTCGTACCTTGCACAATGTCATTCTGCGCCAACAGGGCTTCCGGGTTCAGTGCGCTGCACCCCGACACAGTGGCCAGCAAAAGGCTGGTGATCAGTAACTTCTTCATCTGCGCTTTACTCCTTTAGAGCTGCTGGTTCACGTAGCTCAACATTTGGTCGACAGATGAAATCACCTTAGAGTTCATTTCATAAACCCTTTGGGCTTCAATCATGTTAACCAGCTCTTCTGTGACGTTAACGTTTGACGATTCCAGCATGGATTGGCGGATACTGCCCAAACCATCGAGCCCTGGCACACCTTCTTGAGGGTCTCCGCTCGCACCGGTTGGCAGGTAAAGGTTTTGCCCGATAGGCTCAAGGCCGCCCGGGTTGATGAAATCAACCGTGGTGATCTGACCCAGTACCGCATTGGCCGTCTGGCCACGTAGCCTTGCAGAGACTTCACCATCGGTACCGACGGTCACCTGAATTGCATCAGGTGGCACAACAATTTCCGGCTCCAGCGGATAGCCCGCCCCCGTTGTAACCAACACGCCTTCATTGTTCAGGGTAAACTGGCCGTTGCGTTGGTAACCGATGTTGCCGTCTGGCAGCAGCACCTGGAAGAAACCATCGCCTTCGATCATCAGATCAAGCGCGTTGTTGGTGGTCTGGGCATTACCATTGGTGTGAACGCGCTGCGTTGCCACCACTTTGGAACCTGCGCCCAGCATCAGACCACTCGGCAGTTCAGTGTTCTGCGATGACTGACCGCCCGGCTGGTTGATGTTCTGGTAGAACAGGTCTTCAAACACCGCGCGTGACTTTTTAAAGCCCACCGTGGAGGCGTTTGCCAGGTTGTTCGAGATGGTGGAAATATTGGTCTGTTGTGCGTCTAGACCGGTTTTACTCACCCAAAGTGCAGGATGCATACTGATTCCCTCTCAATTAACCCATGCGCAGCAAAGAGGTGGACGCCTGATCCATTTCCTCTGCTGATTTCATGAGTTTTACTTGCATTTCAAAGTGACGTTGCAGGTCAATAAGTCCTGTCATCTCACTGATTGGGTTGACGTTACTGCCTTCCAGCGCGCCAGTCAGCAGGGATACGCCTGCGTCCGCGGCATAGGTTGCGGCCGGATTGATCGGTTTGAACACGCCATTTTTATCTTTGAACAGGGCACCATTGTCCGGACGAACCAGTTTGATGCGGTCAATCTGTTCCATCGCATCCGGTGGCGCGCCCTGTGGGAGAACAGACACTGTGCCATCGGTACCGATTTCAATCTTGGATACAGGTAGCGGGAGAATAATCGGTGCGTCACGTTCACCGAGGATCACGTGTCCATGGCCATTTTGCAGCATGCCGGTCTGGTCAACTTTCAGGTTACCCACGCGGGTATACCCTTCCTGACCGGTACCATCCAACACCGCCAGCCAACCGTCACCTTTGATCGCCACATCCAACTCGCGGCCGGTGGTAATGGTGGAGCCTTGTGCAAAGCTGTACCCCGGGCGCTCTGTCATATTGAACACGCGGGTTGGCAAACCTTCACCGTATGCCTGCATAGCACGTGCTTGCTCCAAATCAGAGCGGAAGCCGGTGGTGCTGGCGTTTGCGAGGTTGTTGGCCCGCAATTGCATAGCTTGCATATCTTGTTTGGCGCCACTCATGGCGAGGAATAATGCGCGATCCATTTAGACGTTCTCCTGTCGCTTATGACAGAAATAAAGCAAGAAGAATGCCAATTAATAAGATCGAGTGGTTACAATGGGTTAGGCTGTTATTTAACCAATCATAAATGCGGAGATAGCGGATGAGCGGGAAAAGATTTGCCGCCCACTGAACGGGCGGCAAACAATGCGGAAACGAAATTAACGGATCTGCAGGATAGTCTGTTGCATCTGGTTGCCGACTTCCAGTGAGCGGGAGTTAGCCTGGAAGTTACGCTGGGCGGTGATCAAATCCACCAGCTCCTGGGTCATGTCGATGTTGGATTGCTCGATAGTACCGCTTTTGATCTTACCGAATGCGCCCAGCATTGCTTCACCCCAAACCGCTTCACCGGATTGCTGCGTCACTTTCCACTGGGTATTACCCGCTTGCGACATACCTTGCTGGTTAGACACACGAACCATGGCAACACGGCCCAAGGCAACGTTCTCACCGTTACTGTAGGTCGCCATAATGGTACCTTTCGGGTCGATATCCACTTTAGCCAGGTAACCGGTTGTTGCGCCATCTTCCGTAAACTTACGCATTTCAAATGGTGATGCGTATTGCGTTGGTTCATCGAAATTGATGGTTAGTGCCTGTGCACCGTCCGCGCCATTCATTTCAAGGCCGGCACCGTTCGGGCCAAACTCCACGGTCTGGATTGGGTTGCCGCCGTTGATAGAATCCAGTGAGCCATCCGCATTGAACTGGATAGAATGACCCACCTGGCCTGCGGCGTTGGTAAATTCACCGGCCGCCAGGCTCAGTGGTTTCTCACCTGTTGGATCGGTCGCCGTATAGTAAACCGCCCATTTGTTTGGCGTGGTGTTGTCTTTCACATAGTAAGTGGTCAGTTTGTATGGCTGGCCCAGTGAGTCGAAGATTGTGGCCGATGTTGCTTTGTTATAGGTATCCGGATCTTCAGGATTAAACAACGCCGGGTCTTTTTCATCACCACCCGCTGGCAGGTTCAGGCCCACTTCTACGTTTTCTGACGCACGTGGCTGACCGAATTGATCCGGTACGTTCAGCGCTTTTGGCTCGAACGATCCCACCTGCAGGGTTTCATTATCTACGTTGTAGCCCAAAAGGAACTGGCCTTCAGAGTTAACGATGTTGTTGTTTTTATCGAGGTGGAACGCGCCGTTACGGGTCAGGAAGTTATCCTGCGTTGCCAGCTTGTCGTTCGCGACCGCGAAGTAACCGTTACCACTGATACGCAAATCCAACGGGTTGTTGGTATAGATGCTCGAACCTTCGTGGAACTGCTGCGCCACGATAGAGGTTTGTACACCGCTACCGGTTGTGGTTTTTGCGTTCGAGAAGATCGACGCTGAATACACATCACCAAACTCAGCACGCGATTCCTTAAAACCAAAGGTGTTGGCGTTTGCAATGTTGTTACTGGTGGTGTTCATGTCTTTTTGAGCTGCCGCCAGGCCACTCAGTGCGATATTCAAAGCCATTGCTGGAACTCCTCTGTCCTTTTAGCTCTTGCTCACGTTGCTGAGATTGGATTTACCCACTTCCAGCACTTCAGAGAGTTTGACCGGAGAAGCGTAACCCGCGATGTTTAGCATCACGTTACCGTCACCATTCCCCAACAGAACACTGTTTACGTTGGCATAGGTAGAAAGCTCAAGATCCTGAGATTTACCGTCAATGTTGCCACTTACGTTAATGTTGTAATTGCCTTGCGGCAGTGGATTGCCGTTGTCGTCTTTGCCGTCCCACTCAACACGGTGGTCACCCGGGGACATCGCGCCAAGACTGAATGATCGCAACATCTCACCTGTCTCACTCTGAACGCGCACAATAACGTCGTTCAGTGCCTGTGGCAGTTTCACCATACCGGCAATGCCACCTTCGGCAGTTTTAAAACCTTCATTACCCGGAACCAACACGTCCTGACCGACCAGTGAAGAAGCTTGTAGCGCTTGGCTGGAGGTCATTGCCGCATTCAGCGAGCCAAATTGCTCGTTCATCTTGCCGATGCCGTCAACGGTAGCGAACGATGCCATTTGCGCGATCATCTGCTCGTTGTCGACCGGTTTGAACGGGTCCTGGTTTGCCAACTGCTTGGTCAGCAGTGACAGGAAATCTTCTTGATTAAGGTCGGTTTGGCCAGTGACTTTTTCGCCGGTATCACCACGTTCTGCACGCTGCTTTTCCTGCAACGCCTTCAGTTGGTCGATATAGCTTCCTGCTCCGCCTGCACCGTCAATAGGATTCATGTTGCCTCACTCCTACCTTAATTGCCCATCTGTAGTGTGCGCATCAGCATTTGCTTGCTCGCTTCTGCCACTTCTACATTGGTTTGATACGAACGGGATGCCGAGATCATGTTTGCCATCTCTTCCATCACGTTCACATTGGGCTTGAAAATATAGCCTTCAGCATTCGCCATTGGATGTTCAGGGTTGTATTCCGCACGCAACGGCTTTTGGCTTTCCACAATGCCCGCGACACGTACCGGCACGCTGCTGCCTTGTTCGGCTGAATACTTGTTCAGCTCGGCGGCAAATACCGGATGGCGCGCTTTGTAGGTTTCAGCCGCTGAGCTGCTGACCGAGTTCGCGTTCGCCAAGTTACTGGATGTGGTGTTGAGTCGGACTGACTCTGCACTCATGGCAGAACCGGTCACATTGAACACATTAAAAAGACTCATCCATTATTCCCCTTTCAGTGCCTTGGACATGTTTTTGAACTTGGATCCAAGGAAATCCAATGACGCCTGATATTCGAGGGCATTTTGCATAAACAGGTTACGTTCAACCTGTGAATCAACGGTATTGCCATCACCAGTATCAGGCTGGTTTGGAATGCGATACATTTTTTGGCCGCTGACTTGCGAGGAGGCAGGGATATGCCGCTCGTTAGTTCGGCTCAGGCCAAAGTTTGCCCCGGAAGTTGCAGCTTGTAAGGCTCGTTCGAAATCAAGATCCTGCGCTTTGTAGCCTGGTGTATTGGCGTTAGCCAGGTTGCTCGCCAGCGTTTCCGCCCGTTGAGCACGCACACCGACCGTGTGTTGATGAACGCCCAGCGCTTTGTCGAATGATATCGCCATACGGCACCTCCAAAACTTTCTTACCGGAAATTTTGCAAATTGGGTGCCAACTTTAAGCACGGAGGAATAAATAGGAAATTTTTCTTTATAAACAGCACATTAATGAAAAGTCAGTGCGAAAAGGTGAAAAACGGGCAAGAAAAAGCGGCAAACTTTGTGCCGCTTTCAATTCGGTGAGGGGACAAATCTATTTGAGCTTGTAGATGATGCCAGGGTTACAACGGATCATTTCAAACCGGTCTGTCAAACCTGTCAGTGACTCTGACGCCCCCAGCAGCAAGTAGCCACCTGGGTTCAGGCTGCCCGCCATCTGGTTCAACACCTGTGACTTCATGTCCGGCGAGAAGTAAATCAGTACGTTCCGGCAGAAGATGATATCGAACTTACCCAGCATGCTGTAGCTTTCCATCAGGTTTTGAGGCTTAAACGTCACCATGCGTTTAAGCGGCTCTTTCACCTTCATTCGGCCATCTCCTGCATCCTCGAAAAACTGGCGTCTGCGCTCAGGGGACAAACCTCGGCTTAATGCCAGATTGTCATAAACCCCGGCCCGGCAGTGCTCGAGCATGGATGAAGAAATATCCGTTGCTGTGATTTGAACGTTGCTCAGCAAGCCAGGCTTTTTGCTCTGCACTTCCTGAATCGTCATCGCAATCGAAAAAGGCTCTTGTCCTGATGAGCTGGCTGCCGACCAAATCTTGATTGGACGACGGCTTTCTGCCACTTCAGGCAACAGTTTGTTGGCGAGCACTTCAAACGGGTAAGCATCTCGAAACCAAAGTGTTTCATTGGTTGTCATCGCGTCAATGGCCGCTACCGCCAACTCTCGGTTGCGGTTTGTCAGAACCAGTTGGAACAGTTCTGACATAGAGGCCAGTTTGAATCGACTGATCAGAGGGCTTAGTCGGCTTCGTACCAGATACTGCTTACTGTCACCGAGAACGATGCCACATTTACCTTCGAGATATTTACAGAAATCACGATACTCTTGGTCTGTTATCGCTATATTCGTCATTGATTCGTGTCTTGACCTTTAACCGCTTTAATAACCGCGCCGCTCAACTCATCTGGGTCAAACTTAGGAATGAAGGCGTCCGCCCCGACTCGCTTAACCATGGCTTCGTTAAATACGCCACTCAGCGAGGAGTGCAATACTACATGAAGATCTTTGAGGTTCGCATCTTTTTTGATTTCAGTGGTTAGCGTGTAACCGTCCATCTCCGGCATTTCAATATCCGAAATCACCAGCGCCAACTGGTCATAAATGCTGCCTTCTTTTGCCATGGCTTTGAGCTGGTTCAGGGCATCCTGACCATCATTTGCCAGCAACACTTCATAACCAATCGTTTCAACCGCACGTTTAACCTGGCGGCGTGCCACGCTTGAGTCATCAGCCACCAACACTTTAGTCGGTGCATTGCTGCCTTCTTCAAATACAGGTTTTTCAGACAACACTTCTTCACTGATTTGTTCGTTCACCGGCGAGATTTCGTTGAGGATTTTTTCCACATCCAGAATCTCAACCAGCTCGCCCTCGATTTCGGTCACGGCTGTCAGGTAGTTGGAACTGCCCGTACCACTTGGCGGCGGCAAAATTGCTTCCCAGTGCATATTCACAATGCGCTCCACCGATCCAACCAGGAAGCCCTGCGTGGAGCGGTTAAACTCAGAGATGATAATGAAGCGGTTTTCAGGGTCGGTGATTGGTAGGCCACCAGTGGCAAGGCTCATGTCAATGACGGAAATAGTTTGCCCTCGAATATGCGCCACACCTTTCACCAGTGGGTGCAAATTTGGCATCGATGTCAGTTTTGGACACTGGAGTACTTCTTTTACTTTAAACACGTTAATGCCGTAACGCTGGTTTCGCATTAAACGAAAGGTCAACAACTCGAGGCGGTTTTGCCCCACCAATTGGGTGCGTTGATTGACCGTATCAAGAATCCCCGACATAAGATAAACTCCATATTGCCCTGTTTTTGTTATCGTATTGCAGCGAGCGCCTAGACCGCATGCTTATGTTGGCATGCGAATTGTAGGGAGACTGCAGCTAAATTCACCACACTAACCAGATTTGTGACATATGTGTTATCAGCGATTAGCCTGGATCTTTATCGGCACATTTCTTTGTAGCTTTAGCTCAATTATAGCCGCTGCTCCAACAAGTCAACTTGAAGCTGTAAAAGAAGCTGCAAAGCGACATGTAGAAAGCCTTATCTCGCCCCCAGAATACGGTGAACTTCAAGTGGTACCGGGAAATCTCGACAGCCGCCTGCAACTGTCTGACTGCCCCTCACCATTGAACGTCGACGTCCCCGGCCGGCAGACCCTGAATAAAAGTGTCACAGTGATGGTGAGCTGCGAAGAGGATAACTGGCAAGTTTATGTACCGGTGCAGATCCGCTTGCTTACGCCTGTCGTGGTTGCCAAGCGCCCTCTCGATCGGGGAATTACCCTGGCTGGCGATGATCTTATCGTTCAACTGGTTGATGCCCGCTTCCAGCGGGGTCAGGTTTATACCGACAATTCCACCCTTATTGGCGCTCGGGTTAAGCGTGCTGTCGGGATTGGCGAGCCCATTAACGGAAATGACATCTGTATGGTCTGCCGCAATGATGAGGTAGTGATCACAGCCACTGGTAACGGCTTGAATATTATTGCAAAAGGCACCGCTTTAAGTGACGGTGCTCTCGGTGAACAAATTAAAGTCCGCAACAGCAAATCGAACAGAATTGTCGATGGTACAATCACTTCTGTCGGTCAAGTGGTTGTAAAATTCTAAAATTATTCAATTCAGTGCTAAAGTTCATAGAAGTGTGGCCGATACTGTGAGCAACAGAAGGTTCGGACAGAAATAAGGCTTAATTATGGCAAGTATCGATCATTTGCGTTCTGGTCAGCCGTTAAACACGAACAGAAGCAATCACAACAAAACACAGCAGACCTCTGCAGAAACCAGTGGTGCCGGTGAAGTACGCAACCATCGCGGCGATGCATTTTCTATGAGCGATGAAAGCAAAGCGATAGGTGCCCTAAACCAGCAAATGGCGAGCGAAGCACATTTCGACAGCGCAAAAGTTGCAGCTATCAAGGCGGCGATCGCCAACGGCTCCTACAAAGTGGATGCTGATCGATTAGCAGCAAATATCATCAAGCATGAAGATGAGCTGCACGGTTTATAGTAAAAGGCCATGACTGACCAACCTTTGTCATTTGACGCACTTTTACAGCAACAGGCCGATGAAATCGCAGCGCTGTTTTCGCTTTTGGAAAGCGAAACGGACGCTATCGCGTCACGAAAGGCTTCTGCCATCGAAGCATGCGCTAAGCAAAAGCTTAACCTAATCCAAGCCATTCAGTTGCGAGACGCCAAACTCGCCCGCTGTCCTGAAATCCAAGCCCCTTCTGACGATACAAAAGCAGCCATACAGGCAATAAAAACCGAATTAGAGAAATGCCAGCAGCTTAATGAAGCCAACGGCGTGGTATTGCAGCGTGCCCATTTGAGCATGCACAAGCTTCGCAACCTGTTCCAGGAAGCGACAGGAAAAAGTGAAATGACCTATGACAGTGAAGGTCAGGCCTCAGGAAGCCGCACACTGGGTACCAACGTCAAAGCCTGACTTGTTTCTGGTTAACACAAAAGAATTCAAACAAAACGCAGCCTGGCTGCGTTTTGTTATTTGGGGATTAGAAAATAATGGCGTCGTTTCTTGGAACGTGGTGAGACTCACCGTATTGGGCCATTTCTTTCATTTTTCGAAGGTTAAGCTGCAACTCAGTTACGTAGCTGTCGCCGACTTTATAGCTGGCGACAACCTCTGCCGCCCGGATGATGCCGTCTACTGCTCCGTGGGTGCGATCCTGCCCCAGTTGCTGATCATCCACTTGGGTTAAGCCGCTGACCCGGATCCCGTAAATTTGCTCAGACAGTTCTTTGTACGCTTCCAGTTTGGAGGCGCGCATGGCACGGAACTGCTTTTCTTCCAACGTTTCGCCACGTTGCGAACTGATGGATGCTGTACCAACTGCCGTCACCATGTCTTCAGAGCGGATCTGGGTAATTGGCTGGCACGCGGTGAGCAACAAAATTGCTGCCATTGAAAGCCATTTTTTCATCGTGATGTCCATATTAAGGTTTCAGCATGATGGTATCTGAGGTGTGTTTACGCTTGTCGCCGCGAATGATCACACCGTCTTCTATACGTACTTTTCTGAGCGTATCAATATCGCGCCCAATGCGATCTGCAGGCAAGAAGCCCTGTGCCGAAGCGACCACCACCCGTGAACGCATACCGACAATTCTGGCGTTAACCAATACACCGCCGCCCTGACGTAGCATGGTGCCTGTCAACACGTAATCAATCTGTTGTTCTGGATGAAGCTCTTTCCAGTCGCGACTCAGGGAGAAATCCCCTTCTTTTGTCACACGGATGGTGCCTGTGTTTTTAAAATCAATCACAGTGAATCCGCGGCGCTGCATCTGGTAAATCATCCCTTCGGTCACTGAATTGCCAAGCCAGTTGGTTTCATCCATCTCCTCAACATCAACAAATGAAACAACCGCCATGGGGGTTCTGGCCGTCAGATAATTGTTGGTTTCCAACAACTCGCTGGCCATACCATCCAGAAAATAGTCCAAAGTGTGCTTTGGGGTTTGCTGCAACAGGAACTCGCTCCCCGCATACGGCTCCTTGCCGTTATAGATCGGGTTATAAGCACAAGAAACGGTTGCTAGACTCAGTAATATCACTATCCAGTTTTTCATTGTCGTCTGGCTCCGGACACGTTAACGGACGGTTCAGCGCTGCCAATTCTGGCGACCTCTTGGTCCATTTTTCGCCCCTACTTTTTGGGAACACTATTTGCATTGTTGTGGCTATATTCTCGCAACGCTTGCTAACCACATTGCCGCTTTTGCCGCGATTTAATCTGGTCTAGCAATTTTTATACCCACTATTGGAAATAAGGTTATGCGCAAAAGTTTTCTGAGCCCTCTCGTGCTTGCCTCGATGGCTTTGACACCGCTGACAGCAAGCGCCGCCTGGTACGAGGTCACTGGGGTTAGTACAGTTTTGGAAAGTAAAAACCAGGCTAGGGAACGTGCACTGGAAGATGCTATCTACCAAGCTTTACGCTTTTCCGGTGCTGATATTGCCGGCCTTGCCACTATCCGCCCCTACCTGAAAGAAGTCAGGGACGACTACCAGTTCAGTGGTGATGAGATCCGTCAGATTCAGGTGATCAACACGGAACAAAAAGGTGCCGCCATGAAATTGACGGTGCGAGTCGATATCTACCCAACGGCAAATGCTTGCCACAAAAACCAGTACAAAAAAGGTTTGGTGCTGAGCCGGTTCGATATCGTGACGCCTCAGCATGCGGCGCTCGGTGGCGTGTTCCGGTTTGGGGATGACTTTACCGTTTTACTGCAACGCCAGTTTGAAACCCAGGCGCAGAGCTTTGTCGTTCAAGGGATTACCCCGTACGAAATTTCCCCTACCCAGCCCGAAATGGCCACCATGGTGGCGGAAGATACCGGCGCACAATATCTTCTGGCGGGTTCAATTACAGATATGAGTGCCACGATAGACGACCCGGGACTGCTTAAAAAAGAGCAGACTAACCGACAGCTTGCACTCTCTATCGATGTGATGGATGGCAAATCCGGCGAGGTGATCTATCAGAATATCTACCGCGATATCGCCGCATGGCCATTCGAAAGAAACAGTAAGGTAGATACCAAGACTGCTCGTTTCTGGACGTCGCCTTATGGAGAAATGGCACAACGTGTCAGCCGGAACATCTTGTTGGATTTGGAGAGCAACCTGGCTTGCCGCGCGACAACACCGGAAGTTATCTCCATCAACGGTGACATGGGGCAAATTAATGCCGGAAGGATCCACGGCGTGAAATACGGCGATGAACTGGCACTTTGGCACAACGCTTCGTTTACCGACCAGTATGGTGTGAACCGTACTCAGTTTAAAAAGAGCAACATTACGATGAAAGTCACCCGGGTGTATGAAAGCTCTTCAGAGATTGATGTATCACCTGTTGAATTGGGAGCCAGTGTTCAAATTGGTGATTTGGTGACCAAACACACTCAGTAACCGATTCAAAGCCTTAACCTTCAGGCATGTTTCTGTATACTATCAATCCGGTGCTGCTCAATCGCAGTGGCACCGTCGCTCTCATAGCTCAACAGGATAGAGCAGTCGCCTCCTAAGCGACCGATCGGGGTTCGAGTCCCTGTGGGAGCGCCATTTTTTTCTTAATTACCCCAGAAAACCCAATCAACACACTCTCAATCAGTCTCCTACGGACATTCCCTCTCTGTTTTTTTTCGCTCCGCTTAATTGTTTGCTTGTTTTTGTAAAAAAGAAAACGGGCCACAAGGGCCCGTTCAAAGGTAAGTCTATTTCTAACGATTTAGAAGTAGTACTCAGTACCCAGCAGGATGTTGGTACCGTCTTTAGACTCATCAGCACCGTTCATGTCGTAGTTACGCACGTCCAGGTACAGGTAAGCGCTTGGCAGCAGGTAACCCAGACGGCCAGTGATCGCACGGTCACCATCGTCTTCACCTTCAGTGTCAGTTGTCGCTGCGTAGCCCGCTTTCAGAACCCATGCACCGTCGATCACGTATTGCGCAGTCGCAGAGTATGCATCTTGGTCAATGTTGGTCAGGCCGTTTTCCATGTGTTTCCATGCTGCAGTCAGGGTTACATCACCCAGGAACATGCTACCACCGACGATAGAGTAAGAGTTGTCGCCTGCGTCTTTCGTGCCTTTTGGTGTGCCAGGTTTAGTTTCCCAACATGCGTCTTCATTGCCTTTATCACAACCAGCGTTGTCTTTGTCAAAAACCCATGAAGGATCTGTAGCAGCGACATCGGTTTTGTAACGACCTTGGTCGTAGTAACCTGCATGCACGCTAAACATATCCGTTGAATAAGATGCCGCGATGCTCGCTACCATTGCATCGGTGTCTGAGCCCATACCGCTCAGGGTTGCTTGGAAATTGAAACCACCGAAATTCGCAGAATCAAAACGGAACACGTTATTTGCACGGTCTTCGAAAGTCACGCCAAGGTCATTGTTAGCATCGAATACGTTACCCAGACCTGGGTTTGAGTGCGGCCAGTCAACGTAGTTGTAAGCTGCAACTAGCTGACGACCAAACTTGAACGAACCTACGCCATCGAAATCAAAGCCAAGGAATGTATCGCGCTGACCAAACTTACCATCCGCCCAAGGCACGTTGTTGGTGTTACCACTTTCAATTTGCCAGATAAAATCAGGGCTGATTGCATCAAAAGCTACGCGACCTTTAAAACCGATACGAGATTCGATTTCAGCAAAAGCAGTGTCGTTTGCTTGATCTTGAGCTTGAATAAACACTGCGCCGGCAGCTTGACCGTACATTTGTACAGCTTCGCCATGCAGATCAATTGCCGCGTTTGCTGAGCCAGACATTGCAGCTGCTGCAACAGCCAGACCCAGTAGAGAACGTTTGAAAGTCATTTCCATGGAAAACTCCTTAAAGATTACTAAATCCGATGGAGAGTCCGTTTGCCTTTAGTTGGCCGCCAAAATGCAAACGTCACCGGTATTGTTATTGATGTGATTTATCAACGGGGAGAAGCTTAATTCGTATCGATAAAAAAAAAATCTCTGGCTGAATGAAGTTTGAATTGGTTCAAAATTAAAAGATAAAATAATATTTACCCTTTAAAAAACAAATAGATAGACAAATAAAGAATTCATAAAATCGCACAGGATTTAGAATTGCAGGAGCGAATGTGATCTAGGTTGCGCTAGGCGCCGGAAATGTAAAAAAGCATGGAGCGAGGTGGGGATCATCAATATCGTCAACTTGATCCAATTCGCATTTTCATGCGGGACAAACTAGAAGAACAAATGTACAGATACAAAAAAACCCGGCGTAACGCCGGGTTTTAATTCTTGGAGCAAGCCTAACAACAGTTGTTACTGAGCCGCTCTTTCGTTGATAAACGCAATTGCTTTACCAAGACGTGCCAGAACACGTGGTTTACCAATCAGGTTCATGACTGCATCAACAGACGGTGACTGGCCTTGACCCGTCACTGCTACGCGCAATGGCATACCGACTTTACCCATTCCCAGCTCAAGCTCAGCACAGGTATCAGCAATCACGGTATGCAGGTTTTCAGTATTCCAATCTTCCAGCGCTTCCAGCTTAACCAACGCCAACTCCAATGCTTCCTTAGCCACTGGACGCAGGTGTTTTTTCGCCGCATCAGCATCGAATGCTTCAAAGTCCTGGTAGAAGTAACGGCTTTGCTCAGCCAGTTCTACCAAGGTGTTGCAACGCTCGCCAACCAATTTGATGACATCTGCAATCGCTGGACCATTTTCGGTGCTGATACCTTTGGCATCAAGATGCCATTGAAGATACTTAGCAACATACTCTGGCTCAGATGACTTGATGTAGTGGTTGTTTAACCACAGCAGCTTGTCTGTATTGAACGCCGAAGCAGACTTGCTGACTGACTCGAGGCTAAACAGTTGAATCATCTCTTCCATCGAGAAGATTTCCTGGTCACCATGTGACCAACCAAGACGAACCAGATAGTTCAGCAAAGCCTGAGGCAGGTAGCCTTCATCACGGTACTGCATCACACTCACGGCACCATGGCGCTTGGACAGTTTTGCACCGTCATCACCCAGAATCATTGAGCAATGCGCAAATTCTGGTACAGGTGCGTTCAGTGCCTTGTAAATGTTGATTTGACGTGGCGTGTTGTTGATGTGGTCTTCACCACGAACAACCTGGGTAATACCCATATCCCAGTCATCGATAACTACACAGAAGTTATAAGTTGGGCTGCCGTCAGTACGACGAATGATCAGGTCGTCGAGCTCAGAGTTTTGGAACTCGATACGGCCACGGATCTTGTCGTCAAATACCACCGAACCCTCTTTAGGATTACGGAAACGGATGCAAAATGGCGTTTCTTCTGTCGCCGATGCATTTGCCTCTACCACGCGAGGATGGTTTGCGTCATAGCGTGGCTTCAAGCCTGCCGCCATTTGTTCTTCGCGGATCTCGTCCAACAACTCTTTTGACGCGTAACACTTGTACGCTTTGTCGTCTGCAAGCAGCTGGTCAACAACTTCGTTGTAACGGTCAAAACGTTTGGTTTGGTAGTAAGGACCTTCGTCCCACTCAAGACCCAGCCACTCCATGCCTTCAATGATGGCGTCGATAGCTTCCTGGGTAGAACGCTCTAAATCGGTGTCTTCAATACGAAGAACAAACTCACCGCCTGTGTGTTTGGCGAAAAGCCAGGAATAAAGAGCAGTGCGCGCACCGCCTACGTGCAAAAAGCCCGTTGGGCTTGGAGCAAAACGTGTTTTAACTTTCATGTTAATCCTATAACGTTCGGCATGGATGAAAGAGTTCGGAGGGAATCCGGTAAAGACGGTATTGTATTCTTCCCGGATGCACTGAACAACGATTCGAAATCATTTGAATAAAAACTTGTTGGGTTATCGCCTGCAAGGCATCAAAAACCGTCTTTCAGAACCAAATTTGAGAACAGAATCTTATTTTTTTACGCAAAATGTAAAATACTCCTAACATGATTGTGAACAACCGCGTAGTTGTTCATTTACATTAAGGAGAGCAATAATGAAAAAGTTGATGTTACTTTTGTCTGCAGTGACTTTGGCGATGGGTGTCAATTTCACTGCAAGTGCTAACGCAGGTTGGGCAACGCAGGCTGGTCCACTGGTGAATTGCACGTATAACGATGGAACAACTGATTACGTCCCAACGATGATTTGTACTTATGAAGGCGGCACTTTCGTGCGAAATTGGGGCTATCAGAATTAAAGCATAGCGGGTACATGGCCACGCCACGTACCCGCATTATTCATTGAAACTCAACTCTCAGGAGCGAACGTTTTCTACCGCCCACTGTAGGAATTTTTGCTGTTGTTTCGGACTCATTCTTAAAAAATCAGCTTGCAACAAGATCAGCGAATTTTCTGACGAAATCCCTACCGATTTTGAAGATGGCATCAATGTCGGTTGAATTTCCTCACTTTCGTGATTATTTGGCACTGATGTTGTTACATTTTTTTCTACCAATGGTGCCTTTGCTAGCAAAGAATCCCCTTTTTTGGCATTAAAAGCTGCAAGCTCGGCCCCATAATTTCTCATGAAACCGGGTTTTTTAGGCAAAATATCCTGCTGAGACTCAATTTTTCGGTTGTCTGGCGTTAGTAATTCAAAAGAAGGGTTTTGTTTAAAATCTTTAATTTGTCTTTCTGAAGTGATATTTCTCGTTGGTTCAACAAAAATATCTTCATCGCTTGTGGCGAATGTAATAACCAGTGGATCAGACTTGAATTTTTCGAATTCCGACCCACTGGACACTAGTTTCGACAGTCTAACCACTAACTGGTTCTGACCATTCTCTAACATAAAATTATTTTTCGACATTAGAGTCATTGGAAGTTCTTCTCCATTGACAATAATTGCCTCAATGTCCTTGTGCAGCGTCACGTTGACTTGTGCATATGAGATTGATGGAATTAAACCACCTAACAACAAAATTGATCTAAGAATACGATTCATACAGCCCTCCATGAAAAAAACGAGCGCCCTAAGACGCTCGTTTCGATATTACTACAAGTATTTCCAAGCTTAGAAGTAGTATTCTGCACCAAGGTGGATATTTGTAGTGTCCTTCGAATCATCAGAACCGTTGTAGTCGTAGTTACGAACGTCCAAATACAGGTACGCGCTTGGTAGCAGGTAGCCAAAACGACCAGTAATTGCTTGGTCACTGTTATCACCACCGTCAGTAGCAACATTTTCTGTCGCTGCATAACCTGCTTTAAGAACATATGTACCATCGATAACATATTGAGCTGTCGCAGAATAGCTACCTTGGTCTACATTTGTCAGGCCGTTTGTTGACTCTTTATAACCAGCAGTCAAAGTTACGTCACCTAAGAACAAGCTACCACCAACGATGTAGTATGATGCATCACCTTTGTCTTCAGTTTTCGCAGCTTCGCCATCTTTCTTAACGAAGTCTTTCAAATCTTCGTCATATACCCACGTTGGGTCGGTTGCATCTACTTTAACAGTGTACTTGTCTTGGTTGTAGTAACCAGCGTGCACGCTGAAAAGATCAGTTGAGTAAGAACTACCAACGCTTGCAACAAGTGCGTCGGTAGTTGAGCCCATGCCACTCAGAGAAACTTGGAAGTTGAATCCGCCAAAGTTTGCTGAATCAAAGCGCAATACGTTGTTTGCGCGGTCTTCAAACGAGGCACCATGATCGTTTGCATCTTTATTCCACACATCAAATACATTACCGAGGCCTGGATTGGTATGTGGCCAATCGATGTAGTTGAATGCCGCTACTAGCTGACGACCGTATTTAAATGAACCAATACCGTCAAAATCGAAACCTAAGTATGTGTCACGGCCACCCAAGTGACCGTTTTGCCATACATTGTCAGCGTTACCGCCTTCAATTTGCCAAATAAAATCTGGAGAGATAGCATCAAATGCTACACGACCTCGGAAGCCAATACGTGACTCGATGTCGGTTGAAATGGAGCTGTCAGAGCCTGAAGCTTTTGGGTTTGCAATGATGATGCCACCAGCAGCCTGTCCGTAGAACACCAAGCTTTCGCCTGCCAGTTCCACAGCTGCATTTGCGCTACCTGAAACTGCAGCCAGAGCAACTGCTGCACCCAGTACTGAACGTTTGAACATTTTTTCCATGGAAAATAACTCCTAAAAGGGATTTTTCAGAATCACAAATCATCGCTGTTAAGGTTGGCCGCCGAAGCAATGACTCGATTATTCGAAGTTCTAAAACGCTTCAAATTCATCGCTTTAGATTTTTTGTTACCGATTGAACTCTCTATCAATCGATGAGTCCCAGACTACTTCCCCAAAAAAAAACATCAACGAGAACTTTATTTGTTATTAAAAAAATATGACTCGGTGCAAAGTTCCCTGAAAGTTCGTGACCCACATCTCACATTTATATAAACACATAAAATAAAAATTAATAAACGATATTTTTCATATAATTAAGTCATGATTTATCACAGCAAAATCCACCCAGGCATTTGTATTGAGATCGTTATCACAGAGTCAATAATGGGAATTTCAAACCAAGATTTTGTATATTTGCATTAAATATTCACGACGCGAATTATCAGACATCACTCGCAAAAGCTGTATATATGGGCATAAAAAAACGCCAACTGATTGCTGGCGTTGGAATTGGCGCGTTTGATTAAAACTAGCGTGATAGCAGTCGCATCATGCCGTCTTCATCCAGGATTTCGATACCTAGCTCTTGCGCTTTGGTTAATTTTGAACCTGCTGCTTCTCCGGCAATCAGCATGTCTGTTTTCGCCGATACACTTCCCGTCACCTTGGCACCGAGCGCTTGCAACTGAGCCTTGGCATCGTTACGGGACATTTGCGACAAGGTTCCTGTCAACACAACCGTTTTACCGGCAAGCGGCTGCGGTTCACTTTCGTCTTTCTGCTCAATATCAGGCCAAGTGACGCCATTGACAATCAAAGCATCAATGACCGTTTTGTTATGCTCTTCGCTGAAGAAGTTCACGACATGTTTGGCGACAATCACGCCGACATCCTGAACTTCAATCAATTGTTCTTCAGTGGCACTACGAATAGCATCAAAGGTGAAAAAGTGATTGGCGAGGTTGGCTGCCGTTGCCTCCCCTACTTCCCGGATACCCAGAGAATAAATAAAGCGCGGCAACGTGGTTTCTTTAGCTTTGCTCAGTGCATCGACCAGATTTTGCGCCGATTTTGGCCCCATACGATCAAGCATTGTGACCTGTCCAGCAGTCAGCTTAAACAGATCAGCGGGGGTTGAAATCAGCTCTTTCTCAATCAACTGCTCAACGATTTTGTCACCCAGCCCATCGATATCCATCGCCTTGCGTGACGAAAAGTGCTTGATGGCTTCTTTACGTTGGGCGCGGCAAATTAAGCCACCTGTGCAACGGGCGACCGCCTCGCCCTCAACACGTTCCACATGGGAGCCACACACTGGGCATTCAGCTGGGAAAGTGACGTCTCTAGCGTTTTCAGGGCGACGACTCTCTACCACGCTGACAATTTGCGGGATCACGTCACCGGCGCGACGAATGACAACCGTGTCACCAATTTTCACGCCAAGACGCGCAATCTCATCGGCATTGTGCAGGGTTGCGTTTGATACGGTCACCCCGCCAACAAATACAGGCTCCAGCTTGGCAACTGGCGTGATTGCGCCCGTGCGTCCTACCTGAAATTCTACGTCTTGCAGCAGGGTGATTTCTTCCTGAGCCGGAAACTTATAGGCAATCGCCCAGCGCGGTGCACGGGCGACAAAGCCAAGTTGCACTTGGGTATCGATATTATCGACCTTGATCACCACACCATCGATTTCATACGGCAGTTCATTGCGGCGCGTCAGAATGTCCTGATAGTAGGCGCGCACATTCTCTATGCCTTCAACCTTTTTGACTTCCGGGCTTAGCGGAATGCCCCAGGTTTTCAGTTGCTCCAAGCGGCCAATGTGAGAATCACCGAAGGCTTCGGACATCACACCAACAGAGTAAGCATAAAAACGAAGAGGACGTGTTGCAGTGATGCGTGGGTCAAGCTGACGCAAACTGCCAGCGGCGGCATTACGTGGGTTGGCAAACGCCTTTTCACCTTTTTTTAGGTTTTTTTCATTCAGGGCATCAAAGCCATCTTTAGGCATAAAGACTTCACCGCGAACCTCCAAACGGGCAGGCCAGCCAGTTCCCTGCAGTAGTAGCGGTACATTGCGAATTGTACGGGCATTGTGAGTGATGTTCTCGCCGGTGCTGCCGTCGCCACGTGTTGCAGCCTGAACTAGGACACCATTTTCATACATCAAACTGACCGCCAGACCATCCAGCTTCGGCTCGCAGCTGTAAGTAAACGTCGAGTCAGTTGCCAGCCGGTCGCGCATACGCTTTTCGAAGGCCACCAATTCACTGTCATCAAAAGCATTGTCCAGTGACAGCATCGGAATTTCATGGCGCACTTGCTCGAAAGCACTCAATGGCTGTCCACCAACACGCTGGCTGGGAGAATCAGGCGTTATCCATTCTGGATGTTGCGCTTCAATAGCCAGTAACTCTTGCATCATGCGGTCATATTCCGCATCAGGAAGCTCGGGCTTGTCTTCGACATAGTAGAGGTGGCCGTGATAGCTGAGCTGCGCTTTTAGCGATTGCAGTTTTTGTTGAATGTCCGTGGTCATCAATGCTGCCTAATAAAATCTTCGCCACCTTAGGGTAGCTGGGTCGTAAGAATGGCCGACAGTATACCTGATGTAGATAGCGTCACGAAGACACCAGACACTGCAGAAAGATCATCCTGAAGGTTGTTTGCAGGCGAAAGGGGTTCTAAGATGCGGCGGTCGAACTTAAAGAGCTGCTCCATGCAAAGTCCTGTAACCCATCATCGCCCCTTGATCAGTGTTGTATTTGCAATGCTGTTGGTGATGCTCGCGTTGCCTGCACAGACTTCCCTCTTTCCTGAATATTCAAGCGCCCGTTTTGATGGCGTCTCGGCACAAACTTTCGACGAGTTTGGCCATTCAGACTCAACGATCAATGAACACCGTGCCCCGGTTACGTCCTTATCGCCGGATCTGGCCTCTCTTCTTCGGTCAGGCTCCTGGCTTCCCGAAAAGCTGGGAAACAGCGAGCCGGAATACGAACTTGTCATCGAGTTTACTGACAAGCATTGCCATAAACGATACGCGCGCACTGCAGCCCTTTTCAGTTACTGGAAAGACTGGACGCGCAGCCCGCCCAACACCACACACCGAATTGGTGGCTGGAAGGACTCCAACCTGCTCTACCGCTACATCAGCCAGGCTCAGGCTTAACACCATTCCCACTCTATTGCGCTTTTAGCGATTTTTAGGCTGCCGATTTCTAAATTCAGCAGTGAATGTTGTTGACCAACTTGCCGCCTATATGCGGCATTGAGTGAGTCCTATGCAAAGAAAAACGTCCCGGACGACCCTGCTAAACCATTACCCAAAATGGAAATACGTGGTGCTCATTACCACGATTGTTGTGCTGCTGTTCAGCGCTTTGCCTTCATGGTTCGGCGAAAATGCAGCGATTTTGATCACCCACAAAAATACCGCCCCCTCACTGACAACCATCAATGCTAGCCTGAACCAGCATTCTATCGACGTAAAACGTATCGATCAGACGAATGGAAAAACCACCGTAGTGCTAGGTGATAATACGCAGCAAAATGCGGCAAAACAGGCACTTGCCGAGACTGCCGCGAAAGATGAATCCGTCACACTCGCCATGGTACCGGCAGCACCACAATGGCTGCTCGATATGGGATTTAAACCCATCAAATTAGGGCTGGATTTGCGAGGAGGCGTCCAGTTTTTGCTGGATGTCGATACGCAGGCGGTTTTCCACGCCCACGCAGACCAGGCTGCCGACGCAATCCGTGAACATGCGCGGGAGGCGAGGTTGCACGGTGTTCAGGTACAAATTAATGCCAGCAATGACATTCAACTCAAAGCCAGCAATGAAAAGGCCCTGCAAGCACTTCGTACCTTCGCCAGTGCACAATTCCCGCAATGGACAGTGAAAGGCCATGGCGATTTGTCCCTGACCATGAGTCTGAAAGCTGCAGAAAAGCAAACACTCACTAACCTGACTGTTCAGCAGAACCTACAGACTATGCGCTCACGGATTGAGGAACTGGGCATTACTGAAGCCTCAGTGCAGCGTCAGGGTGACCACCGCATCCGTATTGAACTGCCGGGCGTACAAGATCCTGCTACCGCCAAAGATGTGATTGGAGCCACGGCTAGCCTGGCGTTCTACGAGGTAGTCAGTGATCATAAACCCGGTTCAATCGCGATACCTGATCAGTATGGACAGGAAATATATGTCACCCGCAAACCGGTGTTGTCTGGCGAGCACATTGTCGATGCGCGCGCAGGCATGGGCGAAATGGGATCGCCAGAAGTGAACATCTCTCTCGATACCCTCGGCGGCAAAGAAATGTCAGATTTCTCTGCCCACCATATTGGTAAACCGATGGCGACCGCCTACAGCGAATACAGCCGCAACGCAGAAGGAAAAACGGTTCAACATACGGAAATTATCAGCGTAGCGACGATTCAATCCCAACTTGGAAACCGCTTCCGCATTACAGGCGTTGGCTCATTGGCAGATGCACAACAACTGGCTTTACTGCTGCGTGCCGGTTCCCTGACCGCCCCTGTCACCATTGTTGAAGAGCGCACAATTGGCCCTTCTCTAGGCGCAGAAAACATTCAGAACGGCTTTGCTGCACTGGCTCTGGGAATGGGGCTGACTTTGCTGTTTATGGCGGTCTGGTACCGAAAACTCGGCTGGGTGGCCAATCTGGCGCTGGTGATCAATATGGTGATGTTGCTGGGTCTAGTTGCCCTGCTGCCTGGTGCGGTGCTTACCCTGCCCGGCATTGCCGGTCTGGTGCTGACGGTCGGTATGGCTGTTGATACCAATGTGCTGATTTTCGAGCGGATAAAAGAAAAGATGCGTGAAGGACGAAGCTTGGCACAGTCGATTGACTTGGGCTTTAGCAGCGCGTTCAGCACGATTCTAGATTCCAACATTACCACACTGATTTCCGCAGCCACTCTCTATGCCATTGGCAACGGGCCAATACAAGGGTTCGCATTGACGCTGGGATTAGGATTGCTGACCAGTATGTTCACCGGCATTTTTGCTTCGCGCGCAGTGATCAATCTGGTTTGGGGTAAAGATTCACGACGTGGTGTGAGGATATAAACATGATGAAGATAAATAACGCAACCAGACTGCGCCACATTGGCACCCTTATTTCTTGTGTGCTAATCGTACTGTCGGTTATCTCGCTCTGCACAAAAGGGCTGAATTTTGGCCTCGATTTTACCGGTGGGATGATCAGTGAAGTCAAACTGGACACCACACTGACAGCTGCGCAGCTCCAAACTCATTTAGAGTCAGCGCTGCATCAACCTGTAACCGTGGTATCCAGCGGCGAACCGGGCGACTGGGTGCTGCGCTATGCGGCACCTGAGAATATGGACACACAACCAGATCTCAAAAACGTATTGGCATCGTTATCACCCGAAGTTGAAATGATAAACGTCAGTCTCGTTGGGCCACAGGTAGGACAAGAGCTTGCAGAACAAGGCGGTCTGGCGGTGCTTGTCACCCTGCTGGTGATTTTGGGTTACCTCAGCGTCCGTTTTGAATGGCGACTGGCCAGCGGTGCCTTGCTCGCGCTAGTCCATGACATTGTGTTGCTACTCGGATTCATCTCCATCACAGGGATGGAATTTAACCTCACAGTACTGGCTGCATTACTGGCGGTATTGGGTTACTCCCTGAATGATTCCATCATTATATCTGACAGGATCAGGGAGTTGCTGCGCGCAAATGTCAGCTTACCGATCGCAGAGCTTACCAACCGCGCGATTGCTTCAACGCTCTCACGCACCTTAATTACGTCAGGCACCACCCTGATATCGGTGGGGTCACTGTGGTTGTTGGGTGGTGAACCGCTGTTTGGATTTTCGGTCACCATGTTTATCGGTATCGTCGCAGGCACCTGGTCGACCATGACCGTTGCAACTGTGCTTCCCGAATTCACAAAACTCGGTCCCGAGCACTATCGCCCTACGCCGGTATCCGATACCCCATAGCATTATCAAAGGCCTGCTCGACAGGCCTTTTTTATGTTTTTTGAGCATCCATTCAGCCCACAATGCGGCTTTTACCTACCTGTCCGAAAATAGTGATTTGCCCTGATATTTATCTTTTTACATTTCACTCATGTGAAAATTTGCCCTTTCATTTTTCGAGTCACCATTTATTTATACAAACAGCAAAACAATGGCAGTGCCCTTTCCCACAAATTCAGTGCGTAATAACAAAAAAGCAACAAAAACAGCCAACAACACGAGGAACAAACATGTTACGCACTCGATCATTGCCTGCGCTCGCCGCGGGTGCCGCACTCTCTGCCATTGCGCTGCCTCAAGTCGCCGCTGCGCATGGCTACATGGATTATCCACCTGCCCGTCAGGAAGTTTGTGACAGCGATGGTGGGTATTGGGGCGCGACGGACGGCTCCGGCATTCCAAATGCAGCCTGTCGCTCGGCCTATCTGGAATCAAGCTGGTATCCGTTTGTGCAAAAACCTGAATTTGCCAAACTGGTTTCTGACTTCACTAACCAGGCAGCCGTTGAAGCCGCTATTCCGGATGGCACACTCTGCGCTGCCGCCGATGCAAAAAAAGCAGGGATAGATATTCCTTCTGCCGACTGGCAAGCGACACCTATCGACCCATCACTAAATGGCAAATTGACTCTGCTTTACCGCGCTTCCACGCCGCACAATCCAAGCTTCTGGAAAATTTATCTTTCTAAACCGGGCTACAACCCCGCTACAGATGCACTCGCATGGTCTGATCTCGACTTAGTAGCCGAGTTCGACAACCTTCCGGTTGTACTTATCAATGAGAAAAAGTACTACCAGATGAGCATTACTCTGCCAACCGACCGTACCGGCAATGCCGTTCTTTATTCCCGCTGGCAGCGTGTCGATCCGGCAGGTGAAGGTTTCTACAACTGTAGTGATATCAGCTTCGGTGGTGAGGTTATACCGTCACCATGGACAAGCCTTGGCGGCGCACTCAAACCAACGACGGATGCCAACGCCGGTGATACCGTCTGGTTCCGCGTATTTGATGGCAACGGCAATGAGACTGTGTTCGAAAAACTGCCGATCGATGCCAACAACCAAAATGAAACTGTATGGGCCGAACAGCTGGCGCAAACCATCAATGCCTCAGCAAGTGGCGTTGGTCTTGGCAAACTTGATGCGAGCGGTTTGGTAACTTGGGACAGTGCCGATCTGTACGGTAATCTGGTGTACGTGAAAAATATTGATGCCAGCTTCCAACTGGAAGTCAAAGCCGGCGCAGTCAATACTGCCCCCACACTGGCTGCGCCAGTGAGCGCTTCCGTAAACAGTGGTGAAACCGTGACTGTCGACCTCACCGCCTTCGATGCAGACAAAGATGTGCTGACCTTTACGGCCAGTGCGGGCGAACTTACCGTGAACGGCAATAGTGCCACCCTGAGTTACTCAGCACCGGTTACCACTGTCGATTTACGTGTACAAATCACTGTGTCCGTCACTGATGGCAAAGCGACGGCTTCGTCCACCATCACTGTTACCGTGAAAGGCTCTGGTACCCAACCGGGCAATTCTGACTGGGATCCCAAGCGCGCCTATCTTGCCGGAGACAAAGTGACGCACCTGGGTACGGCTTACACCGCTCAATGGTGGACGCAAGGTGAAGAGCCGGGAACAGTCAGCGCCTGGAAAGCAGAAAAAAGTGCAGGCGATACCGCATGGGACAGCAAACTTTCCTATACCAGTGGCGACGTGGTGACCTATAAAGGACAAACCTACAAAGCCAAATGGTGGACTAAAGGAGATGTCCCCACCAATGGTGGCCCATGGCAGGCAGTCAAATAAGTGTCAATTTAAGACAAAGCACCAACAAAAACGCCCCGAATTCGGGGCGTTTTTAGTCAGTCAGAAGCGTTACGCATGGGCGTGGAATCGCTTGATCCGTTCACGGTAACCATCAAGGCGCTGTGGCGTCATCATGTTACGCTGATCATCCATCACCAAACCACCCAGTTGATCCGCCACTTGCTGCGCCGTTTGAAGCATCAGCTTAAAGTTTTGCTCTGCTTCTCCATAGCACGGAAGTGTCATAAACAAAGTAATACCCGGCGTCGTAAACTGATGGATTGTCGCCAGCGGGAAGCTGCCAGGATTAAACATGTTGGCGGCACTGAACAGCACTTCACCATTACCGGCCAGATCAGCGTGGCGATGGTAAATCTCCATCTCACCGAAAATCATGCCGTGTTGCTCAAGACAGTTAATCAGCTCCTCACCGTCAAACTCTTTGTTTCCCGCAGCTTGCACATTGAGGATAAGAACTTGTTGCTCCGGCTCTTTAGGCTCTTCGACCGCTACCTCAGCAACCTCTTCAGGTACTTCTTCATCCTGCTCAGGTTTGTCTTCAACACTGTCTGTAACAGGGGTTGATTCAATAACTGGCTCAGAAATGATTTCTTCTATCTTTTCCGCCGATGCAGGTTTTGGTGCTGCATCAGCATCCAAATCCGTGGCTGAAATAGACGGCAATTCGATATCATCTTCCAGTTTGGCTTTTTCCGGGGTCGGGGAATCCTCAACACCCGCAAACAAAGGGTCTACATCGGGCTTTTCACCGAAGCTCAAACCTGGTTCTTTTCGCTCAACCTTTGGTTTCTCGACCGTGCCAGGTTTAATCACGCGCACTGAGCCGATGCCATCCTGATCAAAACCAGTGTCATCCTTCTCGCGCAATTTACCGATGGGCTTTTCACCAAACTTGGCAGGTTTTTCCTTTCGGCTGGTCCACAGGCCATGAAGCAACAGCGCGGCAATCGCCACCGCTCCCAGAATGATCAAAACAAGGCGCAATTCCTGCATTACTTAATCTCAGCATTTATCCAAATAACGACGAGAGACCGCAAGCGGTTGTGACCTATCTAAACACCTTGGTACAACCTTTGGCAATGTCGCACAGTCAAATTGCTGACTACTGTACCAAAAAGCGTATAAAAGTTAACGTCCATACCGCTAGAACACTGAAAAAGTCACTGTTCTTACGAAGATTTGACAACGTCAGCGCTGAATAATTCATCACTGGCGTAAATTACCAATTTCTGGCGCGAAACGTTAACATGGCAGGGATTTTAAAAGGAGACTCCATGACCCCTACCCAACTGGCAAGGCAACCCGTATCTGGGGCTAGCTATTTTCTTCGGGGATTTTCACTGGCATTTACCCCGGGCATCCGACGATTCGTCATTATTCCACTTTTGGTGAACCTGCTTTTAATGGGGTCATTGATTGGTATCATCCTGTCTCAGCTGAGTGACTGGATTAACGGTTGGCTGTCAATGGTGCCTGAATGGCTAAGCTGGCTTTCCTATGTTCTGTGGCCGCTGCTGGCTATTGCTGTATTGGTTATCTGCTCGTATTTTTTCAGTACCGTCGCCAACTGGATTGCCGCGCCCTTTAACGGCCTACTGGCAGAGCACCTTGAAGCCAAGCTGGTCGGTAAGCGTCCGCCCGAAGACGGTGTGATGGATGCCGTTAAAGATATGCCCCGAGTGTTCAAACGCGAATGGCAGAAACTGGCTTATTACCTGCCAAAAGCACTGGGACTTTTATTGCTGATGTGGATACCGGCTATCGGACAAACCCTCGGCCCAGTGCTGTGGTTTTTGTTCAGTGCCTGGATGATGGGTATTCAGTACTGTGACTACCCATTTGACAACCATCGCGTGCCTTTTCACAACATGAAAGCCACACTGCGTGAGCACAAAGGATCGACCATGAGTTTTGGTGCATTGGTGATGTTCTTCACCATGACCCCCATCCTCAACCTGTTCGTCATGCCAGCTGCAGTATGTGGCGCAACGGCCATGTGGGTAGACAAATACCGCAACGATCACGCCCGCTACTAAATAACCACCAGTATTCAAGCACGTAAAAGCCGCTAACCACGCGGCTTTTACGCGCTTTTTTCAATAAGATATAACTAACCATTCCTTTTAAATCCCTGAAAGCAGGATATTCTGGTAGACGTACATTCCCTGCAAACCGAAGGAACGAAGAAGATGGGTAAAATTTACGAAGATAATTCAACCACTATCGGCAACACACCGCTGGTACGTCTTAACCGTGTATCAAACGGCAAGGTGCTGGTAAAAATTGAAGCTCGCAACCCTAGCTTTAGCGTTAAATGCCGTATCGGTGCCAACATGATCTGGGATGCAGAGAAAAGCGGCAAACTGAAACCGGGTACCGAACTGGTTGAACCAACCAGTGGTAATACAGGTGTTGCACTGGCTTATGTGGCTGCAGCCCGCGGCTACAAACTGACGCTGACCATGCCGGAATCAATGAGCCTTGAGCGCCGTAAACTGTTGAAAGCACTGGGTGCAAACCTGGTATTGACCGAAGCGGCGAAAGGCATGAAAGGTGCGATTGCGAAGGCAGAGGAAATTGTGGCTTCTGACCCAGCGAAATTCTTGATGCTGCAACAGTTTAACAACCCTGCTAACCCGGAAATCCACGAGAAAACCACGGGTCCAGAGATCTGGGAAGATACCGATGGCGAGATCGACGTGTTTGTTGCTGGTGTGGGTACAGGCGGTACGCTGACAGGTGTTAGCCGCTACATCAAAAACACCAAAGGTAAAGCGATCACTACCGTAGCGGTAGAGCCTGCTGAGTCACCTGTTATTACACAGACCGTGAATGGCGACGACGTGCAGCCAGCACCACACAAAATTCAAGGTATTGGTGCAGGATTCGTGCCGGGCAACCTGGATTTGTCTCTGGTCGACAAAACTGTGCTGGTGACGTCAGACGAAGCGATTGCCATGGCTCGCCGCCTGATGGAAGAAGAAGGTATCCTGGCGGGTATTTCCTCTGGTGCAGCCGTTGTCGCAGCTAACAAAATCGCTGAATTGCCTGAATTTGCGGACAAAAACATCGTTACCATTCTGCCAAGTTCTGGTGAGCGTTATCTCAGTACCGCACTGTTTGCCGGTATCTTCACCGAGCTAGAAAACCAGCAGTAACGGCGGGTTTACCGACAGTTACGCGATACGTCGCAACAAGAAAAAAGCCCCGCACGGGGCTTTTTTGTTTGATTTTTTAAGCCTGCTCTAGTAAAAATTCCCCGCCTTTTATTTTCCACCTCGAAATTAATATGCGACTCGTCTGTGAGTCAGGTGTTATTTTGAGCGAAAATGTCACAAAACTTTGACTTGGATTAAGCAAGGGCACTCAAATCTTGGTTAGTTTACCGACCATCGATAGCCAAAACTGGCCTTTCAGTTTAAGCTAACCGAAGATTTAATACATAAACCTAAATAAATAATGTATCGGGGTAAAACATGTATCAAAAGCAAGTAGAAATCACTGCTGAAAACGGTCTGCACACTCGTCCTGCTGCTCAGTTTGTAAAAGAAGCGAAAGGCTTCGATGCAAAAATCACTGTTGAATCTGGCGGTAAAGAAGCAAGCGCTACCAGCCTGTTCAAGCTGCAGACTCTGGGTCTGACCAAGGGTACTGTTGTTACTATCAAAGCTGAAGGTGCACAAGCTCAAGAAGCCGTTGATCACCTGGTTAAGCTGATGGACGAGCTGGAATAATCCAGCTCTTTTTCTATCCATTAGTATTTTAAATTGATCAATGTAGGGTAAGGCTATGATTTCAGGTATCCTGGCATCTCCTGGTATTGCATTCGGCAAAGCGCTGCTGCTTCAAGAAGACGAAATCGTCATCAACAAAAACCCAGTTCCAGCTGACCAGCTAGACGCACAAATCGCACGTCTGTACGACGCACGCGAAAAATCTAAACAGCAACTAGAAGTGATTAAAGAAAAAGCTCGCATTACTTTCGGCGAAGAGAAAGAAGCGATCTTTGAAGGTCACATCATGTTGCTTGAAGATGAAGAGCTAGAAGAAGAAATCATAGCTTTCATTAAGGACAACAATGCTTCTACCGAATACGCGATTCACAGCGTAATCGAAGAGCAAGCAGTTACCCTCGAATCTCTGGACGATGAGTACCTGAAAGAGCGTGCAACTGACATCCGTGACATCGGCTCACGTTTCATCAAAAACGCACTGGGTATCAATATCGTTTCTCTGAGCTCAATCAACGAAGAAGTGATTCTGGTTGCTAACGACCTGACGCCTTCTGAGACAGCTCAAATTAACCTGGACTACGTACTGGGTTTCATCACAGATATCGGCGGCCGTACGTCCCACACTTCTATCATGGCACGTTCTCTTGAGCTGCCAGCGATCGTGGGTACTAACGACATCACTAAGCGTGTTCACAACGGTGACATGCTGGTACTTGACGCAATCAACAACAAGATTGTGATCAACCCAAGTGAAGACGAGCTGAACAAATTCAAAGCGATCCGTGATGAGTTCATCGCAGAGAAAGAAGAACTGGCAAAACTTAAAGACCTGCCAGCGATCACTCTGGATGGCCATCAGGTTGAAGTATGCGGCAACATCGGTACCGTTAAAGACTGTGACGGTGTAAACCGTAACGGCGGCGAAGGTGTTGGTCTGTACCGTACTGAATTCCTGTTCATGGACCGCGACGCACTGCCTACTGAAGAAGAGCAGTACAAAGCGTACAAAGAAGTCGCAGAAGCGATGGAAGGCAACGCTGTGATCATCCGTACTATGGATATCGGCGGCGACAAAGATCTGCCTTACATGGATCTGCCAAAAGAAATGAACCCATTCCTGGGTTGGCGTGCAGTTCGCATCAGCCTGGACCGCCGTGAAATCCTGCGTGACCAGCTGCGTGCTATCCTGCGTGCCTCTGCACACGGTAAACTTCGCGTGATGTTCCCAATGATCATCTCTGTTGAAGAAATCCGTGAGCTGAAGAAAGCGATCGAAGAATACAAAGCTGAATTGCGTGCTGAAGGCCTGGCGTTTGACGAAAACATCGAAATCGGTGTAATGGTTGAAACCCCTGCTGCAGCGGCGATTGCGCACCACCTGGCAAAAGAAGTTGAATTCTTTAGCATTGGTACAAACGACTTAACCCAGTATACTCTTGCGGTTGACCGTGGTAACGAGCTTATCTCGCACCTGTACAACCCACTGTCTCCAGCAGTACTGACCGTTATCAAGCAAGTTATTGACGCTTCTCACAAAGAAGGTAAATGGACTGGCATGTGTGGTGAGCTGGCTGGTGACGAGCGTGCAACCCTGCTCCTGATGGGCATGGGCCTGGATGAGTTCAGCATGAGTGCAATCTCTATCCCGCGCGTTAAGAAAATCATCCGTAATGCTAACTTTGCTGATGTTAAAGCAATGGCAGAAGAAGCACTGGCAATGCCTACCGCAGAAGAAATTGCTGCACACGTAGAAAAATTCATTGCTGAGAAAACTGTCTGCTAAAATACGGCAGCAAAGTATTGTAAACGCTTAGGAGCAAACACTATGGGTCTGTTTGACAAACTGAAAAAGCTGGTTTCTGACGACAGCAGCGACGCTGGCGCAATCGAAATCATCGCACCACTGTCTGGCGAAATCGTAAACATCGAAGATGTGCCAGATGTTGTTTTCGCTGAGAAAATCGTGGGCGACGGTATCGCGATCAAACCAGCTGGCGACAAAATGGTTGCACCAGTAAACGGTACCATTGGTAAGATTTTCGAAACTAACCACGCATTCTCTATCGAATCTGAAGACGGCATCGAGCTGTTCGTTCACTTCGGTATTGATACCGTTGAGCTGAAAGGTGAAGGCTTCAAGCGCATCGCTGAAGAAGGTCAGACTGTTAAAGTTGGCGACCCAATCATCGAATTCGATCTGGCTATGCTGGAAGAGAAAGCGAAGTCTACCCTGACTCCTGTTGTTATCTCTAACATGGACGAAATCAAAGAGCTGAACAAGCTGTCTGGTTCTGTCACTGTTGGTGAAACTCCAGTACTGCGCATCAAGAAGTAATTCTTGAACCGCAAGAAAAAGCGCAGCTTCGGCTGCGCTTTTTCGTATCTGCAATTCCTATTTTTAGAACGCCAGGGCATCGTGCTGTTTACGGTACTGGGTTGGCGTCATCCCCGCCAGGCGCTTAAACAGGCGACAGAAATAATCTGCATCCACAAAGCCACTTTCCAGTGCGGCCTGCTTCACCCTTAACCCCTTCTCCACCAGCAAATGTTGCGCATGGGCAAAACGTTCACGGTTGATGTACTCGTTAAACCCCACCTCGCCATATTGCATAAACAAGTGCGACAGGTAGCTCGGCGAGATACAAAAATGGCGCGCGACAGAATCGCGGCAAATGGGCTCATCGAAGTGACAGCGCAAATACGTCAGGATCTGATGAAACAGCTGACGCTGGCGTGACGCCTTCTCCACTTCTATCTCTAGGGCTGATGCCAATACCGTCAGAACCTGTTCAACATCTGTTTGGCTGTATGCCTCAGCTGACCTTTCTGCTTCCGGCATGGCCAGATCCCAGCGTGCCAGACGGATACAGCGGCCATCCTGCCAGTGGTTATAGCTCAGCCACAATCTGTTTTCGCGAAAGCAGATACTCAGGGTATTGGCTTTCTCCACCAATGGCAGATTCCAGCCGTTGCTCGCCAAAAACAGCACATCACCGGCACCCAGCCTTTTTGATTCCCGCTGACCACCTTGCCCACTGAACAGCATTTCGAGCTCACCTTCAGTGACCATCTCCATTCTGAGTACCGGTGTTTTCCAGGCCAGCAGCGGCGCGTCATCGCAGGAGACCGCCAGATAACAGTGCCTGTCAGCAATCGCACGCATCTTCAAAACGCTGTCGGCCATGGCCAAAAACGAGAGATGTTCTGACAACAAAGGGGCATGGGACATAAAGGGCTCGCTACATTCCGATGAAAATAAAATCAACCAAGCTAAAAGCCGTTCAGCTTTCGGTGAAAAAATTTACAGCTTTGACCGTTTTTTTCCATGACGGAGTGCACCCTTTAACTGTAAAAATTTACAATAAAATAGCTATTATGAATTCCATCACAGTTGAGAATTGAGAAAATTTTCATTATCTGGCCGTCCCTATTCCTTTCGTCGGTCGTAGAAGGAGAACCTCATGACCAAAAACGTGGTGGCAATAACCGCTTGTGCAGCCGGTATCGCGCATACCTATATGGCTGCTGAAGCCTTGGAACAAGCCGGAAGAGAACACAATTTCTTTGTCAAAGTCGAAACCCAGGGCTCCATCGGTGCGGAGAATGTGCTGACAGAGAAAGAGATCAGTGAAGCAGATCTGGTGATCATCGCCTCTGATATCGAAATTGATTTGGCCCGCTTTGCCGGTAAGCGCGTTTACAAAACCCGCCCGAAAGCCGCGATCAAAGACCCGATGGGACTGATCAAAGAAGCCGAAGAAAATGCCACTGTGTTTGGCGCAAAAGGCACCAAGGTCGGCAATGTCACCCTGGGCAAAACCAACGAAAACGGTTTTGTACAACACATCATGAGTGGCATCTCCTACATGGTGCCTATGGTGATTGCCGCCGGCCTGCTGCTGGCTATCGCCAACGTTTTTGCTTTCCAGAAAGACGATCTTGGCCGCATGGTCGCGTGGGGGTTTGATCAGGAAGATCCGCTGGGCTACTTCATGTTCCACCTGTTCAAAGTTGGTCAGATTGGCTTCACCCTGATGATCCCGCTGTTTGCTGGTTTCGTTGCCAACTCGATTGCTGACCGCCCTGCAATTGCCCCGGCTATGTTGGGCGCTTACATGGCAAATGATCCAAGCTTCCTTGGCACCAACGCGGGTGGCGGTTTCCTGTCTGCGATTCTGGTGGCTTTCCTGGTGGGCTACTTCGTTAAATACCTGAAAAAGGTTAAGTGGCCGAAGATCATCCAACCCATCGTTCCCATCATGGTGATCCCACTGATCGCAACTTTCTTTATCACGGTAGTGGTGCTGTATTTGATCGGCCAGCCGATTGCCGGCGCCATGAGCGCGTTGTATGACGGTCTGAACTGGATGACCACCAACTACGCCTCTTCCACCTTCATTATCGGTGCCATCGTCGGTGCCATGATTGGTTTCGACTTCGGAGGCCCAGTCAACAAAACTGCGCTGATTTTCGGCACCGCAGTTTGGACGGATACCGTTGCCAAATACGGTATTGAAGGCGCGAACTTTGTACCCGGCACGGCTGCTCAGGCTGCCATTTCTGTCGCACCACTGGGCATCTTCCTGGCGTCGAAACTGTTTGCCAAACGCTTCTCAGCGACGGAGAAAATCTCTGCCAACTCCGCATTCGGCATGGGTATCGTGGGCGTTACTGAAGGTGCGATCCCGTTTGCGGCGGCCAATCCTCTGCAAATTATCACCGCCAGTGTGGCAGGCTCTGCCCTTGCAGGTGGTCTGGTTGGCTATCTGGACGTGAAATTCTACGGCGGTATCGGTTCTCCACTGGGCACCTTTGTCGGTTACATCGAGCAACCTATCCCATTCGTGACCTGGATTGCCTGTACGCTGGCGGGTATTACCCTGACTGCGATGATCATTGGCTTCTGGCGTCGTCCACAACCAGTCGTCACCACAGAAGCCGCCACAGAGCAAAAAGCCGAACCGGCGCTGAACACCGCAGTGTCAGAGGGATGATTACCATGACAAACGTATTCTCAAGCCAACACATCCTGACAGATACCCAGTCCACCACACAGGAAGCAGCGTTCCGTTTTATTGCCGAAAACGCACACCGCCTTGGCGTTGTCAGCTCAGTCGACGGTTTCGCTGCGGGTCTCAAGGCGCGCGAAGAACACGACAGCACCGGCTTTATGGGGGGGATTGCCGTCCCTCATTGCAAGTCAGAGCACGTGATGTCACCGGCCATCTTTGTGGTGCGCTTTGCCCACCCTATCGCCTGGGAAACCATGGACGATGAGCCAGTTTCGGCGGTGGTATCGCTGGCAATTCCGGCCGAAGGTGCGCAGGAGAGTCTGGTCATGCTGACCAAAGTATCCCGCGCCATGATGAAGCCGGATATCCGCAATACCTTGCAAACCGGCGACACAGAAACGGTGGTCGACACCATTCACCACCTGATTGCTTAAACCCGGCGGGCAGCGTAATGACAAAACAACTTCATGTGATCTCCCATACTCACTGGGATTTTGAATGGTACTTCTCCGCCCATGAGTCCCTTATCCAGCTGATTTACCATATGGATGAGGTGATGGACGCCCTGGAATCCGGGGACGTGGAGAGCTACTACCTGGATGGGCAACTGAGCATTGTTGAAGATTACCTCAACGCCTGCCCGCAGCAAAAAGCCCGTTTTACCGAACTGGTCAGCAGCGGCAAATTGAAAATCGGCCCCTGGTATACCCAGACTGACCAACTGATCATTGCGGGTGAATCCATCATCCGCAACCTTCAGCTTGGGATCAGCCTTGGCCGCGGACTGGGCGGGGTGGAAATGCTGGGTTATGTGCCGGATGCCTTCGGCCAGAGCATGGACATGCCCAAAATCTACAATGGCGTCGGCATCGACAAAACCGTGTTCTGGCGCGGCCTGTCGACTGATGTCTACCCTCACCGTGAAGGCCAGTGGCAAAGCGAAGACGGCAGCCTGGTCACTTTCTACAATATCCGCGATGGCTACTACGTGGGCGGACAGCTTATCTACTGTGATGATGCCGAAGCCATGGCTGCGCAGGTGGCCAAAGGCTGCCTGTCTGACGATATCGCCCTGCCGCTTGGCGGCGACCAGCGTTTCGTCGACTTCAACGTCAAATCACGCATTGCCCTGTTTAACCAGCAACTGGCAGAAAAGCAGATGGATACCCGTCTGATTGAAAGCAGTTACGACGCCCTGTTTGCCAAGCTGTCCGAGCAGAACTTGCCAATGGACTGCCTGAGTGGCGAGATGATTGATGGTCAGGCGTCGAAGATTCACCGCTCAATTTATTCTTCCCGCGCCGATCACAAACGCTGGAATGATATGCTGGAGCGCAGGCTGACACTGGAGCTGGAGCCCCTGATGGTACTCGCTACCCGCTTTGGTATCGGCTACCAGAAAACCCTGCTGGATAATCTTTGGCGCACCATGACGCGCAACCACGCCCATGACAGCGCCGGTGCCTGCAACACAGACAAAACCAACAAGATCATCCTTGAACGCTTTGAGCAGGTCGACCAGATGTCAGGCTCGGCCTGTGACTATCTGGTGCGCAAGCTGGCCGAATCCCAGCCAGCACTGCAAAACGGCAGCCGAATTACCCTGTTCAACACCCTGCCGTTTTCACGCTCGCAGGTGCAGACAGTGACCCTTTCCACCAAGTCTGGCGGTTTTAGCCTGTCTACCCTTGAAGGCGAGAATGTTCCTTTTGATGTATTGTCCCAAACCCGGCATTACAACGGCAGTATCCAGCGCGATCCGAAAGACAATGCGCCGGATGGCTATTACTTCCAGACCACCATTGCGCTTCGCTATGCTCTGCCAGCCCTTGGGTTTACCTCGCTGGTGCTGAATGAGAAAGGCTCTGCACTGGAATCTGTCTCAGAAAACCACAGTAACAGCATCGAAAACGAACGTTATCGCATCGTGTTCACCCAGGGGGAATTGCACCTGACGGACAAAAAACTGGGCCAACAATGGACACAGTTTCTGAGCGTGCGTGATGGTGGGGATGACGGTGATACCTATGACTATTCGCCGCCGGCGCAGGACTGGGTTCTGGATCTCAGTTTCAGCCGGGCAGACTGCACCAGCCAATGCGGTGAGCTACAGCAAAGCCTGACGCTGAAAGGCCACTGGCTGCTGCCTGAAAACCTTGAAGCCCGCGCACAGCGATTTGCCGATACCCAGTGCAGCTATTCGCTGACACTCACGTTAACCGCCGATGAGCAGCCTTTGCAGGTTGAGCTAAGCGTCGACAACCAGGCTGACGATCACCGTCTGCAACTGGTGGTCAACAGCCCAATCCAGACCCGGGAGAGCATCGCAGATACCCCGTTTGGTTTTGCCCGACGCCCGGTTTACCAGAGCCAAATGGCAGACTGGCGCGAACGTGGTTGGAAGGAAGAGCCAAGCGGCATCTATCCGATGATCAGCTATGCCAACCTGTCTGATGACAACCTGAGCCTGACCGTCATGACGCAGGGCGTCAAAGAGTACGAAGTGTTGCTGGACTCACCGCAATCGCCAAGCGGCAAACTGGCGTTGACCCTGTTCCGTAGTGTTGGCTGGCTTGGAAAACCGGATTTGCTGCGCCGCCCTGGCATTGCCTCCGGCCAGCAGTACAAATACATCCCAACGCCAGACAGCCAGATGCTCGGCCAGCAGAAAGCCAAATTTGCTTTCTCACTGGACAGCGAATTTGACCCGGCGCGCATTGCAACCCAGCACCAGTGCTGGAGCGTCAACCTGCCTTACTATCAGGCGCAAACACTGAACCAGTTCACCAACACCCTGAAGTATTTTGTAATGCATCCGCTCAAACAGCCGGTTTGTGACACCTTCAGCCTGTTGGCACTCAGCACAGATTCTCTTGTATGCGGTGCGATGCAGTTTGAGGACAACGCCCTTTGCCTTCGCCTGTTCAACCCGTCGGAGCGAAGCGTGGAACAGAGCGGCGAGATCGCTGTCCATGTGCCGACCGGCACGGCATCGGAAACCAATATGCTGCTGGAGACGCTCGCACCTGTCGCCATGGAGTACGGCGACCTGACACCTGGCGCATTTCGTGCCAAGCAAGTTCGCACTTTCAAAATCCCGCTTGAATAACCGGAGCGTTCGCCCTACGTTAGTGGGGCGAATGGATGACAGACTATGGTACTGATGAATAAAGATATCGGACTGCTTTTTGAATATGCACGGAGCAAGTTCACCGCCACCGACAACAAAATCGCCGACTACTTCCTTGCCCGCCAACCGGTCAAAACCATCGAAGAGCTGGCGGTTGATATCGGGGTCTCCACCGCATCCATTACCCGCTTTTGCCGCAAGATTGGCCTGAACAATCTCAAAGAGTTGCTGTTTCTCTATCAAGAGCAACTCGACAGCAAAAATCCCCCAGCCAGACGCGGGCATGAAAGCCTGCACCAGGACTATTTTGACCTGCTGCAACAGCTGGATACCTGTCTGGATGAAACCGTGATTGAACAAATCACCAAGGCCATTGCACGCCACCAGATCATCCATGTATTCGGTACCGGTTTCAGCGCGCTGGCCGGTGGGGATTTCAAGTTCCGCTTTGGCCGCCTGGGCAAATTCGTAGAGGTGGTGCAGGACACCAACTCCATGATGATGTATCAGGACATCCTGACCACGGAAAACCTGGTGATTGTGCTCAGCCTCAATGGCCTGAATGCGGACATGGCGAAGGTGGTGAAAAACCTGACCTCACGCGGCATTGAAACCTATCTCATCACTGCCAACGGCAAATCCAAGCTGGCGCAACACGCAACTGCAACGCTGCTGACAGCGTCGCTGCACGGTGAAGAACGCACCGGGATGATCACTGCCCAGTTACCTATCCTCATGGCAATCGACCACCTCTATTCCCATTACGTCTCAACCAACCGCGACACCATCAGAAACTGGGTATCCACCGAAGCGCCATTCGGCGAATAATCCTGGCAGATAAACAACAGATGCAAAAAAGCCGTTTGATTGCTCAAACGGCTTTTTCCGTTCAGGGCGTTAGCGGGTAAAAATCACTTCCGCCTGACGCTCTTCCGGTTTGTCCATGCCGGTCTGCCAGAACCAGTAAGTGATGTTACCCGGGCAGTTTAGACTCACTACCTTGTGGTTACCAAAGCGGTCGATAGCATGAATGGTCACCCCTTCGGTGTAACCGTCCTTGAGGTAATCCAGATCCTTAATTGCCTCATAGACCGCTTCATCCAGCGTCATGCCCATCTTCATGTAAAGCACCACGGCATGCGCCGTCGAACAGCGGATACTCATCTCGCCAGTATGGGTGCAGGCACAGGCGCCGTAACGGCTGTCTGCGTAAGAGCCGGCACCAATGATTGGGCTGTCGCCCAAACGGCCCGGATATTTCCACGCCCAGCCAGAGGTTGAGGTCGCTGCGCTGATCTTTTCACTGCCGTCGCTGCAAAGGAATACCGTGGTATCCCGCACGCGCTCCGGATCGGTGGCGTTGTTGGAAAGCGGCGCCAAAGGCACATTCGGAAACGCGGCCTGCTGCTCTGGTGTCATCGCCGCTTCCAGCTTTTCCCACCACACATTTTTGGAGTCCTCAATCAGGTTTTCACCGGCCAGCGCATCAACTTCGCGGGCAAAAATGGCCGCCCCTTCACCCACCAGAATTTCATGGTTCAGGTCAGTCATCACCTTGTAGGCAACCTCCACCGGGTGCATAAACCCTTTCAGGGCACCCACCGCGCCGGTGCGCAGGCTGTCACCGTCCATCACAGAGGCGTCCAGCTCCATTTCGCCCAGCACATTCGGCCAGCCGCCGTAACCCACAGTACGCACGCGCGGGTCAAGTTCCACCAGCTTGATGCCTTCCACCAGGGCGCGCAGCCCTTCTTCACCCGCCTGTAAGCGGCGGGCTGATTCTTCAATACCTGGGTAGGCTTCGGAGTTAGCGAGCAAAATCATGGGTGTTTCCTTATTCTTCATTCTGGGTAGCAATTTGTTGGCAAAGCGCAGTCAGCAGCAAGGTGCCGTAACCTGATGCCGCTTTGGGGTAAATCTTGCGATGGTTCATGCCCAGGGACATGGCCGCTGAGTCGATGTGGATCCAAGGCTGATTGGGCGAGACAAAGTGGTTGAGGAAGGTCGCTGCCACACTGGCATTACCATCACCGTCTTCAGCGCCGTGGCGCAGCTCGGCAAAATCACTTTTCAGCGACGCTTCAAAACGTTCATTGGCGATAGGCATATGCCAGAGTGGCTCAGAGCAGGTGTCACCGGCGATCTTGGCAGCCGCAATCAGGCGCTCATCATTGCCCATCAGCGACGCATAGGCCTTGCCGAGGGAGACACCCGTAGCACCGGTCAGAGTGGCGATATCAATCAGGTAATCTGGACGATAGGTTTTTTGGGCGTAATGCAGCACATCGGCCAGCACCATGCGGCCTTCTGCGTCGGTCGAGATAATTTCGACGCTCTTGCCGGAGAGCATGGTTACTACATCCCCCGGTTTAATAGCACAACCTGATGGCATGTTTTCCACCAGGCCACACAGGCCAATCACGCGCACAGGCAGGTTTAGTTGGGAAATGGCGTTCATCGCGCCAACCACTGCCGCCGCGCCGCCCATATCCACTTTCATGGTGCTCATGCGAAGCTGGCCTTTGATGCTGATGCCGCCGGTATCGAACGTGACCCCTTTCCCCACCAGCGCGATGGTGGTCTTGGCGTTTTTCGGGTAGTAATCGAGGCACAGCATACGGCCATCGCGCTCACTGCCCTGGGAAATCCCTACCAAGCCGCCAAAGCCCAGTTCATCCATTTCCGCTTCGGTGAGATAGGTCAGCGTGACGCCATCCATGCCCAGCGCTTCCACCGCACTGACAAAAGATTCCGGGTAGATAATATTGCCCGGCTTGTTGACCAGTTCGCGGGAAATCAGCTGACTTTCGGCCAGCACCTGACCTTCACAGAAGGCATCGCACAGCGTCGGATCCCCCGAAGCCAGCTCAAACCCGTTGATTGCCGGCTCAAGCAGGTAGCTCGCTTTGTGCTGGTAGTCGTAAGCTGACAGCGCCAGCCCCAGCGACAGCCATTTCACCCACACTGCTGGTTCATGCAGCACCTTGACGCTGTCGTCGATATGAAGCGCCAGTGTCTGGGCGCGTTTGAACGTAGTTGCGAGTAAAAAGCCGGTGTCCTGAATATCAGCAACCGTAAAGGCCGTTTTTCTGATTTCACCGTCGAAGCCGTCCACATCCTGATCAAGTGTCAGTGAGCGGCTTTCTCCCAAGGTAATACGCACTGTCCGAGTCGAGTCAGAGCCGGTCTCTTGGGTGCGGATAAAGCTAAATTGAATCATCCTGATTTCCTCTGTTGCCACGACTTATTCGTAGAGGTAGCAACGTACAAAGTGGTTTTCTGCTAACTGGGTCACCGGCGGCAGGGCGTGCTGGCATTTCGGCGTGGCGTGAAGGCAGCGGCCAGCAAACGGGCAGCCCACACTTTCCGGTGTCCAGAGCGGGATCTCGCCGCGGTTACCTTTGAGTTTCTCGTGAATCGATTTGTTGGGATCAGGCACGGCGGACACCAGCAGCTGGGTATAGGGGTGCTGTGGGTCATGAATGATCTGCTCAACATCGCCCCATTCCACCATGTGGCCGACATACATCACCGCCAGATCTTCGGCGATATAGCGCGCCGTCGCGATGTCGTGGGTGATGTAGAGCAGCGCCATTTCGCGCTCGAACTTCATCTCTTCCATCAGGTTCAGTACACCGGCGCGGATAGACACGTCCAGCATGGAGGTCGGCTCGTCCGCCAACACCACCTCTGCGCCCACAGCGATATTGCGTGCCAGGTTCACCCGCTGGCGCTGGCCGCCGGACAGCTGGTGCGGGTATTTGGCCGCGGTCTCTTTGGGCGGGGTCAGCCCCACCTGAAGCAGCAGATCGTAAACCTTCTCCTCCAGCGCCTTTTTATCCCGGCTGTCCACCTTGTTATGGATGCAAAGCGGGCGGGCAATGTGGTGGAAAATGGTGTGGGTAGGATTGAGCGACCCGAACGGGTCCTGCCACACCATCTGCACGCCCTGACGGTATTGCATCAACTCGTCACGACGGGCGATGGTCTGGATATCACGACCACAGTATTCGATAGTGCCTGCGGTGGGCGGATACATTTTGGCAATCATCTTCGCAGTGGTGGACTTGCCGGAGCCCGACTCCCCTACCACCGCCAGACCACGGCCTTTGTACATTTTGAACGAGACATCGTTGATGGCCCGCATCTTGGGTTTGTTCAGCGTATTGCTGTTAACCGCAAAATCCTTAACGAGGTTTTTGCCCTCAATGATGAGTTTTCCTGTCGGCTTGCTCATAACGGCTCCTTATCCCCGGATTTGCGCAGTGTAGAGATGGCAGTTGGAAAGACGCCCCGGCTCCAGCTGTTGCAGCGCTGTCGGCTGACTGAAACAGACAGGCTGGGCTTTGCTGCAACGCGCCTGGAAGCGGCAACCGGTCGGAATTTCAAACAGGTTCAGCGGGTTGCCGGGAATGCCAGTCAGGCGTGTTTTCGGGCCAGTTAATGGCGGGAACGAGCTGCCCAGTCCCTGGGTGTAAGGATGGTACGGCGTGGTCAGGATTTGTTTGGACGGCGCCACTTCCACCAGCTCGCCGGCATACATGATGCCGATACGGTCAGAGAACTCGACCATCAGCGAGAGATCATGGGTGATGAATAGGATAGAGAAACCAAACTCCTCTTTCAGGGCATAGATTTTTTGCAAAATCTCGCGCTGCACCACCACGTCCAGCGCTGTGGTTGGCTCATCCATGATGATCATTTTCGGATTGAGGGCGAGCGCAATGGCAATGACCAGGCGCTGGCGCATACCGCCGGAAAACTGGTGCGGGTAATCGCGCAGGCGGCTTGGGTGGATATCAACGATTTCCAGCAAACCCTCTGCGCGGCGCACCGCCTGTTCGCGGGTGAAGTTGGTGTGGTGCAGGATCACATCGCAAAACTGCTCTTCCATGGTCAGCACAGGATTGAGCGCATTCATCGCGCTCTGTAACACCATGGAAATTTCCTTCCAGCGAAAGCGCGACATGGCTTCATCGCTCTTTTGCAGAATGTCGCCGTGACCGTCAAACAGCACCTGCCCCTGGGAAATATAGGCAGGCGGCTTGTGAAGACGCATCAGGGAAAACGCAACGGTCGATTTTCCGCAGCCGGATTCACCGGCTAAACCAAAGATTTCCCCTTTGCCGATATCAAAGCTGACATGGTTGACGGCGCGCACATCCCCGGCATCGGTAATGTAATCCACGCACAAATCGCGGATGGATATTTGTGGGTCTGTCATGCCTGACCCTCCTTACCAAACACAGGGCGAGGCTTGCCCGGCTCTGCCTTGCTCCACTTGTTGCGCTGGCTCCATAGGCGCAGCCCTTTGTGTGAGCGAAGTTGCGGGTTGGCAATTTCATCCACGGCAAAGTTGAGCAGCGACAAACCAACTGCAATAAAGGTCAGCGCCAGACACGGCGGCAGGATTTCCCACCAGGCACCGATCAGCATGGAAGAGGATGTCTGGACGTTATAGAGCATCACGCCCCAGCTGATGGCATTCGGGTCACCAAGGCCAAGAAACGAAAGGCTGGCTTCGGTCATGATGGCCAACAGCACACAGCCGATAAAGCTCGCCCCCAGGATCGACATCAGGTTAGGCAGGATTTCGATGGCGATGATGCGCCAGGTTTTCTCGCCCAGCACTTCAGCGGCGCGGACAAATTCTTTCTCACGCACCGATAGGGTTTGCGCCCGCACAACCCTTGCGCCCCATGCCCAGGAGGTTATCGCGATGACCACGGCAATGGTCGCTGGCCCCGCCTGGCCGATAAAGGCGGCGATGATAAACAGCAGCGGCAGCTGCGGCACCACCAGCATGATGTTCATGGCCGCAGAGAGGTAGTCATCCACCTTGCCGCCAAAGTATCCGGCGGTCACACCAATCGCGGTGGCCAGGAAACAGACCATGACACCGGCACCCACGCCGACAGCCAGTGACGTGCGCGCGCCGTAAACCAGTTGCGACCAGATATCGCGCCCCATTCGGGACGTTCCGAGCACATGATCAGCGCCTTCCGACATCATCAGGCGGCGCGGATTGTTAGCGAGGTTTTTCGCTATCCAGCCGTCAGGATTTGCTTTAGCGGCTTTGACGATAAAGGCCGGGTATTCGTGCGGGTTACCGGTGCCGACATCCGGCGCGTGTTTGGTGATCAGCGGCGCGAAGATCGCGATAAGCGCAAACATGGCCAGGATGATAAGACCGGCGAGGGATTTTTTATTGCCCGCCAGCAGTTTGAACAGGGTTTTCATGATTACTTTCCTCCCTTGCGAAGGCGCGGGTCGAGGTAAACGATCATCAGATCGGCGAGGAAGTTGAAGAACAGCATGAACATGGTCATCAGCAGCAGTTGTCCCTGCAGTACCTGATAGTCACGGGCATGGATAGCGTTGAGCAGCACGGTGCCTAGACCCGGGTAGTTGAAGATCATCTCCACGATAAGCTGCCCGCTGATGGCAGAGCCGAGCGCCATAGAAAGTGCCGTCACGCTTGGCAGCATGGAGTTGCGGGCGGCGTAGTTGAACACCACGCGGTTTTCGCTCAACCCCTTGGCTTTCGCCATGGTGATGAAATCTTCGTTGAGCAAGTTGATCATGTTGTTACGCATGCTGATCAAAAAGCCCCCGATCTGGCCAATGGTGGCACAGAGCAAGGGCAACACAGCGTGATAGGCTACGTCTTTGTAGAACGCCCAACTCGACCAGTCCGGCTGCGTCCCGACCGTGTAAGCGTTGCCGGACGGGAACCATTCCAGCCCAATGGCGAAGGTGTAGAGCACCAGCATAGCGACCACCACAGACGGGATGGACTGTACCACCAGCATGCTTGGAGAGATAAAGGCATCGTAGTGGCTGCCGCGACGCCAGGCCGCAAAAATGCCCAGCACAGAGCCGATACAAAACGCCAGGATGATGGCCGAGCCGGTCAAAAACAGCGACCAACCCACAGCGCTGCCGAGCAGTTCATTGACCGTGATGGGGTAGTACTTGATGGACAAGCCCCAGTTGCCGGTAAAGATATTGCCCAGATAAGCAAAATACTGCTGGTACCAAGGGGCGTCGACAAAGCCAAGCAGCTTTTTCATTGCTTCGATACGTTCAGGGGTTACCTGCGCCGTGGCGTTGGCAAACATCATGGTAACCGGGTCGCCCGGCATTGCGCGGGGCAAGATGAAATTCAATGTCGCGGCAAACAGCAACGCCATTAAATAAAACGACAACCGTCGTAGAAAGAAAGCCATACCCTATCCTCAGGTGCAACGATCCCGCGCCAATAAAATTGCCTGTCAGCAATCTTTATTACGCTCATCAAGGTGATTGATATGAAAGATCAGGAGTGCACTGGTGGGCGCACTCCTGTTGTCGGTTTACGCTCTCGGCTTGAGACCCAACACGTGCAGCAGACGCTCCGGCACACCCGCCCATGACGATGGACGGCCTTTCGGATTCCCCTCGTTCCACCATCCGGTAAAGCGGCTTTCGTTGAACTGGTAAACGTCAACGCCGGACATCACAGGCACAGTCACCTGGTTCTCTGCGATGATTTTCTGGATTTGATGGGCAATCAGCTTCTGCTCATCCTGCTTGTCGGTTTTGTAGAAAGTGTCCAGCAGCCTGTCCAGCTCGGCATTTTTGAAGAAATGCATGGCGTAGCGCGGCATGCTTTCCCCTTCCTGGAAGCGGGAGTGGTAGCCCGTGCTCCAGTAGCGGTAAGGGTCTGCGCCATTGAAGTAGTTGGTGTAAGCCACATCATAGGTGCCAGAAAGCATCGCCTGGTTGTATACCGCGAAATCTGCCGTGCGTGCCTTGGCTTTGATGCCGACCGCCTGAAGTTGCTCTACACCCAACTGCACGGCGTTGTTGAAGTCCGTCCAGCCTGTCGGGGATTGCAGTTCCAGCTCAATCGGCTTGCCGGTTGGGGTTTCGACAAAACCGTCACCGTCGACATCCACAAAGCCTGCCTCTTTCAGCATGGCTTTGGCATTGACGACGTTGTAGGTGTTGTAGCCTTTGTGCTTGTTGTAGATTTCAGGATCGGCCCAGAACTCAAACACTTTGCCAAGGCCAGAAGCGTAGTCGTTCACCACGCCGTTGCCGTAGAAAGCGATATTGATGATTTTCTGGCGGTCAATGGACATCGAGAACGCGCGGCGGAAATCAATATTATTGATAGCCTCGTTGTTGCCCGGATGCGGTGACTTAAAGTTCAGCACAAACGCCTGCGGGCTTGCTGCCGGATACCAGTATTTGTGGTGTGGGCTGCGCGCCGCATAGGTGATGTCGATGTCCGGGATAAAGGCACCGGTCCAGTCGAGTTCAGACTTGATGATCTTGCTCAGCAACTGGTCGTTGTTGGCAATTTGCGGCACGCGCAGACAGTCCACTTCCAGATTGTCGTTGTCCCAGTAATTTGGGTTGCGGCACTGGACATAAAGCTGTGGCGTGAAGGTGTCGATTTCCGTGAACGGGCCTGAGCCTACCGGATTTTCGTTGGTGAACAGCTCCGGTTTTTCAATGTCTTTCCAAATGTGCTTTGGCACGATTGGAATGGTAGAGATTTCGTAAGGCACGTTGGTGTTCACTTCCGTGAGGTCAAAAATGGCCTTGTTGCCATCCTGGCGTACCGACTTAATCCAACGATCCATGCCCTTCGGATCCAACTCCGGTTTTTCACGGATAAGGTCGAAGGAATACACCACATCTTCCGCGCTAAACGGCTTACCGTCTGACCATTTGACGCCTTCACGGATCTCAAACGTTACCTGCATCAGATCCTCTGACAGGTAATAGTTTTCCGCCAGACGCATCACCGGCTTGTTGCCGTGCATCTGGTTAAACACCACCAGCGGCTCATAGATAAAGTCGGTGGTGGTACGCAGGTTAGTCGACAGGTACGGGTTGAAGTTGCGGATCATGGTCGGATAGAAATCCGCCACGATCGTCAGTTCATGTCGTTGTTCAGCCAGCGCCTGGGGCGCGGTTAATGCAGCAAGCACGAGGGCTGCAAGTGTCTTTTTACTCGGCATTACGTGTCCTTACTTTCATGAAAACCTTAATTAGAAACTGTTCGCCAGGTGGTAAACCGTCAGATCCCGAGCCAGTTCATCTGCCGTTGCCTCTCCGAGGTAATCGACAGTCACCGGACTACATGGCATAAGGGTAAAACTGGCGTCGCTGAAGCGGCCTTCACCACCAAATTCCGGGTGAACGAAAAAGGCCGGTTTGTCCGTGGTGAATGTCACCTGCACCTGGCCGTTGACCGTTTTCACCTCCGGGGTGACCGAGGCTTTGGGCAATGGCAGGCGTTTGTACACATCATCAAACCAGGTGTTGGCAAAGCGGGTACCTTCCACCTCAATCTCGACATGGAAAAAGCCCTGGTGCTGGCGCTCGTTGATCACCTCGCGGTCGCACTGCCACACCAGCTGGTTGTCGTCTTCACCCAGGCACGCTTCCACCGGCCAGGTATCAATCACCTCGCCCTGCCAGTCATACCAGGTCACCTGACCCTTCACGTCGCAGCGACGGTGCTCATCGTTGATAAGGTGCAGACGCAGCGTGTTTTCTTCTTCAACAAACACGGCAGCCTGAGGGGCAAAGAAGCGTTTGGCGTGGTAGTGAAGCTGCTTCCAGCGGCCGGTATATTCAATGCTCGACCAGGAGCTGACCGGCCAGCAGTCGTTGAGTTGCCAGTAAAGAATGCCGCGGCAGACCGGTTTGTTGGCACGCCAGTATTCGCTGGCAGTTTTGATGGCGAGCGCCTGTTGCACCTGGCTCAGGTACAGCATCTGGGCAAAGTCCATTGGGAAACGGAAATAGCGGGTAAACATTTCAGTGATGATGCTGTTGCCGCGGCCGTTTTTCTGGTGCTGTTCAAACGTCGGTGAGGTAACGTTCCAGTCCGATTCGGGGGCAAAGGTTTTTACTGTCGGCAGTGACGGCCATGACTGGTAGCCGAACTCGCTGCAAAAACGCGGCTTGATGTTGTGGTAAGCATCGAAAGATTTGCCGGAATGCCACACATCCCAGAAATGCATGTCCCCTTTGTTGTCGTCGTGCCAGGCATCCCCGAAGTCCAGTTCGCCGTTGCACGGTGAGCTGGCCCAAAAGCGGCGTGACGGGTCTTCGCGCTCCACCACTTCCTGCAACACGCGGTTTAAGCGGTCATAGTTGACGACGTATTTTTCGCGGTTGTTTTTCGATTCCGGATACCAGCCGATCGCGCCAATCACTTCGTTGTCACCGCACCACAATGCCAGTGACGGGTGATCGCTCAGGCGACGTACCTGCTCGGTGATTTCCTCACGCACGTCGCTCAAGAATTCCGGTGTCGATGGATACAGGGCGCAGGAAAACATCAGATCCTGCCACACCATCAGGCCAAGCTCGTCACACAGCTCATAGAAGCAATCGCGCTCATACATGCCGCCGCCCCAGACGCGGATCATGTTCATGTTAGCGGCTTTGGCATCTTCCAGCAGGCGGCGGTAACGCGCCGGCGTCTGGGTGCCCGGCATGGCATCGAGCGGGATCCAGTTAGCCCCTTTCGACATAATGGCTTTGCCGTTAACCATAAAGGTCATGGCCGCACCAATTTCATCTTCCTGGGTATCAACAGCCAGTTCGCGTAGGCCAAGGCGCTTTTCAATAACCTGACCATCCAGCGCCAGATGCAGGCAGTACAACGGCTGTTCGCCGTAACCTGCTGGCCACCAGCGCATCGGTTTATCCAGTTCAAAACGTACCGTATTCACGGCTGCATCAATGGCCACGGAAAGGCTATGGCGCTCGCCGTCCGGCGTTTCCAGCGTACATTCGGCCAGTTGTGGCTGCGCCCCATCCAGCATTTCGGTGTGGATACTGGCGACCACAACACAGCGGCCATCATGCTGCCACTGCTGCTCGGTACGCATGTCGAGTAAACGGACATGGGAAACCGGCTGAATGCGGATGCTGTCGTAAATGCCGCTAGCGAGCAGGCAAATGCCCCAGTCCCAACCGGCGTGGCACTGGGTTTTACGCAGGGTGTTCATGTGCGGGATCTGGTTGTTGCCCACCGCCCAAGGCACAGGAAACGGCAGGCGCTCGGCGCGCGCTTTGGCTTCAATGTCAGCACGCTTCAGGGTAACTGTGATTTGGTTACTGCCTTCACGCAGCAAAGGACGGATATCGCGGCGGTAGTGACGGAACATGTTGCTGCAGGTAATGGCGGTGATGCCGTTGATATCGATTTCCGCCATGGTGTCGACCATGCTGAGCTTGAGATCGACTTCCCGGGCGGCCATCAGTTCGGCATCCACCGTGAATTCACGTGTCATCTGCCAATCGTGCTCGCCCACCCACTGCACCTTGGTTTCGTTGCAGCCCATGTAGGGATCAGGAATGATGTCAGCCCCCAGCAGTGCACTGTGTACGTCTCCCGGCAGGGTAATCGGAGCGGTAATCGATGGTGTATTCAGTGAGGTCAGTTGCCATTCACCATCCAGTGTCAGTGTGGTCATTACGCTGCCTCCACCGCATCCAGTGCTTCAGAAGGTGAGACCACCAGGCGTTTCACGGTGGTTTGAATCACTTTTTTACCGTCAAAGCGCTCAGTGCCGCTTAAGGCAATGTCTGTGGTGAGAATAACGGCGTCTGCCTCTTCAACATCCTGCTGTGAGATTTCGTTCTCTGCGCCCAGAACGCCCTGTGTCTCCACTTTGATCGTCCAGCCACGCGCCAGCGCAGCCTGTTCAAGAGATTCAGCAGCCATGTAGGTGTGTGCAACGCCGGAAGGACAGGCGGTGATCGCAACAATGTTCATTTCTAACTCCAACACGTCGGTTCAGACCTTGGTGGTCTGTTGTTTTATTTTCACGATTCGTGCTGGCGATAATCACAAGGGAGAGGGTTGGGGTCGAGCAGTAAAAACTGGACAAATTTGCCCAAGCGCCAAAAAGTGAATAGCGATCAACATTGGCGCTTCTAGGGGCTGTTGACCTTTGGTGATGATTTTTGCAGCAGTTTGTGGGGATTTTATGCAAGGCAGAAGCTTCGATGTGTAGCTAGCCTACATGAGACGCTGATAACGCAGCAGAAATTCCCCACAAACGCTGCCCGAAGGGTTCGACTGCGCGTCCCGTACCCTAAGCGTTTTATGCTTTGTTGAGGTGTATTTGCTTAGAATAACTAGGCGGCACACACCTCGCCGCGCCTAAAACGCTTATGGCTAGAACAAAATTTAACCACCAAAGGTCAACAGCCCCTAGTGTAAAAAGGTTTGATTTGGCAATAAAAAAGCACCAACTTGTGGTGCTTTTCGAAAAACGGTTTCGGGAATCAACCCAGTGTGCTGAGCGCTTCCATCGATGGCGCGTAGAAGTAGGCACCGGTCACTGGCGTTGTAAAACGCAGCAACATGTCGGTTTTGCCGTCACGCTCACCAAACATGCTTTCCAGCATGGTTTTGTGTACGTGCTGGGTGTGGCAGTACGCGATAAACAGCAGGCCGTGATCGCCGGACACTGAACCATACGGCAGGCTGTGACGCACCATTTTCAGCCCTTTGCCATCTTCTTTGATATCAACGCGGCCAACGTGAGACGTTGCCGGTACATCTTCAAGCTCAATCGAATCTGGCTTGGTACGGCCAATCACTTTCTCTTGCTGCTTGATGGTCAGAGGCTCCCAAGCTGCCAGTTTGTGCACGTAGCGCTGCATCATCACCACACTGCCACCGGCACACTCGCCTTCAGCAATAATGGCTACCTGACGGCGTGCTTCTTCGCCTTCCGGGTTTTCTGTACCATCGATAAAGCCGGTCATATCGCGGGAATCGAGGTAACGGTAACCGTAAGTTTCATCAACCACTTCCACCTCTGCCGCGATCGGCGACAAGAACTTGCGCAGCAGGAAGAAGTTAAGATCATGACGGCTGGAATGGGCATGGATCAGGATGTCACACTCGGTCGCAGGTGCATGGGTATCACCTTCGCCAAGCGGTCGGAATGGGGAAAAATCGTCTGGTGTCTGGATATCGTTCGCCGCACAGAATGCTGGAGCGAACGAAACGGCTGCTTTCAGTGAAGCGCCAGGTTGATTGGCATTAATCTCTTCGACCAGCGTGTGCAAATCACGGCATTGTTTCAGGACTGCTTTTGCGTCGCCGGTGACTTTAAGTACGGTATAGAGCGCGAACTGCCCCGCGTCTGCCACGATTGCCGGTTGGGAAACCGCCATTTTTACCTCCGAGTAAAGTGCTAACTATCTATGTTTTGCGTCAAGCTAGCATATTCCCGGATGAATTCAGAGACTTTGTCTCAGATCGGTAAAGTAATCAGTGTTTGTTTAAACCGAGGTGATTTCCACCTTGAGTGATGCGGTTTCATCCAACAGGGCGTTGGTTTGATTCACCGATGCCGGTGTATTGAGACCCGCACTGACAACCGGCGCCATAATGGTACGCCATTCGCCGTTCTGCCCCTGTTCTTGAACCAGCAGGGAAATCTTCACTTCGTCCGCTGTCACTTCCAGTAGCTCGGCTTTGCCCACCAGAGCGCCACTCATATCCCCGTTGTCAAACAGGATGGTCTCTTCACCGGGAACCAGTGAAACAGAGGTCTGTGCGCGGTGCTGTTTACCTGAGCGCTCCATTTCGAAATTCACGTCAACTTGCCAGTCGGCCATTGCCAGCGGGCTTAGCATGGCACTGAAAAGCACCAGCCCTTTCTTCCACTCATTCATTCTTTTCTTCTCTTGTAATCGGTGCTTCAAACAAAAACTGAGTGCGGCGGCTTCTAAATAAATACAACACGAGCCAAATCGCCATCAGTAACATGCCAGCACTGCCCCAATGGAAGCTCCAGTGCTGAATCATCAAATGTTGTGCCTGCAACGCAAGGTCACACAGTAATGACACCATGAGAATCACTTTGCCCCATCGCCACACTGCGGAGAAGAACCCCGGGTAGCGGTGCAGGTTTCCTGCCATCAGCATCAATGCGACGGCGGGTGTTCCCAATCCCAGACCAAGATATAACGCTTCGTGGCTTGGATAGAAAATGGATAACAGGGTTTGTCCCTGTTCGCGGCTTACGCCTGCGATAACAAACACAATCCAGGCGCGGGCGAGGAAAAAACAGCTCAACCAGAACATCAGGTTGGGTTTGGCGTTGCCGTGTTTGTCGTAGTAATCAGGGGATGTGTACAAGAGCGAATTCATTGGTGTCGTTATCTTCCAGGGTTAGCACATAGTTAATGATGTTCATAGCCCTCCTTGGCACTTTGTCAGCAATCCTGCCGGTCACAAAGTCTCAGCACAGAAATTTGCGGAGTGACCCAACAAATTTCCGTACAGAGTATTTTATAAATTCAAGGCGGCTCACAATCAGCCCAGTGTTACCGCGGTACCACTGATGCTGACCATCAACATACCACCATTGGGGCCGACCACTTCATAATCAAGATCAATGCCCACAATCGCGTTGCCGCCCACGGCTCTGGCCTGCTCTTTGAGTTCATCGAACGCAATTTCACGCGCTTTGGCCAGCTCTGCTTCATAAGACCCGGAACGGCCGCCAACAATGTCACGGATACTGGCAAAAATATCTTTGAAGATATTTGCACCAAGGATCGCCTCGCCGACAACCACGCCGTGGTATTGTCGTATCTCGCGTCCCTGAACCGTGGGCGTAGTGGTTAGAATCATCAGTCATTCTCCTTTTAATCAGTGCCACAGCTTTGACAGGAATCTCAGTTTTTGGTTTCGTGACAGGCTGTTATCATCGTTATATACCCAAACAACCTGAAGATGCAGGATTCAGCGAGATTGACTGGCGTTGTGATCGCGGCGTTCCTTTGTAGGTGTAGTCACCTCCATCAAAAAGGAACAACAAAGAGCACAGCGTCAGTCAACTCGCCCGAAGGGAGGCCAGCAATGCGCCCACTTCTTCGTTAAATTCCACGGAAATAGAACGACTATTCCACGTAAAATTTGCCTCGAATTGAACGCATTGATGACCTCTGAATGCGAGCATCTTCAGGTCATTTGGGTATAATTGCGCCTAACGTAGCACGGGATAAGAAAGATAACGATGAATAACCCAACGCCATCACCGGAAAGCCAACTGGAAGCAATGAAAATTGCCAAGGCAACGCAGAAACCGGGTCAAACCAAAGAACAGACAAAACTGATTGCTCAGGGCATTGAAAAAGGTATCGCCCTGTATAAAAAGCAGCTGAAAGCCAAAGCGCGCGAGCGCGATAAAGAACGCAAAAAGCAGCTGAAACAAAAGCAGGTCGCCAGTGTAGATATCGAGCTGGACTCCGAAAGCATTCACCAAGAACCGTCCCGCGCCAACACCATATTGCCTTGGGCGCTGCTTGTTATCAGCTGGGTAGGTTTTGCTGCGTTTGCGCTGCTACGTTAACCATCAGGTGGGATAGTGATATGAACAGAAAAATTTCAGACAGACGTTTTTATATCCCTGCAGCCACGGCCACCTTGCTGGCGCTGGCTGGATGTGTGCAAGGAGAAACCACGATGAAGGACAGATCCCTTACCCCCTGCGCCGACAAGCCAAATTGTGTTTCCACGCAGGATGAGCGCAAGGATTTCCATTTGGCTCCGTTTGAACTGGCAAATGACAATATCAGCATGGCGAGAATTGTTGATGTTGCGCTGATGCTGCCCGGGGCAAGGGTTGCCGAACAAGACGGGGATTACGCCCGGATAGAGTGTGTCAGCAAAATCATGCGTTTTGTTGATGATTTGGAGCTTCGCATTGATGGCGACAAGCTGATTGTCCGCTCAGAGTCCCGCACCGGCTATTCGGATTTCGGTGTTAACCGCAAGCGTGCCGACCAACTTCGCCAGTCACTCCAGAAAGCAGGACTTATCAAGTAATGGATATCCCGTCGCTCAAACAGCACTGCCACTCTTTGGTGGGAATTCGCCATGACGTAAAATGGGGCGGCGTGGATGTTTACAGTGTTCATCAGACCAAGATGGTGTGCATTTTTTACGACGGGAACAAGATGGCGTGTAAAGTGCCGGATGACCTGTTCGTGATGATGGCTGAAATACCGGATTGCCGTCCAGCACCGCACCTGGCTAGAGCAGGTTGGATAGAGTTTGGTGAAAAATGTCCACTGCCAACCGCTGAGCTGGAAAACATCATCTCGCGCTCATGGGATTTAGTGGTCGATAAGCTGCCGAAATATGTTCAAAAAGCGCTGCGACCCGGCCAGTCGTGACAGCTATTCCTTCCATAAAAAAACGCAGCGAATGTTGAGCTGCGTTTTTATTTTCAATGAGCGAGGGTACCCATGATGTCCCGTTTGCGCTCTTCGACCCACTCACGTTTGAACGGGCCCCAATCAGTCAGGCGGTAGTAACCATCGTTGTGGCGTCGTCCATCCTGAATAAACGACAATTCAATGCCCAGCCCTGCCAGAGACTTGATCACGTCCTGAATAGTGCGGCGTGGCCAGCCTGTTGCTTCAATCAATCGAGGAACGTTCGGGCGTTCCATCTCTTCGACCAGAAATGCGAGATACAGTCTTCTTGCAAAAACCGGATTCAGTTCCATTGAGACCTCCTAATATGACTGTTTTCCATTATTCAATGAATTGCAGAGGAGGTATTGCGCTTGATCAAAAGGAGCGCGCATAGATCAGGGCAGCTGAATCCTTTCCCCCTTATTCAGACCTGCCGAGATAGTTACCCATTCTTCGTTGTTGTGCTGGAAAGTTTCACCCAGCCTCACAATACGCATATCTTCATTTTTTTCAGGATGTTGAACGTGAACATAACGAAGCTGACCACGGGAAATTACCGCATCCTGTGGCACCGCCAGCACCTCCACCGTATCCAATGGCACGGATACACGCCCGAACATCCCAGGATACAGTCCCTCTTTCTCATCAAACCCGAATTTCACGGTAAAACTTCTTGAAGCTGCATCTGCCGCCGGTTCTATTTCCTGTGCCCGAGCTTTTAAAGGGTGGGAGTTGGTATCAAGGACGATATCAAACTGGTCAGTGTCGGCCAGCTTTGGCAACACAGATTCACTGATCGCCGCTTCCAGCCTTAATGAGTTTGGGTTGTAGATAGAGATCAGGTTGGCACCCACGGTGGCAATGTCTCCCTGATTCACAGAGCGTTTACTGATTACACCGTCAAAAGGTGCGGTGATGACACTGAAATTTCGGTTCACTTCCGCTTCAGACAAGGATGCCGTGCGACCAGCAAGTTCCGCATTGGCCGTGTCCAGTTTGACCTTGGCGGCATCGCGCTCCGCGACGGGCAGCAAACCGCGATCGACCAGTTTGCGCACACGGTCGTAATTAATGCGGGCATCATTAACCTGCGCCTGTGCGGAAGCCAGTGCTTGTTGCTGCTGGATAACCCGCGCGCTCAAATCATCACTTTCGAGCCGCAACAGGATATCCCCGGCTTTCACCGCATCCCCGGCATCGACCAGCACATCCGCTACTTTGGCGTTAATACGCGAAGCCAGTTCTGCCGACTGGTGAGCCCGCACAGTACCGCTGAACTGGCGGCTTTGCGGCATTTCTACCACATCCACTTCCAGATATTCTGCCGCAGGTGTCTGCACCGCCCGCTCCGGTACCGGTGGAAGATCAGGAACAAACAGCCCCGCCATGTAGGCAAAAACCAGCACCATTACCGCCGCTGAGGCGAGCATCGCTATCATTCGCGCTTTCATTGCAAGGCTCCTTCCGAAGACGTTTCACTGTGCTCCTCCTGCAAAGGCGTTGGCGCACTGATCATGTAATAAACCACAGGCACCACCAGCAGGGTGAAGATGGTGGAGGCGATAATGCCGAAAATAATTGCCCAGGCCAGACCGCTGAAAATCGGATCCAGCGTAATCACTATATTGCCGAGCATGGTTGTTCCCGCCGTCAACAAAATAGGCCGCATCCGCACTGCGCCCGCCTGATACAGCGCTTCTTCCAGCCCGACGCCTTCCACCAGTGCCTGCTGAATAAACTGGATCAGTACCAGTGCATTACGTACTACGATCCCGGCCAGCGCAATCATGCCTATCATGGCCGTTGCCGTGAACAGTACCGGGTTAGGGATACCATTGATATCGCCTGCAAACACATTGAGCAGCCAGAACCCCGGCATAATGCCAATCATGGTCAGCGGGATGGAAAGCATGATGACCCCGGACACACCTGCCAATCCTGTCTGGATAACCAAAACAACATAGACACCAAGAAGCGCCACACCGAAGGCGATGCCCAAATCACGGAACACATCCAGGGTAATTTTCCATTCCCCTTCCCCGCTCCAGACCACCTCGATATCCGGCGGTAATTGCCAGCCAAGACCGGCACCATTGTTAAAGTAGTGACGCTCTGAAAGAGGGCGAGCGCGCTCGCTTTCCGGTTCACCAAAATCCACCATAATGTCAGCGATAGCTTCAGCCGGCGCCCTGCCGACAGTCTGCCCATAGGCATACACCACGGGACGCAGATTCTTGTGGTAGATGGTGTGTTCTTGTGGTTTCAGCTCAAACCTGCCCAGCTCACCGAGTTGCACCAAAGGCCGAGGAGCTGATGAAGTGCCGCTTTCGGTCAATACCTGACTGACCCCTTCACGTCCACGGACGTAAAGCGAAAGCACAGCATTCAGGCTGTCCCGTTCCCCTTCTGGTAAACGGACAGTGATCGCCAGAGGAGAGACTTCATCCACCAGTTGCATTTCACCGATGGGCGCGCCTTGCAAAGCAGCAAGAATGGTCTGGTTGATATCGTCGGTCGAAATTCCGGAAAGCGCCGCTTTCTCCCTGTCCACCACAAACTGCCATACCTGATGCTCATCGGTCGCTGATGTCGTGACCTCTGAAACAAAATCTTCCTGGCGCATACGCTCAGCCACTTTTTCCGCTGCCGCTTCAAGCTCGTGATAAGGGGTGAAAGCATTGCCGTAGACTTCCGCGACCAAGGTAGCGATGACCGGCGGGCCGGGAGGCACTTCCACCAGTTGGATGTCTGCGCCGTATTGGGCAGCGATTGCTTCCAGCTCATCGCGCCAGCGGGTGATCATTTCGTTGGACTGCTCCCGGCGCTGGGTTTTATCCAGCAATACCACACGAAGCTCACTTTGCTGCGGCTCGGCGCGCAGGAAGTAATGGCGCACCATGCCATTGAAGTCCATGGGTGAGGCCAAACCGACAAAATGGGAGACAGAAACGACCTCCGGCTGCGCCAGCAAGAACTCGGCAAGTGCATCACTCACCAGCGCCGATTGCTCGACAGACGTTCCATCAGGCATATCGATCACCAGCTGAAACTCATTCTTGTTATCGTGTGGCAACAGTTTAAGCGGCACCATGCGGAGCGCGGGCAAAGATACCGCCATGGCGAACAACGCAGCAATTACCAACAGGAAGGAGACCCGTCTTCCACGGGATGCCAGAATGGCCGACAGAATGCGCCGGTAACCGCGGTAGACCAGCGTGGTCTCAAGATGATAGTGACCGGCTTCTGACGCCACTTTCAGCAGCTTGAACGCCAGCCAAGGGGTGACAAAAAACGCCACCACGGTCGAGAAGATCACCGCCACAGGCACATTAAAAGCCATGGGCGCCATATAAGGCCCCATCATGCCTGTGATGAAAAACATCGGCATAAACACAATCACGATGGCAATGGTCGACATCAGGAGCGCACTGCGTATCTCTGCCATTGCCAGAGAGATGGCTTTCACTCGCGGAAGGTTTTTCTGGCGCAGGTAGCGGTCAATGTTGTCAATGGAAGCAATGGGATCATCAACAATCAGGCCGAGCGCCAGGATAAGCGCAAACAGGGTGACGCGGTTGATGGTATAGCCAAACATCAGGTCAAGCAGCAGCGTCGCGCCGTAGCTGACAGGTATCGCGAGCGCCACCACCAGCGCCGCCCGCCAGTTCATAAAGAAGCCGACAAACACCACCACGGTTAACACGGCAAGACCCAGGCTCGATACCAGATTCGAGACTTTTTCGTCTGCGGTCTGGCCATAGTTGCGGATCACATCCAGATGCACCCCGTCAGGCAGCCAGGATTTTTCCATTTCATCGAACGCAGCGAGTACATCGTCCGCCACCCACACTGCGTTAGAGCCCTTTCGCTTGGCGACAGAAATAAACACCGCCGGCCAGGAGCGGCCACTTACGGCTTCAGGATGGGCAAAGCCGGGGGAATACAGGGTATAGCTGTCCGGCTGCACTGGCCCATCAGTGATGGTCGCGACGTCTTTGAGGTAAACCGGCTTGCCATTGATGACATTGACCACCAGCATCTCAAGTTCTTGGGCAGACTGGAAAAACTGTCCGGACTCGACGGTATACACCCTGCCCTTATCGTTTACCCGACCAGCCTGTTGGTGCACGTTGGAAACCGACAGCGCCCAGCGAATGTCATCAATGGTGGTTTGATAGGCAGCTAACGCGGTGGCATCAAAGGCAATTTGTATTTCCCGGGGCAAGCCGCCGGAAACTGTCACCTGATGGGTTTGGTCAATGGCCTTGAGTGACTGCGTCATCTCCTCGGCAATGCGGCGCAAGGCGAAGCTGTCAGTAATTTCTGGTTTGGTGGAGTAAAGCGCAGCGACAACAATGGGGACGTGGTCGATTTCAATGGGTTTCACCACCCAGCTGGTTACTGACGAAGGAAGCGTGTCCTGGTTGGCGTAAAGTTTGCTGTAGAGTTTAACCAGACTGTCTTCGCGGTTTTCACCCACGTGGAAGCGGACAATGACCACCGCCTGTCCTTTCATCGACTGGGAATAAACGTATTCCACGCCATCAATTTGGGACAGTAAACGCTCGGCAGGTTCTGTGATTTGGTTTTCTACCTGACGGGGAGACAATCCGGGTGCCGAAATGATGACATCCGCCATCGGCACCACAATTTGCGGATCTTCCTCACGCGGGGTCATGACTAATGCCACTGTCCCCGCCAGAAGCGCCACCAACATCAAAACAGGCGCAAAACCACTCAACAGAAACCGACTGACAAGGTCGGTGGCTTGAGAACGTACCTTCTCCTGTTCCATTCCATATCCCTCAAAATGCCCTTACCAGGCTGGCGTCGAATGCGGTTTTTATTGTGTTTCAGGCGTCAGGGTTTGCTCGCCACACCATGCTCCCTGAATAGCATTAATAAGGTTCTCAACACGGGGGTCGGCAATACGATAATAAACCGACTGCGATGACTTGCGCGTGGCAACTAACCCGGCCTGTCTGAGCACTGTGAGGTGCTGAGAGAATGCCGACTGACTCAGCGTACTGTTTTGCAATAAAAACGAGACGTTACGCTCACCTTCCCGCAACTGGCAAAGCACCATCAGACGCTCTGGATGCGAAAGAATACGCAATACTTTTGCCGCATCCGCCGCCTGATGCATGAGTTCCTGTGACATGGTTTTCCCCAATTTGGATTTGTTATATTAGATTTAACTAAATCAATTTATATTAGTCAAATCTAAATTAGAGAAATATCTGAGCAGTTTCTCTGAGAGCGGTGCAAAAAGAACGCCTGCCCTGTTGTTTTCAGCGGTTAATCCATGCGTTTCATCATCTTGCTTTCCCCTGCCGGCAATGTCACTCTTACGCCTAGTTGTAACGCAATGAGGAAACAGCGAATGACCACGACGGTTTACGGAATCAAAAACTGCGACACCATTAAGAAAGCACTGAAGTGGCTTGATGCAGAGGGCAAACCGTATACATTCCACGATTACCGCAAAGACGGTATCGATCAGGAAATGTTGAAAACGTTTGTGGAAAAACTGGGCTGGGAAGCGCTAGTGAATAAACGCGGTACGACATTCCGCGCGCTGTCTGAAGAGCAGAAAAACAACCTGGATGAAAACAACGCAATAGCATTGATGCTGGTGCATCCTGCAATGATCAAGCGCCCGTTGCTGGTGAGTGGTGAGACTTACCATCTTGGGTTTAAACCGGCCGAATATCAGGCCATTTTCAACGAATAAAGTAAGTAAAGGATATCCGACTACATGACAGACAGTGCTGTATTGTCGCTGGCCAAGGATTTGATCGGCCGCCCCTCTGTGACACCGGAAGATGCCGGATGCCAGGAATTGATGATCGCGCGCCTGGAGGCGCTGGGTTTCACCATCGAACGTATGGTGTTTGATGACACCACCAACCTTTGGGCACGCCGTGGCACAGAAGCGCCATTGTTTGCATTTGCCGGCCATACCGATGTCGTACCGGCAGGCTCGCTCGAACAATGGCACACGCCGCCGTTTGAGCCGACTGTGATTGACGGCTATCTCCATGGCCGCGGCGCTGCTGATATGAAAGGCTCACTGGCCGCCATGGTGGTGGCCGTTGAACGCTTTATCGCAGAACATCCTGACCACAAAGGGTCTCTGGCCTTTTTGATCACCTCTGACGAGGAAGGGCCATTTATCAACGGCACAACCCGTGTGGTGGATACCCTGATGGCGCGCAGTGAAATCATCGACATGTGTATTGTCGGCGAGCCAAGCAGTACCCACGCGGTGGGTGATGTGGTGAAAAACGGCCGCCGCGGCTCAATCACCGGTGATCTGACCGTCAAAGGCGTGCAAGGGCATGTGGCATATCCGCATCTGGCGAGAAACCCTGTGCATCAGGCACTGCCTGCGCTGGCTGAACTTGCCAACATTCAGTGGGATGAAGGCAACGACTTTTTCCCGCCAACCAGTTTCCAGATCCCGAATGTGGCTGCCGGTACTGGTGCCAGCAACGTGATCCCGGGGGATTTCCACGTTCAGTTCAACCTGCGCTACAGCACAGAATTAACTGATGAGGCCATTCAGGCACGCACCCATTCTGTGCTTGATGCTCATGGCCTTGACTATAATCTTAAGTGGACCTTTAACGGCAAACCGTTTTTAACCGACGCAGGTTCTCTGCTGGATGCCGTGGTCGAAGCTGTGGATGAAGTGAACCATGAAAAGCCACAACTTCTAACAACCGGGGGCACATCTGATGGCCGCTTTATCGCGCAGATGGGCAGTCAGGTGATTGAACTTGGGCCGGTTAATGCCACCATTCACAAGGTGAACGAGTGTGTGAAAATCGCCGATCTGGAAAAGCTGACCGACATGTACCAGAAAGTGCTGGAGAAAGTGCTGGGTTGATGACGCTGACTCCTGAGGTACTGACAGGCCAGACACGCAGCCATTTGACCGACGTCGATGGCTGCCTGATGCACCGGGATGTCATGGGGGATTTTCTGAACCTGAAAGCCGCCGCCAAATCCGCCGGGTTTGAACTTGCGGTGGCGAGTAGCTTTCGCGATTTTGAACGCCAGCAACTCATCTGGAACCTCAAATTTGAGGGACAAAGGGCGGTGCTGGATGACAACGGTCAGGCACTGGATATCTCTACCTTTACGGACAGAGAAAAGATTCTGGCAATCCTGCGTTGGTCTGCTTTGCCGGGTGGTAGCCGCCACCACTGGGGAACCGATTTGGATATCTATGCCAAAAACCTGTTGCCCGAAGGGGTATCGCTCCAGCTTGAACCCTGGGAGTACACCCAGGGGCACCAGACACCGTTTGCCGACTGGCTGACCGACAACCTCACCGCTTTCGGGTTTTATCGTCCCTACCAAAAAGATTTGGGCGGCGTAGCTGTTGAACCCTGGCATATCAGCCACCGGGAAACAGCACAGCAATACCTGACGGCATTAACGCCGGCGTTGCTGTCGACTGTGATCGCATCTTCAGCTGTTGCCGGGCGTGAGGCTGTCCTTGCCGAACTGGATTGGATATATTCTCAATACATCACCAATGTGAGCGAGGCCTGACAATGGACATACTGACTAACCCGTACGTGATCATCTTTATTGTGGTTGCCGTCGTGGTCAGCAACATCATGGCCCTGAAATATACCGCCAATGCCAAATTCGGTATGAAAGACAAAATCAAACCGAAAGACGAGCAGTCCAAAAGTGCCGATACCAAGACAGGAAACGGCGACGATGATGACCAGAACAAGTCATAATCCTGGTGATCACAAAGGCAGTGAAGGCTGCCTTTTTTGTCGCCCAAATTTTTTAAGCAAACGTTTGCGTTTTCAGTAACGGCCGTATTTCAGTTCTGGTATGATGCTCGCGTTCGGAGAATGAGAGTGAAGGAATCCCCCTCTCATCGCTAATTGTACGCAGTTTGCCGGTCAACCTTCTGGTCTTTCTGACCGGCTCAGCTTTAGATAGGAATGTCTCAATGAGCCTTGCTGATCAAGTTCTTGCCGTTAACGACGATCTTCCCATTCGTACCCATCTTCCGGTTCACAGCGGTAAAGTCCGTTCTGTCTACTGGCTGACCGAAGCAGACAGCCAACGTCTGATCAAAGAAAAAGGCTATAACGTTGCGCCGGATGCGCCTCTTGCGATCATGGTGATCAGCGACCGTATATCCGCGTTCGATTGTATCTGGCATGCAGAAGGCGGCCTGAAGGGTGTGCCGGGAAAAGGCGCAGCACTGAACGCCATCTCCAATCACTGGTTTAAGCTGTTCAAAGAAAACGGGTTAGCTGACAGCCACATCCTGGATATTCCCCATCCTTTCGTCTGGATTGTACAAAAAGCCAAACCGGTAAAAATTGAGGCAATTTGCCGCAAGTACATTACTGGTTCCATGTGGCGCGCATACGCCAAAGGCGAACGCGAGTTTTGCGGTATCGACCTGCCGAATGGACTCGAAAAAGACAAAGCATTGCCGGAGCTTCTCATCACCCCGTCCACCAAAGGCATCCTCAAAGGGATCCCAGGCGTGCCAGAAGCGGATGATGTAAACATTACCCGCAAAAACATCGAAGATAACTTCGCCGCATTCAATTTCTCCTCTGCCGATGATATCGCCCGCTATGAAACCTTGCTGAAAGAGGGCTTTGGCGTGATTAGCCAGGCGCTGGAAGAAGTGGGACAAATCTTCGTCGACACCAAATTTGAATTTGGTTATGTCACTGATGCCAACGGCAACGAAAAGCTGATCTACATGGATGAGGTGGGTACACCGGACTCATCACGTATCTGGGATGCAAAAGAATATGCAACGGGCAACATCGTCGAAAACTCTAAGGAGGGTTTCCGCCAGTTCCTGCTTAATCACTTCCCGGATCCAGATATCCTGTTGAACAAAGACCGTATGCCTGAGCGCGAAGCGCTGGCACGTGATAACGCCTTGCCCGTGGAGTCCTTGATGGATATTTCCCGCACCTATGTGGGCATTGCCGAAAAGATCACTGGACAGACACTGCATCTTAGCAATAACCCGAAACAGGAAATTGTCGATATCCTGAAGCAGGAATACGGGCTGGTGGACTAAGCGCCCACGTCTTTTTCCAGCACCCAGATAAAAAAAGAGGACGCCCAGGCGTCCTCTCATCGTTTGTTCCAACCGTCAGTTACGGTTCAATTTCTCAATCGCCGCACCCAACACAGGAGCCAGGCTTGCCAGCGCTTCTTCGCTGACTGGTTTTCCAGCACTGTCCGTCACGTTAATCGACGTACGGTTACCCAAGTCACCCAGCAGGATGCTGTATTTACCGCGACTCAACTGAAGTGGCTCAACAACCAGTTCTTCCCAAACCTCTTCATCCGGCGCTTTGTATTCCAACGTCAGCGTACCTTGTGAACGGTTACGGTCTTCAATGGTAAAGCCAAGCTTATCCAGAATGTTTGGCAGGCGTTCCCAGAACACATCATACGGTGCGCGGGCGATGATCACCGGCAGGCCACTGCGGTCTTTGCCAAGGCTGACTGGAATATTCTTCACCAGCTCCTGGGCGCGGATTCGAGCTTCTTCACGCAGCTCAGAGTCGTAACGTGCAGTAATAAAGTTCGCCATCTGCGCGTTGTAGCGGTCTTTGGATGCTGCAGTCAGGCCATCGGAAGAACCATTGCGTTTCCACTCTACCATCTGCATACGAAGACCATGACGGCCGCGGATTTCCTGTGGTGTCACCACATACCGGGATTCAATCACTTCATCATCGTCTTCGATAGTCCAGGTCAGCCAGTCAGTTTCAATGCCGTCCGGTGATGAGGTACGCACAGGGATCTGTGCATCCGCCACCATAGAATCAATCGTTTGCCACAGACGCTGTGCTTGCTCGGCACGTGGCAACCAGATGGTTACGCCTTCTGCATCACGCTCGTAGCGGGCACCGGGGATCAGCTCCAGAATCTGCTGCGGTGGACGAATGTCTACCTGCTGACCCAATGGGCCAATGAATTCTCGCTGTGGAATACCGTAGGCACCGGAAAACTCAGGTTGTTGATCCGGCAGGTTTTGCCATTGTGACAATGGCGGCGTTTCAAGGTACTTAAAATCATCTGACGCCTGACGGCGCGAATCACCGCCCGAGCAGGCCGCCAAGGAAGCGACCATCAATGCACTCAGGCTCAGTTTAAAAACAGGTTTCATTAATACTCCAACCCAGCGTTACAGCACGCCTGCATCCAGCAGAGCCTGCTTAACCGTAGGACGCAGCGCTGCATCCAGTTCGGTCAGTGGCAGACGCAACGTACCGTCCGCAATCAGGCCCATTTCATGCAATGCCCATTTCACTGGGATTGGGTTCGCTTCCACGAATAAATCTTTATGCAGCGGGATCAATTTTTCATTGATGGAACGGGCTTCGTCCATTTCGCCAGCCAGCGCCAGTTTCACCATACGGGCCATCTGCGCAGCTGCAATGTTGTTGGTAACAGAAATCACACCATGACCGCCCGCTTCGATAAAATCGAGGCCAGTCATGTCGTCACCACTCAGTAAGATAAAATCTTCGCCACAAAGTTCACGGTGCAGGCGCACACGCGACAAATCACCGGTCGCATCTTTGATGCCAACGATGTTTTCAAACTCAGCCAGACGCGCAACGGTTTCTGGTTTCATGTCAGCAACGGTGCGACCCGGTACGTTGTAAAGGACCTGCGGTAGTTCGGTAGATTCAGAAATGGCTTTGAAGTGCTGGAACAAACCTTCCTGTGAGGGTTTGTTGTAATAAGGCACCACACTCAGGCAACCTGCGATGCCGGAGCCAGCAAACATTTTGCTGAAAGTGATGGCTTCGTGGGTGGCGTTAGCGCCAGTACCGGCGATCACCGGGATACGCCCATCAGCAAATTCCAACGTTTTCAGAACAATCTTGATGTGCTCTTCGACGGTGACAGTCGCGGATTCACCGGTTGTGCCGACTGAGACAATCGCGTCTGTGCCTGCATTAACGTGAAAATCGACAAGATTTTTCAAACTGGCGTAATCGACTTCACCAGAGCTATCCATCGGTGTGACCAAAGCCACGATACTTCCTGAAAACATTTCCATCTCCAAAAACGCGTTTTGACCCATGGTACTTTTGGCGACAGGCAAAAACAAGCGTCGCACACCCGCCTTCTCCCCGTGTTTGAGCGGTTGATCACCGTGAAAATGAACGATATCGTGCTAACCAACGTATTGCCCGTCACCACAGCCGCTTATCTGCATTCTATTGCGACGCTTTGAAGGTCGCGGGCAGTTGTGCGGGCACAGAATAAAAACGGAGAAAAGGAAGAAAAATGCAAATGTTGAAAGCCGGCGTTGCCGCCCCTGAGTTCTCACTGCAAGATCAAAATGGAAACACTGTCTCGCTCAGCCAGTTCAAAGGCAAAAACAAGGTACTGGTTTATTTTTACCCGAAAGCGCTGACGCCAGGTTGCACTACCCAGGCATGCTCACTGCGTGACAGCAAGGCGGAACTGGATGCACTGAATACCGTAGTGCTGGGCCTTAGCCCTGATCCGGTGAAAAAGCTTAAAAACTTTGAATACAAGAAAGAGCTCAACTTTACCCTGCTGAGCGATGAAGACCATGCGGTGGCTGATGCCTTTGGCGTGTGGGGCCCGAAAAAGTTCATGGGTAAAGAGTATGACGGCATTCACCGCATCAGCTTCCTGATTGATGAAAATGGTGTGGTTGAGCATGTCTTCGACAAATTCAAAACCAAAGACCATCACGATGTGGTGATCAATTATCTCAAAGGTGAATAACCTTTCCGCCTTACGTGAAAAAGCCGTCTTCAAGACGGCTTTTTAAATTCTGTCACGCTCAGAGCCCTAGACCATCAAGGATGCGGGAAACGGCATTGCCAATGCTTCTGGATAGCCGCGTTCAAATGCCAACGCTTTGCCTTTCTCAACCACTTCTTCAGCCGACTGGGACAGAGTCAGCGGTAGGGTCGGATCCTGCCAGTCTTCAGGCAGGCTCGCCAAACCTTGCTGTTCAATGTGGGCAAGGATGCGATCTGCAGCCTGCAACGCGGATGAGGCTTTCACCAGCTCAATACGGGCATAGCGTTCACCTTCAAATGACGCATCCGCCGCACGCAGTGTCGGGTCATTGCCCGGAATTTGCTGCGCACCGCATAATGGCCGCCCCCCGACTTCTGCCTGCTCGAAATCCGGCAACCAACGGGTAAAGTGGCTGATCGCCCTTTGCGTCCGTTCACGGATTTCATCCCATGACCAGTCACCGTCGGCTTTTTGCACCATATCAACCGGCAATAGCGGCTGGGCCGATGCACTGCTGCTTTGCACCAGACCACCATCAAACAAGGTAATGTCCTGCGTCATTCCATGCAGTTGCACAAATCCTTGGGGGTAAGGCGTAAACTGCGCCATACCATTCGGGGTGCCGCGCTCGCCATGCACAATCACTTCCGGCCAGAGGCCCGGCTGTGACGGCCAGTGCGCCACATAGGCGGCTTTGTATTCGACCCAACGCTGGCGCGGAGTATTTGCCATGTCGTCCAACTGACCGGTACGGAATCCGGCAGCGTTGACCAGGTAGTCGACCTGCTCAATGCATCGCTCACCGTTTTCGTCACGGCTTTCCACCAGCCAGCCATTTTCCGTTTCTGTCAGCGCTTCAACACGGTGGCCAAATTTCACGTCACACAGTGGAGACTGATCCAGTGCCAGCGACGCCGTTGCTGCAAGGCGGAACACACTCAATCCGTATTCCTGCACAACCACCAGCGGATACTTGAAATTGTCCAATGGCATGTAATGCGCGAGAGGGATCATCCACTCCTGCGCCGTGGTCGGTGACGATGGCAAAGGCTGGGTGGCGAGATGCTCCATGTCAGCTTTAAAGAACAGGGTGAAGTATTGGTCCGGGTGACCCAGCACAGCATTTTCCGCATCGTCTTCAATCAGCTTACGATAGTGCGCCGTCAACGCTTCCAGGCGTGGCAACAGGTGCGCAGGTTCTCCGTCGTCTGATACCGGGACAGCAATCACGGTCGGGCGGCGGTTCATGGCATGCGGATAAGCTCGCACGGTCGCAATGGATTGCTCCAGCAGCGCAATACACTGCGCCTCAGAGATTTCGCGATAAAGGTTGCCACCGGCATGAAGGTGACAAATAGGCGGGCCGCTGACCAGGCTTCGACCAGCTTCAAACAGCACTGTATTTATGCCAACACCGGCAAGTTTAAGCGCAGCCGTTGAGCCGGCAACACCACCGCCAACGATGCCGACGGTAAAGGGACGATTCTCGTTCACCACGTTTTCTTTCCCACCCAAACTGATCGTATCTGTCATTTTTATATATTTAACTTTTAGGCCTAACTGATTTCACCATGCTTGATAGCGAATAACTTTTTACAGCAGAAAGATAAAGAGACCTTCACTCAGGTCTCTAATCAATACTTCTGATCGTAACTCTCAGATCATTTTAGCGGTTTGATTCTGCCATCGCTTCATCTTCAGACTCTTGCGACGGCAAGGCGTTCCATACCGCTTTAACCAGAGTTGCAAGTGGGATCGCAAAGAAGACGCCCCAAAACCCCCACAAACCACCAAACACCAACACAGCGACGATGATTGCGACAGGGTGCAGGTTAACCGCTTCTGAAAACAGTACCGGTACCAGCACATTGCCATCCAGCGCTTGGATAATGCCGTACGCCAGCATCAGGTACCAAAGATCCGGGCTTACTCCCCACTGGAAGAGTGCCACGATAAAAATAGGTACTGTCACTGCTGCAGCACCGATGTATGGGATCAGCACAGAAAGACCAGTTGCCACACTAAGCAGTGCTGCATAGCGAAGATCCAGCACCGCGAAAGTAATGTAGCTCGCGATACCGACAATAATAATCTCGGTGACTTTTCCGCGGATGTAGTTGGAAATTTGCTCATTCATTTCCACCGCGACCTTGTTGGTCAGGCGACGGTTACGCGGCAAAACAGCCTTGAATGACGATAACATCTGCTCTTTGTCTTTGAGCAGGAAAAAGACCAGCAGCGGCACCAGGATCAGATAAATGGCCAGCGCAGCAAGGCTGACCAAAGAAGAAAGCGAGCCTTTCACCACGGTTTCACCCAGCCCCAATACCCGGCTTTGCACGGTATCAATAAAGGTGTTCACCATTTGAGGTTGGATAAGGTCAGGATACTCCTGCGGCAGATGGGACAAATAACGCTGGAAGTCGTTGAACATGGTGGGAATATCTGCTGTCAGGTTCACCACCTGCGTCCAGATAGTTGGCATCAAGCCAAAGGATGCCAGCAGCATAAAACCGACAAACAGGGTAAGCACCACCACGACAGATATGGTGCGGTTCAGCCCTACCTTGACCAGTTTCATGACCGGCCACTCCAACAGGTAAGCCAGAACAATAGCGACCAGTAACGGAGCCAGCAGGTTGCCGAAAAAGTAAATGACAATGAAACCGACAACCAGCAACGCGATCAGGCTGACGGCGTGCGGGTCTGAGAACCGTCGTTGATACCAACGGTTGAGCATTTCTAGCATGTAAAATCCTGTTTTAAAGTTTGGTGACGTTAAATACCGTCGCATCATGTAAACGCCGACGTTCAAACACAAACCCATTACTCTCGAGGTAACGGGGGATGTCCTTCAACGCACCGTTGTCCGTAACATAGAGCGCTAGCTGCTGTCCCTGCCCTAACAGCGCGCAAGCTCTTTTTGCCAGCAGCAGCGCCATTGGGCAGCGCTGCTCGCGCAAATCAAGGGATTGAATTTCCATTCTTTCTCACTGACCGCTATTATCGTCGGCATTGTATACTCAATCGTTGGCAAAGTCAGAACCTCTTGCCTGCCGTGTTGTCTATCAATACACCACCGTCCGATTTTTGCGTGCTGGAGGCACCAATTTCTGTCATGCAGCTTTTCAAGAAAGCCACTACCAGCCTGCTCATCGCGTCGATTGCCCTTTCCTCTCCGGCAATGGCGACTTCCTATAACGATCTCCCAGACATTGGCACCGTCGCGGCTGGCACTCTGAGCGTAGAAAAAGAAATAGAGTATGGCGATGCTTACATGCGTATGCTTCGCAGCAGTCAGCCCATCGTCAACGATCCGCTGATGTCAGACTATGTCTCTGCACTGGGCGCCAAACTGGTTGCCAATGCCAACGATGTTAAGACACCTTTTGAGTTTTTTCTGATCCGTAATCGTGACATCAACGCCTTTGCTTTTTTTGGTGGTCATGTCGCCTTGCATACTGGCCTGTTTTTACACGCCCAGACAGAAAGCGAACTCGCTTCTGTGGTTGCCCATGAGATAGCCCACTTAACCCAGCGCCACCTTGCACGCGCCATGGAAGAGCAGGCGCGGCAAACACCGCTAACCATGGCAGCCCTGATCGGCTCGCTGATGCTGGCAATCGCCGCACCGCAGGCAGGCATTGCCGCGGCACAGGCAACCACGGCAGCGTCTATTCAGGGACAGATCAACTACACCCGCAGCAACGAAAAAGAAGCTGACCGCATTGGTCTGGATACCCTGTCCCGCTCCGGCTTTGATGTGAATGCGATGCCCCGCTTTTTCACCCGTATGGCTGACCAGTACCGCTTTGCGACCAAACCGCCACAGTTTTTGCTGACGCACCCATTGCCGGACTCCCGGATCACTGATTCTCGAATCCGCGCCCAGCAATATCCGCAACACACTGTCCCGCTTTCACCGGAATACCATTTGGCACGGGCGCGGGTGATTGCCCGTTTCGCAGGTATTGAGCCAGCAGCGGCGGAAGACTGGTTTGACCGCGAACTAAAAAATGCGTCTCCCGCTCAAGCACAGTCACTGAATTATGGCAAGGCATTGGTCAACATCGACCGTCGCGAATTTGCCAAAGCCGAAGCGCTGATCAACCCCCTGCTGAAAGTGCAGCCTAACAACCTTTTTTACCTCGATGCGGCGACCGATCTCGACGTGGCTCAAAAACAGTATGACAGCGCGCTCAAGCGTCTGAACAAGGCTCTCGAAAGCCAGCCGGCAAACCGTGTCTTACTGATAAACCGCGACTATGTGCTGGTGAAAGCCGGGAGATTTAAACAGGCCATCGGCGGGTTAGTGAAATACACCCACCGCTTCCCGACCGACATCAATGGCTGGTCACTGCTGCAGGAAGCGTACGACAGCGATGGTGTCCGCCATGGTGCCTTGGCGGCACAGGCGGAAATTTATGCCTTACAGGGGCGTTGGCCGAAAGCCATTAACAATTACACACAAGCGAGCCAACTGGTGGATCTTGGCAGCCTTGATCAAGCCCGTTACGATGCACGTATTGACCAACTGCGGGTGCAGGAAGCACGTTACGCCCAGTTGGAACGTTAAGCCGAATAATCCAAAACAAGAAAACGCAGCACCTTGCGTTCAAAAAGGAGTTCTCATGTCAGTCACCATTTACCACAACTCACGCTGCTCCAAGAGCCGACAAACACTGGCACTGCTGGAAGAGCGTGGCATTACCCCTGACGTTGTGGCCTATCTGGACACCCCACCTTCAGCGGAAACTATCAAAACGCTGCAGGCTCAACTGGGTTTCGACTCCCCGCGCCAAATGATGCGCACAAAAGAAGACCTGTATAAGGAACTTCAACTGGCCGATGCCTCTGATGAACAGCTGATCCTGGCCATGGTGGAGAATCCAAAACTGATCGAGCGTCCGATTGTGGTCGCTAACGGCAAAGCGGCGATGGGCCGTCCACCGGAAAACGTGCTTACTATCCTGTAATGACAGAGATACTGGTTCTCTACTACAGCCGACATGGCGGGACGCGGAATATCGCCCGCCTGATCGCCCGGGGTATTGAGGCTAAGGGTGCAGTTGCCAAACTGCGCACCGTGCCAGAGATCGCTTCTGCCGGTGAGCCATTACCCGCGAGTGAGCCGTCAGACCCTCTGGTCACGCTGGAAGATCTTGCCACGTGCGATGGGTTAGCCATGGGGAGCCCGGTACGTTTTGGCAATATGGCAGCGCCACTCAAGCATTTCATTGATAGCAGCGCCAAAGCATGGCTGGCAGGAACGCTGATTGGCAAACCCGCCATGGTGTTTACATCCGGCTCCATGCTGCACGGTGGACAGGAAACCACCCTGCAATCGATGATGCTGCCGTTACTGCACCATGGCATGGTGATAGTCGGCCTGCCTCACTCTGAACCGGCACTTCATACTACCCAGGGTGGTGGTTCACCCTATGGCCCTTCCCATGTAACGGCAGAGGATCGCCGCACTGCCGATGCAGATGAAAAAAGCCTTGCACTGGCTGCAGGTCGCCGACTGGCACATATCGCCTCGCGCCTCAAAGATTGATAAAAGGAGTTATCCGTTGTTTTCTTCAAGTTCAACCCTGCGTCCGCTTGCTTTGGGCGCGTACCTGTCTCTGATTGTCTGGGTCGCATTGTGGCACGCTTTTATTTCCCCTCATCCGCACATTAATCCATATGGCGTTACCATCGCCTGGCTTATACCGCTGCTGTTCCCGCTCAAAGGTATTTTGCAAGGCAAACCTTACACTCACGCCTGGGCCAACTTTGTACTGATGTTTTACTTCCTCCATGCCCTGACCCTGCTTTGGGTTGATGAAGGTGAGCGCCTTCTGGCATTGGTGGAATTGCTCCTGACATCCATTTCGTTTGTCGCCAATATTTACTACGCCAAACGCAAAGGCAAAGAGCTGGGGCTTGGACTGAAAAAACTGTCACAGGTTGAAAAAGAAGAGAAAGCGCGGTTTGGACAGTAGTCCTATGACGGAAGCACTAAAAGAAAAAAGCAGGCCTGATGCCTAATGCCAGTCAGTTAAGCTGACTGGCTTTCTTTTTATTGGGGTATTTCTTTGCCTTAGGCTTCACGGCTCTCGGGTATATTCGATCTTCTCGCTTAATGGGCAACACATGATGTATCGCCTCCT